>CAZVVM010000085.1:0-7917 GCA_964630635.1 uncultured Ruminococcus sp. | reverse complement strand
CCCGCCATTTTCGACGCTCTCCAACGGCGTTCGCCTGCGATTATCTCGTAAAACTCGCCGCTTCCCGTGCTTCTTACGATTATCGGCTGGATAAGTCCGTGCGTTGCTATTGATTCTGCGAGTTGAGCAAGCGCTTCGGGGTCGAAATCCCTTCTCGGCTGATCGGGGTTCGGCTCTATTTCGCTCAAACGCATCATCGTTACGCCGCCGTTTTCCTCTGCCGAGTTATCGAGGAAAATGGCTTCGATGCCGCGCCCGAGTCCTGTGTTCTTCGGTTTTGCCATGGTTTTTCCTTTCTTATATTCTCTCAAGTATCTCATCCGTTACCGCGTAGTACGCTTCGGTGCCCTTACAATGCTTATCGTAATAGATTATCGGCATTCCGTATCCGGGTGCCTCGCTTAACCTTACGTTACGCAGTATCGTGGTCTTGAACAGCTTCGACGCGTAGTACTTTTTAAGCTCAAACATAACCTGGCTTGAAAGATTAAGCCGTCCGTTATACATCGTAATGAGTATTCCGAGAAGCTCAAGCGACGGGTTATAAAGGCGCTTGACCGAGCGTATCGTCGAAAGAAGCTGTGAAAGGCCCTCGATAGAGTAATATTCGCACTGCATCGGAACGATGACCGCATCGGACGCAACGAGAGAGTTGACCGTCAGAATACCGAGTGACGGCGGACAGTCGATAATTATGTAATCGTACTCGTCTTTTATGAGTGTAAGCGCGTTTTTGAGACGGTATTCACGTTTTTCGGTCGTTACAAGCTCAAATTCCGCGCCTGCGAGTGAAATATTCGAGGGAATGACCGAAAGATTTGGGAATTCCGTCGCAACTACACAGCTTTCAGCCGTGCTTCTTCCGATGACTACGTCGTAGCTCGAAAGCTTCATATTCTTTTTATTGATACCGACGCCGCTCGACGTGTTGCCCTGCGGGTCAAGGTCGACGAGAAGCACCTTCTTGCCCTTCGCGCCCATCGCCGCCGCTACGTTGACTGCGGAGGTGGTTTTTCCGACGCCGCCCTTCTGGTTGGCGAAAACTATTGTTTTTCCCACAAGAAATCTCCTGTTTTTTCGTTAAAAGGTGTATTTATTATATATCTTTTGCGTCAAAATGTCAATAGTAATAGCATAAGTGGGAAAAATTAGGGAAAAAGAGGGGACGAAATGTTTCACGTGAAACAAAAGCTGTACGTCATATCCCGAAATGTTTCACGTGAAACATTGAGAAAAAGAAAAAGCTTCACGCAAAACGGAGTGTTTCACGTGAAACATTTTCTTATACCGCCTTCGTTTGAGTAATGATCTCTTCCGCAGGGGAAAATTCGGGGAATTTCGAGGGAAAATTGCGTGACGGCTTTTTTATCCTGAAAAGAAGCTCGACGGTATCGTCCTTCTCGCGCCTTTCCTTTTCCACCAAAACTCCCGCGTTCTCGATGCTTTCGATTGCCTTGTCTATCGTGTTGTAGACAACGCGCGGGTCCTTTATCGCCGCGCGGCGCTTCTTCGATTTTTCGTCGGCGGGACAAAGCACGCGGTCAACAAGCTCCTCTGTCTCGGAAACCGAAAGCCCGAGGCGGACGGCTTCCTGAATTACGCCCAACCGCTTTTCGGGGTCGCCTATCTTGATGACGGCTCTTGCATGGCGCTCGGTCAGACCGCCGCCTGTGATTATCAGCTTTTCGGCGCCCGTTAAGCGCAGCAGCCGCAGCTTGCTTGACAGAGCCGATTTCGGTATGCCGAATACCGCGGCGGTGTCATCTTGCGTCAGACCGTAAACGTCGAGAAATGCCGCCATCGCAGTTGCTTCCTCAAAGAAGGTCAGCGGAACGCGGTTGCTGTTTGCCGCGGCACTCATCTCGGCGGCGTTTCGGTCGTCAAGAGATAAGACGACACACGGAACCTCACCGATGCCCGCTATCTTCGCCGCTTTCAGACGGCGTTCGCCCGAAACCAGCTCGTAAACGGGCTCGTTACTCTTTTTTCTCGATCCCGGCGGAGTTGCGTTCGGAACGGGGCGGACGGTCAGCGGCTCGATTATTCCGTATCGGCGTATGCTTTCGGTCAGTCGGTTAAGGTCGGGAAAGCTTTTGCGTGTCTGCGCGGGATTTGGCAAAATTCGCCCGACGGGAACGGAAATCACGCTTTGACGCTCTGTTCTTTTCTTTTTACTTTTAAATAGATCTTTAAGCCACATTTTTTATCCCCCTTGCTCTTTTTCTTTAAGATAACACAAAAAGCGTATAGAATTTAGGGAATTCAGCCGTCGCGTACGGTCTATATCAGTCGAAGAATAGATAATGCGGTTCTTCCCTGCCGAGACGCAACGCTAAATGGCAAAAAATGGAAAACGATTTTTGTAAAAATAAATGGCATTGACAATCTGTTTTGCGTCGTGATATAATCTATATATAATAAGGAAGAAAACGAGGCAAAAATGAAATTTTCTTATAATTTTAAGGTCAGCTCGCAGGAGGTTGATCTCAACGGCATCGCAAGCGCGACTGCGGTAATGAAATATATGCAGGAAACTGCAAATCTCGGTCACGAGGACTTTGGCCCGACAATGGACGAGCTTCGCGCGTCGGGTAAGGCGTTTATTTTGAGCCGCGCCGCGCTCGATATATATAAACCCCTTTACGCGCAGGACGTAATAGCGGTCAGCTCGTGGCTGAACGAGGCGCGCGGTTACGGTTATAACAGAAGCACTGTGATCGAGCGTAACGGCGAGAAGATCGCGGCGATGATCGCCTTTTGGGGCGCGATAGACATCGAAAAGCGCCAGCCGATACGCGTTGAGGAGATCAACCTCGGCTTCGGTACCGACGACGAGAAGCTTGAGGTCGTCTCGCCTATGCGCTTCAGACCGAACGGCGTTGATTTTAGCGAGCTTGGCGATTATACGGTCACTTACGGTGACTGCGACCAGAATATTCACCTCAATAATACGAATTATCCCCGCATTTTTTCGGGATTTATCCCCAATATGTTGGGAAAACGCGTGACAAACCTTTCGATCAACTATCTGCACGAGGCGCGCCTCGGTGCGGGCTTTAAGGTATACGGCGCCGAAAACGACGGGGCGATGCTCTTTAAGACTGTGCTTGACGACGGAAACGTCGGTTCGGAAGCGCGGATAGTGCTGGGCAATATATAAATGAAGAAAATACTCGTTTGTCCGATAGGCACGTTGAGCGAAAAACGCCTTGCGCGCCTTATCGAGCTTGAACTTATAGAGCGCGGTGCCGAGGTGACTGCCGATGCGGGCGAAAGCGTCAGTCATGCGGTATTTACGGTCGGAACGCTTGACGATGAGATAATGGAAACCGTGAAAAACACTGCGGTCGGTGCCGAAAAGGTCGTTTGCTGCCGCTATCAGGAGACCGATTCCGACGGAATTATCGTAATTGAGCGTCCGATAGACGCGTCAAAGCTTGCCGACGGTCTTACGCGCTTTCATAAAAAGGAAAAAGATCCGCGCGGACTGGTTATTGACGGTGATAACGTCAGCTTCCGCGGTGAAAATATCGACCTGTCAAAAAAGGAGCTTGAGCTGTTGAAGCTTCTGTACTCGAAAACGGGCGAAGAGGTTTCCCGAAGCGAAGCGCGTGATGCGGTCTTCCCTTCCGAAAGCGACAGCAACGTAGTCGACGTTTATATACGCTATCTGCGTAAAAAGCTCGACCTGCGTTTTGATACGAGAATGATAATTACGGTAAGAAATAAGGGTTATATGCTGAAAGATTGATGCGCGTTACGAGCAAAAAGGGCTCCCTCCGGGAGGGAGCTGCCGACGAAGTCGACTGAAGGAGCCATCGGGCGAGAAGCATAAGAAAGATCAATATTTAGGGAACCGCCCTGATGGAGACGGGCAACTCTCTATAACATCTTTTATCGCGGGCTTCTTTCGTCATTTGCTTCGCAAATGCCACCTCCCTCCCGGAGGGAGGCGCATTATGTCCAAATTGCTTTTGCTGGCGTATAATTGATCGAACGCGGCAAATATTTTCTTATCCCAAAATCAATGAAAAGGAACCCTCTATGATTTACAAGGTCAAAAACTGCATAATGTACGACGGATCGCGTAAATGGCTTCTTTTCACGGTCGAAAACGGTGTGTCGAGGGTGATATCCGACCTTCCGAACGGAGCCGAGGTCAAGGAAATAGACGCAAAGGGCGCTATCCTGCTCCCTGCGTTTACCGACATCGGCGCGAAATGCTACGATAAGTGCCGAGAAAACAGTGAATCCCTCGAAACTGCCTCGGCGGCGGCATCGGTCGGCGGATACAGACGGATAGTGACGCTCGGCGGTAATTGCTTCGGGGACGGCAGAGTTATAACGGCTGAAAATGTATCGGAAGGCGCGAAAAGCGGTATCGTGTACGGCTTTTACGGCGACGGTGATATTTACGAAACACTTTGTGAAATAAAGAAAAACGACGCTCTGTATATCTCGGCAGGCATAAAGGACACCGAAAACGGCGGCTTTGCGCGCGGAATCGCGTCAAAAATGAGCGGAACGGTTGGCTTTTCGCGTTACGACGAGTGCGGAGAGCTGGGCAAGCTCCTGTTTGCCGCTTACGAGACGGGCGCGAGGGTGCACGTGATGGCGATCGGATGCCGAGAGGCACTTGAGATGGTAAAGAGCGCAAAAAAGGCAGGCGCGGCGGTCACGGTCGGCGTTTCGCCGTTTCATCTTGCCTTGACGGAGAACGACGTTGCCTTTTACGGCGCGAACTGCAAGCTTCTTCCCCCGCTTCGGTCGTCAAGCGACCGCGAAGCGCTCCGTGAGGGGCTTTTCGACGGAAGCATCGACACGGTAAGCTCGCTTCATACTCCCCTTTCGGCAAGCGAAAAGAACGGCACGAGCGGTGCGCTGTACGGTCTCTGCTCGATCGAAACGACGATTCCCGTGCTTATGACTTATCTTCAGGAGCTTGAGGGAAAACCGCGCAGAATAGCCGAAATAATGGCTCTTAAGCCGTCTGAAATTATCGGCGAGGGCTTTTCCCTGCGCGAGGGTGAAAGCGCCGATTTCGTGCTTGTTGATCCGTCGTCGGAGCTTGTGATTTCGAGCAACACCTTAAAAAGCAAATGCTCAAATACACCGTTCCTCGGTCAAACTCTCCTCGGATGCAATCTGAAGCTTTACCTTAACGGAAAACAAAACGGATAACGGTCAAACGTTATCCGTTTTGTTGGTGATATAAGAAAATAGCGCCACATCGTCTTGCCTTCCCCTCAGGGGAAGTGTGCCTAAGAGGTAAACCTCGGACGGATGAGGTGTTCTAAAGCAAAGTTACATCGTTTTTATGTGGGCTGTCGAGGCGCCAGCCCCTACCGCGCAAATATTGAACGTTTCTTGGTAGGGGTCGGCGCCCACGACGACCCGTTATAAAAACAAAGTAACATCGCCTTACCCTACAAACAACGCGGTAAAAATCGGAAGGTTCTCCATTGTCTGCCTATAAAACAATAAAAATCCCCATAGCGGGGATTTTTATTATCTATACAACAACCTTTCCGCGTTTTCCTGAAAGATCATTTCTTCCTCTGCCGCGGCAAATCCGAGCTTCTTTATAAACTCAATTTCCTGCTTCGGCTCGCCCCACGGCGTGTCGGTGCCGAAAAGAACCTTGTCGGCGCCGTGTTTTTTGATTATTTCCGATGCGTACTCATCGTTTTTATCAAGACGGGAGATGACGGCGGTGTCGAAATAAAGGTTTGGTCTGCCACAAAGCTGCGTCAGCACGTCTTGGTAACAGCGTTTTCCGCCGAGATGCGCCGCTATGAAGGTCAGATTCGGATGTCGGTCAAGCACGCGGGCGACTCGCTCGGGGGTCGCGGCGATCCGTTCGGGTGATACCAGGTCAAATCCCGTGTGAGAAAGCACGAAAATGCCCATTTCCTCGCAAAGCGAGAAAACTCTGTCCCATTCGGGGCTGTCAATATAGTACGGCATATATTCGGGGTGGATCTTAATGCCTCTTATGTCGTGGTCAACGAGGCGCTGAAGCTCGTCTTCAAGAATTTCGCTGTCGGGATGAGCCGAGCCGAGCGCGATGAGCGTTCGGGAAAAATCGTTTATATCAATGGCAAAGCTGTTTACCTTCGGAAGCTGATGGGCATTGGTTGCGATGTTGCAGACAACGGCAAAATCGACGCCGTCTGCCCTCATTTTTGCCTCAAGCCCCGATGCCGTACCGTCCGTTGACGGCGTAAGACCGTTCAGCTTCTGCATCGAAGCGAGTGCTTTAGGGGCGAGGGAGTCGGGAAAACAGTGCGCGTGGAAGTCAATAATCATTGTTTTTTCGTCACTTTTCTTCCTTATTATATATAACGCGTGTCGGCGCGTCGGTGTCTGAACCGTTTCCGCCGAAAAGCGAAATGCCGAATGCGGCGCACAGATCGTCAAATTCTTTTCTTGCCGCTTCCCTTCTGCGCTCGCTCGTTTGAGTGCGGACGGCGCGGATAAGAAGATTCTTCGGCGTATTTTCGGGGTCGATAAGCTCGGTCACGTCGACGGAATATCCGGACGCCTCAAGGCGCTTGCAACGGAGCGCGTCAGTGAGCGCAACGGCGAGCTTCTGGCGGATGAGCGAATGCTTAAGAACGGGCGAAAGTGCCGAGCCAAGCTCGGATCGGGTATTTAACTGCGAATTTATCTCGTGCTGACAGCAAGGGGTTGAGAGAATCACCTCTGCACCGAGCCGTGCGGCGTTGGTGAGTACTATGTCGGTCGCAATATCGCAGGCGTGGAGCGAGAGAACGAGGTCGGGACGGCGTTCCGGCTCGAATTTGTAAATATCACAGCAAACGAAGGAAAGTCCGTTAAACCCGATCTTCTCCGCAACCGAGGAGCAGTAGGTGATAACGTCCTGCTTCAAGTCCGCGCCGACCATTTTGACCGCCCTGCCCTTAATCTCGGTCAAGAACCAGTACGCGGCAAATGTCAGATAGCTCTTTCCGCAGCAGAGGTCGATGACGTAAAGCTCACCCTGGGGGAGCTTTGGGTAAATATCGTCGATATAATGAAGAAAACGGTCGATCTGGCGGAACTTCGCGCGTTTTTTGTCAAACACTCTTCCCTTTTCGTCACTCACGCCGAGCGCGATAAGGAAGGGATAAATCTCTCCGTCGCGTAAGAACACCTGCTTGACGCGGTCGTGCGACAGCTCCACTGCCTCACCAGAGCCGATCTTGCCGGAAACGAGAAGCTTGCCCTTGCTTGAAAGCCGCGCTTCAAGATCGCCGCCCGTCGTTATGAGGTTGAGCTGGCGGTAATCGGCGAGCATCGAAGAAACAAGCTCAGCGGCATCGGCAGCGGGAATATTCCTGTGCAGTACCTTTCCATCGGTCTTGTGCGTCTCAAGCTGAAGAATTATTCCTTCCTTATTATATATGCGCCCCTCTGTGCGGATAACCGTCTTGTCGGACGGACGTGAAAGCACGAGCTTTTTGAGCGTTCCTCCGGTAATAGCGGCGTTGAGTGACGTAAACAGCTTTTTTTTCGGTTCCACTTCGTTATTCCTTTCGGTAAACTGTGAATATATTATACTACAAAGGGAAAAATAATACAATAGTAGCAAATTGCACAAATGAGACGCTGAAAATTTGTCATTTTGACACGCCTTTAACAAAGTGAAAAAAATCTCAAAAAAAGTGTTGACAGATTGAAAATCCTCTGCTATAATAGTCAAGCGCTTTTGAGAGGGCAATCGCCTGAACGGTAAGCGCAAAAGCCGCAAAAAACTTTTTTGAAAAAAATTTAAAAAAGTTTGAAAAACCCCTTGACAAACGGTTTGCTTCGTGGTATACTAAAATTCCGCCGCGAGAAAGACAAGCGTGTCTGGGAATGCGGCGAAGCGGTCCTTGAAAATTGAACAACAGAAGAGAAAGTACAAAGCACAAG
>CAZVVM010000084.1:0-8033 GCA_964630635.1 uncultured Ruminococcus sp. | reverse complement strand
GTTTACGCTTCCTTCCGCCGCTTCAGAAGCATTCCCGGTCTCGGCGGCGCGTTCACGACTAAGGAACAGTCGGGCGGCGGCGTTCTTATCGACTGGGGCGTACACTTCCTCGACCTCATCCTTTACATCCTCGGCGCACCCAAGCTCCTCGACGTTACCTGTGACGCTTACTGCGAGATGGCAAAGGATATGAAGGAATATAAGTACACCAATATGTGGGCAGAGGATACTGCAGACGTTGAAAACGGAACGAACGACGTTGACGATTTCATCACCGGCTACGTCCGTACCGACAAGGCAAGCATCTCTTTCAACGGCGCGTGGGCGCAGAACGTCGGAATCGACGAAATGTATATCGACTTCCTCGGTGACAAGATGGGCGCACGTCTTAAGTACTGCGGACAGTTCACCTACTGGGATGCAAAGACCCTCGAAGCTCACACGACCGATCACGACAACCCCGACTTCTACGTTGCAGAGGACAAGGCGTTCCTCGAGTCGGTCGAAACAGGCGTTAAGACCAGAAGCCATATCGACAACGTTCTTGAGAGCGCAAGGCTTCTCGACTTGCTCTATCAGTCTGCTGCAAAGCGCGCAGAGCTTAAGTGCTGATATAACAAACAAAATCCCCCGAAATCGGGGGATTTTTTCTTTGGCTATATATTGTCATAATACCAGCGAGCCGGATTTTCGCAAATGTATTTCACCCTCGTATCATAGTCTTCTTTATCACGAATTATATGCTCAACATAACCGCGTTGGAATATGTTGTCGCCAAGTTCCCTTTTACAAAAACGTTTGAATGCAGAAACAACGTGAGGAATCATCTCGTTGGTAGGGGTCGGCGCCCTCGACGACCCGTCTTGAGGTTTGGAATACTCATTCGGCTCCAGAAATATGATCGCATGTATGTGATCGGGCATTATTACGTATTGATCTATCCTTACACCCGATATATTTTCACTTGAGAGCAAGTTTTTCTCAACCGTTTTTCCGATTTCAGTTAAACACAAATATTTGTTCGCCGTGCCGCATCGCGGGTCGTCGAGGGTGCCGACCCCTACCTGCGGTTTTGTCAGCTTCGAGAGAATCCTCTTTCTCTCTTTGACACATATCGTCACAAAATATGCACCTTTGGCACTGTAATCATAATTTTTCAACCGAAGTTCTTTTCTCTTCGGAAAATCATTTCGTTCCATTATTCTTCCGACATTTATAATTTCGGCAGAGGCGAAACGCCTCTGCCGTTACAATAATATTTACTTACCCGAAATCGCAAGCGAGCCGATCTTTATCGTAGGACAAGCGACGTTTACGAAACGCTTTTCGATGTCGTTGCCGATCTCGGCGACGTCATTCATCATCTCATAGAAGTTACCGCTTACGACGAAGAGCGTAATGGGTCTGTCGAGCTTACCGTCCTTGATGACGAAGCCCGATGCCTGAACGTTGAACGCGCCCGAAATCGGGTTAAGACCTGCGTGCAGACCGTTTACCTCGGTGACGTAGATGCCGTTTTCGACAGTTGCGATGATCTCGTCCTTTGTGAGATTGCCTTCCTTAAGATAAAGGTTCGTCGGAGAAGCCGAGATGCCCGCCCCTGCCTTGAAGCCGTTGCCCGTCGGCTCGGCGTTAAGGAAGTTAGCCGTCTTAAGATTATTAAGGAATCCGCAGAACACACCGTTTTCAACGACGTTCTTCACGCGGCAAGGAACGCCCTCGTCGTCGAAGGGATACTTGATAAGAGCAACGTCGGAGAAGGGATCGTCAACGATGGTAATATTATCGCCAAACACCTTCGTGCCGATTTTGTCGGTGAGAAGCGTCATCTTGCGGAGCGCGCTGTCTCCAAGGAATACAGACGAGAACGCAGAAAGAATCTCGCTTGCCGCGTCGCGCTTGAATACTACGGGATATTTGCCCGTCTCAATAGCACCCGCACCAAGCTGGGAAAGAGCCGACTCGGTCGACTCGTTTACGAGGCGGTCAAGCTCAATATCGTTAAAATTAAGGTTTATATCGCCCGACATACCGACGACGGTCTGCTCGCCGTTGCTTGCAAGCGCGCCGAGGAAGGTCGTAGTATAGGACATTTCTCTCGACAGATCAAGCCCCTTTGAGTTTACAAGGGTAGTCTTTTGAGAGGTCTCGGAATACTGGCAGTAGCCGATCTTTACGATCTTGTCGCTTTTTGCAAGCGCTTCGCTCTCAAGCTTTTTAAGCATTGCGATCTTTTCTGACGTCGTATGCTCCTTATAGTCCGACTTCACCTCGGGAACCTCGGTATAGGTAGCTCCGCCCTCATACATAAATTCCGGCTCGGTCGCGTCAAGCGCGTCAACGTTCTTGACAAGACTCTGAAGAACGCTCTCGATCGCATCGTCGTCGAGCGATTCGGAATTGACGTACGCCATCTTTCCGTCCTTGAGTCCGCGGATCGAAACCGAGAATATCTCCTTGATATTGTATGATTCGAGCTTGCCGTCGTCAAGCTTTATCGTATTGCTTTCGGAGGTGTTTGCATAGACCTCGACTGCTTCAAGGCCAAGCTCAAGACCTCTTTTTATTACGTTCTGAAGAGTCATTATTATTTACCTCCCTTTCCGCCGACAGTCATACTCGATACTCTTATGGTCGGCTGACCGACGATAGTCGGAACAGATCCGCTCATAGAGCCGCACATACCGTAGCCGTATTCAAGGTTGTTACCTATCATATCTATTCGAAGAAGAACGTCATTGCCCGAGCCGACGAGAGTTGCACCCTTGACGGGCTTCGTGATCTTTCCGTCCTCTATCATATACGCTACGTCTACCGCGAAGTTGAATTCGCCCGTTGCGGGATTGACCGAGCCGCCGCCCATTTCCTTTGCGAAAAGTCCGTATTTGGTATTCGCGATGATCTCCTCGAAGGTCGATTCGCCTGGGAGGAAATAGGTATTCGTCATACGCGAGGTCGTCTGATACTTGTACGACTCACGGCGCGACGAGCCGGTTACGGGGTGATTCATCTTGGTAGAATTTCTCTTGTCAACGAGATAGGATTTAAGAATACCGTTTTCAATAAGAAGATTGCGCTTCGCGGGTGTTCCCTCGTCGTCAACGTTGATCGAGCCCCAAAGGTTCTCGCCCGTACCGTCGTCAACGGCGTTGACGATGTCGGATGCAACCTTTTCGCCGAGCTTTCCGCAGAATACGCTCATTCCCTTTGCAACGGATGTCGCTTCAAGACCGTGAACGCACGCCTCGTGTAGAATAACTCCGCCGAAGCCGTTGTGAATTACGACGGGCATCTCACCGCCCTGCATCTGATCTGCGTGAAGCATCTCAACAGCGTTGAACGCCGCATCGCGTCCGAACTGAACGGGATCGAAGCCCTCGAACATCTCCATACCCTGATTGCGTCCGAACGAGCTGTGAGCGGGCTGCATATCCTTGCCGTCGCTCGCTATCGCCTGACACATAATTCTCGTGTTGCAGCGGTAGTCTGTCTGCCAGGTGGAGTCGCTTGCGAATACGAATATTCTCTGCTCCTTCTTCGTGAGGTTAGCCATTACCTGAACGATCTCGTGGCTGTAGCCGTACGCGCCCTCGGTCGCGCCCGAAAGAAGCTTGAACTCTTCCTCGTAATCTTCACCGCGGATGTACTTGGGATCGACCACGGTCGGAACGGTCTTTTCGACGAAAGGAAGAACGTCGACTCTCTTCTCGCCCTCGAAGCTGTCAGCAAGCACCTTCGCGGTAGCCATAAGCTTTTCGGGTGTGAAATCGGTAACCGACGCGTTTACCTCCGTTCCGTCCTTGATAACGCGGACAGCCGCGCCCATTACCTTTGACGCATTTGCGTTTGCGAGCTTTCTCTCGCGCATAAGCAAAACTTCGTTTGCCGAATTTTCAATATATACCTCGGCGAAGTCGCCGCCCGTGCGCAGAGCCGCTTCAAGTATGCCCTTTGCAACGTCCTCGGTAATACCGAAAACCTCTGTGTGTTTAACACTCATTGTTAATTCCTCCCTAATTATTTAGGTTATTGTAATGATTATATCACAATAATTGGTAAAAGTAAATACTGAACCGTCAAGAGGTGAAAAAAAGAAACCAAGCGGTCTATATTACGCCGCGAAATATCATATTGACGGCAGACCTAAAATCGTATATAATGTATTTAACGAAAATAACGGAGAAAAACGATGAAAAACGGCTTAAAAACGCGCTTTTTGGCGCTGATTTTGGCACTTTTTGCGCTGATTTGTTCCTCTTGCGGAAGGAACACCGACAAAAAGTGCGACGGCAACCATAAAGACAAGGACGATAACGGCTACTGCGACCGCTGCAAGGAGCTCGTCCTCGTATATTTCGATTTTTACGCGCTGAACGACCTGCACGGAAAGTTCTCCGACACCGATTCACAGCCCGGTGTTGACGAGTTGACGACCTATTTTGAGCAGGCGCGCGCAAATAATCCGAACACAGTTCTTCTCGCGTCGGGCGATATGTGGCAAGGAAGCCCCGAATCGAACCTGACCTCGGGCAATATGATGACCGAATGGATGAACCGTGTTGGCTTCGTCTCAATGACCCTCGGAAATCACGAATTTGACTGGGGCGAAGAAGCGATAATCGAAAACGAGGCGCTTGCAGAGTTCCCGTTCCTTGCGATAAATATTTACGACCGTGAGACTAACGAGCAGGTCGAATACTGCGATAGCTCCGCCGTCGTTGAGCTTAACGGCGTAACCGTCGGAATCATCGGCGCGATAGGCGACTGCTATTCCTCTATCGCTCCCGAAAAGGTTGAAGGCGTTTATTTCAAGACGGGCGACGAGCTGACCGAGCTTGTCAAGGCGGAATCGGAGCGTCTGCGTGCAGAGGAAGGCGTCGAGTTTATCGTATACTCGCTCCACGACGGCGGTACGAACGGAAGCGTAAATTACGGCACGTCATATTACGACATAACCCTTTCGCGCGGATACGTTGACCTCGTTTTCGAGGGTCACACGCATAGAAGCTATGTCAAGGCGGACGACGAGGGCATCTGGCATCTTCAAGGCGGCGGCGACAACGACGGTATCACATACGCATCTGCACGATACAATGTGGCAAACGGCAACAAGGCAGTCCTTGAGGCAAAATTCATAAGGACTAACGAATACTATCAGCTTCCCGATTCTCCTATCGTAAACGAGCTTCTTAATAAATACAAGGACGAGATCGCGGCAGGCGACGAGGTACTTGGTACGACTCCGACCTACAGAAGCTCCGACTATCTGCGCGACGTTATCGCACAGCTCTATTACGAAAAGGGCGTTGAGCTTTGGGGCGATCAGTACGACATCGTACTCGGCGGCGGATACCTCTCCGCGCGTTCACCCTACGACCTTGAAGCGGGCGAGATACGGTACGGCGACCTATACTCCATTTTCCCGTTTGACAATAACCTTGTCCTCTGCTCGATAAAGGGCTCTGATCTGAAAAACCGGTTCTTTGATTCAAGCAGCTACTATATCTACTACGATTCCTACGGCGAGGGCGTTAAAAAGAACCTCGACCCGAACGGAATTTACTATATCATTGTCGACAGCTATTCATCGTCCTACGCGCCCAACCGCTTGACCGAGATCACTCGTCTTGACGAGCCGATCTACGCCCGCGACCTGCTTGCGGACTATATCAAAGAAGGCGGACTTTCGCACTGATAAAAACTCTCCTGCACGGCAGGAGAGTTTTTTGATTATTCGTTTATTTTGTTTCCGTCTTTGTCGTATTCGACGCTGTAAGTTATGTTTCCGTCTGCGTCATAATCAATTCGGGACTTTACGCCCACTATATAATATCCGTTTACAGAACCAAATTCCACGAGTTCTGTGCCACCCTTTTCATCTTCTTCATAAAAAAGCATCTCAATTCTCAAAGTAAGGTTGCCATCACTGAAAAACTTTACTTCATTAGAAGGTTTATCAGGATCAGTTTCAACAGAACGAACGATAATACCGTTGCCGTCATATTCATTTTCGCAAATACAAATCCCATTTTCATCATACTGCTTGGTAATCTGTCCTGTAATGTTACCCTGACCGTCATATTCATCTTGACTAATTCTGTTTCCGCTTCCATCATACTCCATGTTATATACACACTGGAGTTTTTCTTGCTTGTCATAGCCCTTTGCCGTAATCAAATTCTCTTTTTTATCATACTCAAAAATGCGTTTGTAGTACACTACTGTCATAGGATCGCCATCGACAAAAGGATCTTCAATGTGAATTGCCAAATCCGATCCCGTATATGAATGTCTTTCAACTATTGTACGCTCTTTAGTTCCGTCCTCTCTATATTCGTGACGTTCCATAGGGTCTGTTGTATCGTAGCCCATGTTATCGTCAGAATTAGGTCCAAAACGCTCCGCTATCTTAACGGTCTTTCCGTCTGCGTGATACGTAACAATGGTAAGATCGTTCTCATCGGCATTAATAATGAACTCATTTTTACCGTATATCACACTCTTGACAAGCTTTCCATCGGATGTGTATTCGTATTCCTGATCTATCTTCTGTATTACAGAATTATCTGTTGATTCTAACTGTTCGTCCGAGCTACACTTTAGAACTCTACAGCTTTTTTCTTCACCGAGTTGTATTTTAATTTCACAATAATTGTCAGATTCCGATCCATCGGCGCATGCCAAAAGCATCTCTTCTCCGTTCAACAATGCAATCAAACGCTCGTATGAATTTTTGTCAATTTTTTTAGATGCGAATTGTTCTTCATAAGAGGTTCTGCATTCTGACTTATATTCTTCGGCACCCGTCCCAATATATTCTTGCCTTTGATAAACAACGTATCTTCTTCCGCTGAGTGTTAAAATATCGCCTTCAATCACAGCAGAAGCAAACACAACACGCTCTACAATAATGCAAGAAACCTCTGCGCTAACCTCTTGCGTAGTTCGCAATTCGACCTCTCCCATACCGTTCGCAAGCTTAACGGTTGTTTCCTTCGTGCCAAATACTCCTTTGTATATCTCGCCTTCAGCTACCTCAAACTCATTGTAAAGTGTCATGTCGAGCGGCTTTTCCTGTTCTCTTTCATCGCAGGAAACAAACATCAATAAAGTTCCGAAAAGCAGCAACAGTGATAGTATTTTTTTCATTTTCTTTTCCTCCAAAAATTAAAAAGTGCGGCAACCGAAGTCACCGCACCGAAAAACGCTGACTCCAATTGTCGCCAAACAATCTCTTCATAGCATAGGTTCACTATACAATAAGCAGGAGCAGCGTTTTTACCGAAACGTGTTTGCTTATTGTATGACGAAAAAGCTATAGTTATCCCATAACGAGAAAAAACCTATAACTATGAATATTAAGATTGTTTGGCACTATCATTATAGCACGGTAAAAAATATTTGTCAATAGTGGGATTTTGCATTGTCGTAGGGCGGGCGAACACAGTTCGCCCGCCCTACGGGAGGAGCAAGCCCCTCCCCTACCGAGAAACGCCCGAAATTCTCGCCACGTTATTTACCTTCTCCAGCGGGAGAAGGTGGCTGCGACGAAGGAGCAGTCGGATGAGGTGTCAGGTGAAAAATCCGAGTATATTTCAAATTAGTTAGTTTACTTTTGGAACACCTCATCCACCACCTTCGGTGGTCCCCCCTTCTCCCGCTGGAGAAGGTAAAACAACGCCCCGAGAAAAGAAAAGGCACTCCTTTCGGAGTGCCTTTAAGTTATTTATGCGTTTTCGGTTTCCTCGGCAGGTGCTTCTGCTTCGGGCTCGACTTTCTCGAGCTCTACGCTGCGGTAGCGTTCCATACCGGTTCCGGCAGGGATAAGCTTACCGATAAGCACGTTCTCCTTAAGACCGAGAAGGTGGTCGGTCTTACCCTTGATAGCGGCTTCTGTAAGAACCTTTGTGGTCTCCTGGAAGGATGCTGCGGAGAGGAAGGAGTTAGTCTGGATAGACGCCTTCGTGATACCGAGAAGAACACGCGATCCGGTTGCGAGGCAGAGATCTCTCTCGCCTGCGTCGATACGCGCA
>CAZVVM010000083.1:0-8076 GCA_964630635.1 uncultured Ruminococcus sp. | reverse complement strand
AGATGTATGTTCTATTCTTCGCTTCTCGGCCTCGACCTCGGTATGTTCTATAAGAGACGCGACTATGCGACCGTTGTAAACGGCAAGAACCCGATCGTTGCTCACGAGTACCTCGGAAAGGACGTTACGGGCAAGGACGTCGTTATCGTTGACGATATCATCTCCTCGGGTCAGTCGATTCTCGACGTTGCTTCCAGCTTGAAGGAGCGCGGAGCAAACCGCATCTTCGCTTTCGCTACCTTCGGACTCTTCTGCGAGGGCTACGAGGCGATCGACAAAGCATTTGAAAAGGGCGATATTACGAAGATATTCACGACCAACCTTATCTACCGCTCCCACGAGCTTCTTTCCCGTGAGTGGTACGCAGAGGTCGACCTCGGAAAATACGTCGCGCTTATAATCGACACTCTTAACCGCGACAAGACGATAAGCCATCTTCTCAAGCCCGCCGAGAGAATCAAGGCGCTCGTCGAAAAGGTTAAATCATAATCAAGGCGTAATAAAAAGGCGGCTCATTTTGAGCCGCCTTTTCAGCCGAAAGGATAAATTATGGAAAACAAGGAAAGCTTATACGAGCTTTTTAAGGATATGACGGTCAGCGAGCTTGAAACGGAGCTGTCGCTCTCCGACGACAGAGAAGAGAAGATATTTCTCCGCGCGCTTATAAACCTGAAGCTTCAGCTTGCACAGGAAAAGATCGTAGGAGAGATACTGCTGTGAGCGAAAAGACCTTTACGATAATCGCGGGAATAAACGGCGCGGGCAAGACCTCGCTCTACCGCGTGCTTAAAGAGACGGATAAGGATCTCGGCGTGAGGATAAATATCGACGAGCTTGCTCTCGAACAGGGCGATTGGCGCGATCCGCGCGCGCAGATATATGCGGGAAGAACGGCTATGGCAATGATAAGCGAGCAGATCGAAAAGGGAATATCGTTCCACCTTGAAACGACCCTTCCCGGCGCCGCGATCATACGTCAGATAAACGCTGCAAAGGAAAAGGGCTTTACCGTCACGCTTTATTTCGTCGGTATCGACCGTTTGAGCGTTGCGCTTGAAAGAGTGCATCTGCGAATGGCGAACGGCGGTCACGGAATTGCCGACGAGTTTATAATCAAGCGTTACGCGCAGCTTAATTCTAACCTTCGCCAGGTGCTTCCGCTCTGCGATAACGCGATTCTCTTTGACAACACGGTAAAGTTCCGTCAGGTTGCGACGATGGAAAACAGAAAGCTCGTCGACTGCGATTCCGATCTGCCTTATTGGTTTATAGACCTTATTGACGAGCTTCCCGACTGAAAGGATAATTATGTTTAAGTATTTTATTTTTGACCTCGACGGCACCCTGGCTTATACCATCGGGGATCTGCGCAATGCTATGAATCTGACTTTTGAAAAATACGGCTTTTCACCCGTAGACGACGCGAAGGTGCTTGCATCTATAAATTACGGAACGAGAGAATTCGTGCGTAAGTGTCTGCCCGAGAACGTAGAAAAGACAGAGGAGTTTATAAACGAGGTCATTGACGCGTATCTTGAAATTTACAACGAAAACTGTCTTACATATACGAAGCCGTACGAGTACGTAAACGCGATCCTTAACTACTGTAAGGAAAACGGCGCGAAAATGGCGGTCTATTCGAACAAGCACGACGCCTGCACGAAGCGTATTGTGGCTGCTCTTTTCCCCGACGTTTTCGATAAGGTTCTCGGCGGCGGAACGGAGTTCCCTCATAAGCCCGTACCCGACGGTGCGCTCTACATAGCGGGATTTTTCGGAGCCAAGCCCGATGAGATCGCCTTCATCGGAGATTCCGACGTAGATATGGCGACGGCGGTAAACGCGGGAATGCACCCCTACGGCGTGAACTGGGGATACAGACCTGCCGAACTGCTCATAGAAAAAGGCGCAGAGGGTATAATATCCGACTTCGATTCGTTTGTACGCATAGCAGGTAAAGAATGAAGATAAATGAAAAAACGTTACGGCGGCTCCCAAGGCCGCTGTTCCTTATAGCGGCTGTTTTGACCGTAATAGTGCTTACGGTTACCGTCGGATTTGCCGTCGGCAACAGCCGTGCGCGCTCTTCGGCATACGAGGCAGCGGACAAGTATATCGACGGTCTTTCGGTGAATAAGCTTTACGATAAGCTTGACGGATATATAAAGAAAAATCTGTCCGAATACGAGGAGCTTCCGCAGGTAGAGCACAAGATGAGGGAGCTGCTCAAAAGCGGAGATATATCGTTTGCGCGCGCCGACGGCTTTAAGAAATCTGCGCCGAAATATGCCGTTTATCTTGACGGCAAAGAGGTATATACGCTTGTTCTTAAAAAGACGTTTATCGGCGGAAACGCATATAGCGTGAAAAGCTTTAAGGTAAGCAAAAACTTTGCTCTCGGAAACGATTTCGTCGTCGAGGTGCCGTCGGGCGCCATCGTGACGGTGAACGGCGTCGAGCTTGAAAGAGCCGGGGCAGTTCAGGCGCGTTATTACCGCCTTTCTGAATTTGAAGACGCGCTCGCGGATGAATACCCAAGTGACAGATATTCTCTCGGACGGCTCTTCCTTTCGCCCGACGTAAGCGTCGTTTACGAGGGAAAACGTCTGAACGCTTCGTCGATAGAGGGCGGAGTTCTCCATTACGATTATCCGACCGATATGACCGAAAGCTACGGCTTTACCGTTCCCGAGGGCGCGGTAATCACCGTGAACGGCAAGCCCGTCGACCGTGAATATATTTCGGAATCGAAGCTGCCGTATCCCTTCCTTACGAGATTTGAAAATGAAATGTCGGGTATGCCGGTATCGAACGTTTATCAGCTGACGGGAATGTTTAAAGCTCCCGACGTGACGGTGACCTATAACGGCGTTGAGCTGACGGATGAGGACGGCGTTTACCGCCTGCCCGATGAAATGACGAGCAGCGTCGTTATTATGGCACCCGATTACGCCGTCGTCAAGGTGAACGGTAAGACGCTCATTTCCGCAGATATTACGGCAAAAAAGCGCGAGCTTCCAATTCTTTCGGGCGTGAGTGGATACGCAAAGCAGCGTCCGTATCTTACCGAATATACAGTGAAGGGTCTTATGACCGAGCCAAGCATTACGGCAACCGATAAAAACGGCAAGCCGCTTTCGGTGAACGCATATTATTCGGCGGAAGGTAAGACAGTATTCAACTGTACGCCGAGCGGCACGCCCTCTTCGACCGTCACGAAAGCGCTTACCAATTATATGAAGGCGTACATCAAGTACGTTTACAGCGCGAACAGCGGTCTTGAAAGCAATTACAACGCCGTGATAGCGTATACTCCGTATAATTCCCCCGCGTATTACGCCTTGAAGGATACTTACCGCACCCTTTATAACGCCCCGCAGTACAAGAGCATTTCCTACGGTGCGCTCAACGTGCTTGAATACTATAAATATTCGGACAGCGCGTATTCCGCTGTGGTGCAGATGACGTGCAGCGCAACCCTTGACGGAGAAAAGATCGAGTTTACAGTAACTCTTGAAATACTCGGAAACTTCTCCGGAAGCCGCAGATTGATAAATTATAAGGTGCTTTAATTAAAACAAAAAACCGAGAGCGATCAGCTCTCGGTTTTCATTTTAAAAATTTAATTTCTCTTTAGCGGCGCTTTCCGCCTGTTCGAACTTGGCCTTCAGCTCTTCGCTTAAACGCTTGTATTCCTCTGCGCTCTCGGCGGAGAGGGCGTTCAGGTTTTTCACGTATTCTTCCGTGAGCGCGGCAAGCTCCTTTTTCGTCGTCTCGGTCATAATGCGAGCCGAAACCGCGGCGTCGAAGCGGATGCCGTCTGCCGCTTTTTCTGCCTCTGCGATCTTGCGGCGGCTTTCTTCCTCTGCGTCGGAAAGGATCTTCTGCGCGTCGAGATTTGCCTTTACGAGTATGCTTCCGAGCTTGCTTTCGGTATCGGTTATCGAAAGCTCGGTCTTCTGTTCTTCCTCCGGCATATTGGCGAGCTTTTCTTCAAAATCCGCCTGCGCCTTTTCAAGCTCTGCCTTGGCGTTTGCAAGCGCTTCTTCAAGCTCGGCGATCTTCACTTTAGCATTTTCAAGCTCGCTCTTCGCACTTTCAAGCTCTTCGGCGCTGCCTGCGTTTGCTTTAAGCTTTTCAACGTCCTGCTCAAGCATTCTTACCGTGCTTATATAACGGTTTTCAGCCGTCGTGAAGCGGATATTCATATCCTCTATATAGCGGTTTACGTCGTTCTTATCATAGCCCTTTCGGGAATTTCTGAACATTACCATTTCTTTCGCGGAGCTTTTCATAATCTGACCGTCCGTTTACATTAGAATTTCGTATTTTTATGATACCTTAAAAATTTGACGTTGTCAATAGAAATCGTTTACTGCTTGTGATAAAGCTTCTTCGACGTATATTTCGGCTCGCAAGTCATATTGACGCCGAGCTTGCGGAACGAGTCCTCGTCGGACTGCGGAAGGATCACCGTCGAATGTGCCTCACAGCCGCGAAGGTCGTAAAGATGCCCTATCGCCTTGGCGGAATTCTCGTCGAAGCTTGCGCTTATCGTCAGAGCGATCAGCACCTCGTCGGAATGCAGGCGGGGGTTGTGATTTCCGAGAACGCCCGTTTTAAGCTCCTGTATCGGCTTGATGACCGACTCGCTTATAACGTCGGTATCCTTATCAATGCCCGAGAGAGCTTTGAGTGCGTTCAACAGAAGCGCGGCGGAGGGACCGAGGAGCGACGAGGTCTTTCCCGTAACTATTCTGCCGTCGGGCAGCATAAGAGCCGACGCGGGCTTGCCCGTTTCCTCTGCCTTTTGGTTTGCGGCGGTGACGACGGCGCGGTCGTCGGTCGTGACGCCTGCCTGGTTCATAACGAATTCCATCTTCGTTACCGCTTCACTGTTCTGCTTGCCGTTTTTCAGGCCGTCACAGAGTATCTTGTAGTAACGGCGTATGATCTCGTCCTTCGACGCGCTTCTCACGATATCCTCGTCGGATATGCAGAAGCCCGCCATATTTACGCCCATATCGGTCGGAGACTTGTAGGGGCATTTTCCGTATATTTTTTCAAATATCGCACGAAGAACGGGGAAGTTCTCAACGTCTCTGTTATAGTTTACAGCCGCTTTGCCGTACGCCTCAAGATGGTACGGGTCTATCATATTGACGTCGTTAAGATCGGCTGTTGCCGCCTCGTAAGCGAGGTTTACGGGGTGCGAAAGCGGGAGATTCCAGATAGGGAAGGTCTCGTACTTCGCGTATCCCGCCTTGACCCCGCGGAGGTTTTCGTGATAAAGCTGAGATAAGCAGGTCGCCATCTTTCCGCTTCCCGGTCCGGGCGCGGTTACGACTACGAGCGGACGCTCGGTCTCGATATATTCGTTCTTGCCGAGTCCCTCGGGGCTTACGACGTGCTTGACGTTGAGCGGGTAGCCCTCGATCGGATAGTGCAGGTACACCTTCATTCCGAGTCCTTCAAGACGTTCCTTGAAGAGCACGGCGCTTCTTTGTCCCGTATATCTTCCTATTACTATACTTCCGACGTACAGTCCCGCATCGCGGAATGCGTCTATAAGACGGAGAACGTCGGCGTCGTATGAAATTCCTATGTCGGAGCGTATCTTCTGGTTTTCGATATCGGAGGCACTGATAACGATAACCATTTCAACGCGGTCTGCCATATTGAGCAGCATTTTCAGCTTGATATCGGGGGCGAAGCCGGGCAGAACACGCGATGCGTGATAGTCGTCGAAAAGCTTTCCGCCGAATTCAAGGTAGAGCTTTCCGCCGAAGTCGTTTATTCTTTTCGCAATCATTTCAGACTGTTTTTTGATATACAAGTCGTTATTAAAGCCGAGTGTCTGCATTATGCGCCTCCGAAAAAATAATACAGATTAATTGTACCACATTTTGCCCCGATAGTCAACGGGTAAAAAGAAAATTCCCGAGGCGAACGCCTCGGGAATTGAAATTGTCAAGATTTATTTTATAAATCTCATAAAGCCGACAAACGGCATATCGATCGCACGTCCGCGCGCTGCGAATGAGCCCTGAAGTACGATGACGAAAAGCGCGACAAGTCCAAGTGCGATAAGCGCGATCACCTTTATAACGTTGAAGACAATGCCGATAAACGGTATCAGCGCGAGCAAGCCGAAGATCCATGAAAGAAGGAAGCCGACTATCAGCATTAAAATTTCGCAGAAGAGCATTATGAGTCCCTGATTTGCCCAGAATCTACCGAATTTCGAGCTCGGAACCGAAACGAGAGGGAGAAAGAAGAGAAGTCCCGTGCAGGCGCAGACACATTCGACCTTGCAGCATCGGCGGTCGTCGGGATGAAAACGCTTCGTATGTTCTTTTCCTTTTGCACTTAAACGCATTTTTTCGGCTCCTTTCGGGAAAATTCGGCATTTTTATACTGTCGGAAGGATATTATATCGCAAAAAAACTCATTTGTCAAGAACAAGTGTTTGACGAAAACAAAAAAGTTGAATTTTTTTCAAAAAGATGTTGACAAACGGAAATAGGCATGCTATAATGAGTTGTCTTAAAAAGAAGCAGAGCACCGCTCTCACCGTCAGATATTGTTTGCCGGTTGATATCCTATCTGTCCGCGAAAGCGGTAATGTTGCACGGGATCTGTTTCTTGACGCCCGCGCATTTTTTGTTTTTGCGGGAAACGTAATTTTCGGAGGTGTTTTACCATAGCAGCGAAAGGCAACTCAAAGGATATGACAATAAACGAGGCGATCTTCACCCTCCCCGGCTTCAGCCGTCAGAAGCAGGTTCGCGTAATCGGCGAGGGCGGTGAGCAGATCGGCGTTATCAGTGCGATCTCCGCGCTTGAAACCGCGTACGATAAGGGTTACGATCTCGTTCTTATCGCTCCCCAGGGCGAGATACCCGTATGCCGTATTATGGACTACGGAAAGTTCCGCTTCGAGCGCGACAAGAAGGAGAAGGAAGCAAGAAAGAAGCAGCAGATCGCCGAGATAAAGGAGATCCAGCTTTCCTGCCATATCGACGTAAACGACTTCAATACGAAGGTGAAGGCCGCGCTCCGTTTCCTTTCAAACGGTGACAAGGTAAGAGTTATGGTCAGATTCAGAGGCCGTCAGCTCAGCCACACCGAGCTTGGAATCGAGCTTCTCAAGAAGTTTGAGGAAGCGTGCGCAGAAAAGGGAAGCGTCGACAAGCAGCCCGCTATGGAGGGCAGATCTATGATAATGTTCCTCTCTCCCATCAAGCCCGGCAAATCAAAGCCGAAGGCAGAAAAACCTACCGAATAACAGCCGCGTTTGCGGCACAGCGGGTCGGCTTCGACGGTGACCGAAGTCGGTATGCGCCCGAAAAAATACAGAAGTCATCGGGAAATGGAAAACAAAATGGCTAAGATCAAGACACATAAGGCATCGTCCAAGAGATTTTCTCTCACCAAGAGCGGCAAGGTTAAGTTCAACCACATCAACCGCCGTCATCAGACCAACCTTAAGACAACCAAGCGCAAGAGACACCTCCGTAAGGCAGGATACCTCAGCGAATCCATGGCTCCCAACGTAAGAGCAATGATCGGTTGATCAACTACCAAAAAACAGGAGGAAATAAGAAATGGCAAGAGTAAAGGGTGCGGTTACTACCCGCGCAAGAAGAAATAAAGTTCTCAAGCTCGCAAAGGGTTACTGGGGTTCCAAGTCCAAGCACTTCAAGATGGCTAAACAGGCTGTAATGAAGAGCGGTAACTACGCATTTGCAGGAAGAAAGATGAAGAAGAGAGACTTCCGTTCTCTCTGGATCACCCGTATCTCCGCTCAGGCGAAGGTCAACGGTATGAACTATTCCACCTTCATGCACGGCCTCAAGCTCGCAGGCATCAACCTCAACAGAAAGATGCTCGCAGAGCTCGCAGTTTCCGATAAGGAAGCATTCGCAGCTCTCTGTGAAAAGGCAAAGGCAGCTAAATAATAATCAGAGCTAAAAAACCCGGCTTCGCCCGGGTTTTTGCTGTATTTGAGTGTGACATCAGTAGGGGCGACCTCGGAACCCCAAAAACTCGCTTCGCTCATTTTCGGGAACCCTT
>CAZVVM010000082.1:0-8142 GCA_964630635.1 uncultured Ruminococcus sp. | reverse complement strand
GAGGTCTGTTTCTGACTCACGGACACGAGGATCATATCGGCGCGATACCTTACGTTCTGCGCAAGCTCGATATACCGATATACGGCACGCGCCTGACGCTCGGAATTATCGAAAACAAGCTGATGGAGCATCAGCTTCCCTATGAGCCGGAGCTCAACTGCGTAACGGCGGGCGAGACGGTGAATGCGGGCTGCTTCTCGGTCGAATTCATAAGAGTAAACCATTCGATTGCAGACGCCTGCTGTCTGGCAATAAAAACACCCGCAGGAACGATAGTTCATACGGGTGACTTCAAGCTTGACTTAACGCCTATTGAGGGCGAGATAATGAACCTTACGCGGCTCGGTCAGCTGGGCGAAACGGGCGTGCTTCTTCTGATGTGCGAGTCGACGAACGCAGAGCGTCCGGGATATACTCCCTCGGAAAAGAAGGTCGGACAGTCGCTTGATAATATCTTCATGCAGAAGAGCGATAAGAGAATAGTAATTGCTACGTTCTCGTCAAACGTGCACCGCGTTCAGCAGATAATCAACACGAGCGCCCAGTACGGAAGAAAGGTTGCGATAACGGGTCGTTCGATGATGAATATAATCGGCGCCGCAACGCGGCTCGGTTATATGTCGGTGCCGGACGGTGTCCTCATCGACATAAGCGAAATAAAGAAATACCCCCCGAACCAGATAACTCTTATCACGACTGGAAGCCAGGGCGAGCCGATGTCGGCGCTTTACCGTATGGCGTTCCGCTCGCACGATAAGGTGCAGCTCGGCTCGGAGGACCTCGTCGTTATTTCCGCATCGGCAATCCCCGGAAACGAGAAGATGGTCGATAAGATAATAAACGAGCTTCTCAAAAACGGTGCCGACGTATTCAAGAACGATAACTTCGAGGTACACGTTTCGGGTCACGCCTGCCAGGAGGAGATCAAGCTGATGCTGGCGCTGACGAAGCCGAAATACTTTATGCCGATACACGGTGAGTTCAAGCACCTGAACGCAAACAAAAAGAATGCCGTCGATATGGGCATTCCCGAAAGTAACGTATTTATTTCCGAGATCGGAAAGGTGCTCGAGCTCGGGCAGGACGGCGCACGCTTTAACGGCAACGTCGAAGCAGGCAGAGTGCTGATAGACGGCTACGGCATAGGCGACATCGGAAATATCGTTCTGCGCGACCGCCGTCACCTCTCGCAGGACGGACTTATGGTCATCGTCGCATCCGTCGACCTTGCTTACAGAATGCTTATCTCGGGTCCCGAGGTGGTCTCGCGCGGATTCGTATACGTAAGAGAAGCCGAAGAGCTTATGGATCAGGCGAAGGAGATAGCGAAGAATTCCATCGAAGAATGCTTCGACCGCGGAATAGACGAAAGAAGCGAGATAAAGAACGCCGTCAAGAACTCCCTTTCCCGCTATATTCTTCAAACGACGGGCAGAAAACCTATGATACTTCCGATAATAATGGACGTATAATTAAGAAAAGCGCCTGCGAGAGCAGGTGCTTTTTTAGATAATAGAGAATAAAGAATAAATAATAAATGGAAATCAATCTTTTTAATATCAAAATTGTTCTCCGAAAGGAGGCGGAGGGGGAGGCGGAGCGTAGAAGAACTGACTGACATTTGACTTAACGTCGGAATAGAAGTTTACCATCGTCATCTGCATATACGGCTCAAGCCATATCGAAATAAGTCCGAGCGTCGGAATGGCAAGAAGCGCCCAACCGATAAAGGAAAGATTGAGAACGAAATAATCCGTCTTTCTGCCGTTCATCATTTGCTCTGAAAGACGCAGAGCTTCCATCGCGGGCATATTGGGGTTTTCCGCAATAATGTACGGTGCCTGCGAGTAGGCAAGTGCCTTTATTATTCCGGGAACGATGAAGAGAAGCGACCAAAGGAACGTGAAGAGTGAGGACAGAAGCATCACCTTCAAAAACGGCCAGAAGTTGTTGAAGCCGTCGAAAAGGTCTTTTACTCTCGGGCGGTAGCTCGGGTCGGCGGCGACGCGGAAGTGAATGTATATCAGACCGAGCGATATCGCGGCAGAAAGTATAAAAGATATGATTACTCCGACGGCAGGCAATCCCGATCCGATAGATGCAATCAAATTTCCGATAAACGATACTAAAAACAGTGATCCGATCTTGCCCTCGATCTGCAACCGCGCAAGGGCTTTCATTTCTTTTCCTGACATAATATCCTCCTTTGAGGTTTTATATTATAATTATAGCATAGTATTATAAAAAAGTAAATGAATATGGAGAAAACTTTTTCGTATAGAAACGGTATTGAGATTTAACAAAAGGTATTTTGCCACGCATTTTGTAGGGACAGGCAACCTCGGGAACCCCAAAAACTCGCGTTCGCTCGTTTTCGGGAACCCCCTACCTCGACTGTCCGTTGCTCCCGCGTTCGCTCTGTTGTGAAGATTTAAACGCTTATTGACATATTTGTAGGGGGGCGACGTCCTCGACGCCCCGTAATACAACTTCCGAATTTTCTCTCAACTCAACGCTCTATTAAAAAATATTAAATTTCCGAAACAAGAAGATACACTATCTACGGAGCGGTGCGCCGAGGACGTCGCACTCTACAAACAACATAGCGATATGTTCAAATGTTCTCGTAGGGGCGAACTGCGTTCGCCCGCCCGTTCGTTATACAATTTTGCGGGCGAACACAATGGTCGCCCCTACAAACAACGTGGCAAAACGACGTTTCGGATTTATTTAATAAACGGATTTCTCTTGAAAACCTCGCTTGACGCTTCTTTTCTGCACAACGCCATTAGCTTATCGGCGCGAAGCGAAAGCTCGAATTGTTCCTTCGCATTTTCGGAGAGGGCAAGCCCGTCGGCGGGCTTCGTGACGATGCCAACAGAGGCGGTTTTTCTCACCTTACTTAAATACTCTCTGCCTTTTTGATTTGCCGCGAGAAGGTTGGTAAAGAGCGGACGTTCTTTAACCGTTTCCGCTTTCACACCGAGAACTGATGAAAGGATCGCGCGTCTTATCCTTGCCGCAGTGTAGCTCTTGTTGACACACGACGAAAGAAGCCCGTCAAGCGAGGAGACGTTTTCGGCGTTTGCCTTGATAAGCCCGGATACACCTCCGTTCATTCCGTAGTAGGTCGAAAGAGTATCGGCATCGGTCATTCTTATCGTATGAAGTGCGGCCGCCTCGTATGCGGCGGTATCCGTCGGAACCGTTTTTTCAAAAACCGATATCGCGTTTTCGGGAAGCATCGTGCCGACGTCACCGCCGCCGTAGATAAGCTCACGCGAGCGCGACGCGGAATATCCTTCCTCGCGCTTATAGGTGTAGGGAACTATCCCGCAGCTTTCGTCCTTCAGCGCGGCGATATATTCGACGCCGAGAATATCGTTCGGCGTCGTCGGAAAACCGTCGCCCGCAAGCGAACGGAAAATCTCCTCGGCGCTTCTAATGTGCCCGTTTTTGCCGTTTTCGCGTATCGCGGAAAGGTATTCTTCCGAGCGTATCACGTCGGCGGCGCGCGAAAGCTCGCCTATGTCACCGTTTTCGCTTCCGAAAGCGAGAATATCAATTCCGCCGAGCGACGAGATAAGTGCAACCGCGCCCTTTGCAAAATGCTCGGCAGAGGACGAGCAGTACGGAAATGGAAGCTCAAGCACAAGATCCGAGCCGTTCTTTATCGCCGCCTCGGCGCGCAGATGCTTCGGGTAAACAGAGAGCCGACCGCGCTGAACGGTGCTTCCGCTCATTATGCTGATGACGGTAGTATCATTACCCAAACGCTCACGAACGAGGTCTATTTGTATTTTATGCCCCAAATGAAAGGGATCGTATTCGCAAATTATTGCGGCGGTCTTCATTTTTCTGCTCCTTTGAAGTAATATTTTGCTAAAAGACTTGTAATTTAAGGAAAAATAGTGTATAATCGTAATGTTATAACGATAATTAAAATTCGGAGGAAAATAAATAATGAAAGTTCTTGTTGTAAATGCAGGAAGCTCGTCCCTTAAGTATCAGCTTTTCGAGACCGAGAACGGCGCAGTCCTTGCAAAGGGTATCTGCGAAAGAATCGGTATCGACGGTATCATCGAGCACCGTCTCGGTGAGGACGGCGAAAAGAATAAGCGCCAGCTTGATATGCCTAACCACGCAGTTGCTATGAAGATAGTAGTTGAGACCCTTACCGACAAAGTGCTCGGATGTATTTCCGATATGAGCGAGATCAAGGCAGTCGGACACCGCGTTGTCCACGGCGGTCCTTACTTCTTCGAGAGCACACTCGTAACGCCCGAGGTTATCGAAAAGCTCAAGCTTTGTAACGACTTCGCGCCTCTTCACACTCCCGCGCACCTTATGGGTATCGAGGGCTGTACCGAGGTAATGCCGACGGTTCCGCAGGTTCTCGTATTCGATACCGCGTTCCATCAGACTATGCCCGATTACGCGTATACCTACGCGCTTCCCAAGGATATGATCGAGAAGGATCACATCCGCCGTTACGGCGCACACGGAACCTCTCACCGTTTCGTTTCTATCGAGATGGCAAAGCTTCTTGATATGCCTGTTGAGGACACCAAGATCGTAACCTGCCATATCGGTAACGGCTCGTCTATCTCCGCTGTTAAGGGCGGAAAGTGCATCGACACCTCGATGGGCTTCACTCCCCTTGAAGGCGTTGAGATGGGAACCCGTTGCGGCTCTATCGACCCCGCGATCGTAACCTACATTATGAAGAAGTACGGTTATACTCCCGACGAGATGTCGAACTTTATGAATAAGAAGTGCGGCTTCCTCGGTCTTTCGGGAATCTCTTCCGACTCCCGCGATATCGAAGCGGCAATTCTCGAGGGCAACGAGCAGGCACTCCTTACCGCTAACGTTCTCGCATATCAGGTCAAGAAGTACATCGGCTCCTACGCAGCAGCGATGAACGGTCTTGATGCAATCGTATTCACGGCAGGTATGGGTGAAAACAACCCCGAGCTTCGTGAAAGAGTATGTAAGGAGCTTTCCTACTTCGGCGTTGAGATCGATATGGAGCTTAACGCAAAGACTCTCCGTCAGCCCAACACCGTTGAGCTTTCGACCAAGAACTCGAAGGTTAAGGTCTACGTTCTTCCTACAAACGAAGAGCTTATGATCGCAAGAGATACCGAAGCTATCGTATCGAAGCTTTAATAGGTTTCTTTATAAGTCCCCCGATATCGGGGGACTTTATATTTTTTATGGAATTTGTTTTTGCGTCATAAAAGCAGATTGAACGCTGTCTTGCCTTCCCCTCAGGGGAAGGGTGCTTAGAGGTAAACCTCGGACGGATGAGGTGTTCGGGGAGTGAAGCAACTGATTTGATGTATTCAGATTACAAGCGTTCAATACACCTCATCCGTCTGCTCCTTCGTCGCAGCCACCTTCCCCTGAGGGGAAGGCAAGGATATAGCCCCGTCCAACAAACAAATATCTATTTTCGTTATGTTTACTCGTTCTCCACTTTCTTCACAATTCCGTCTTTTCTACTATAGGTGACGAGATACTTTTTCTCGTCCTCCGGCTCGTGAAGGGAAAGCCGAATAGGATCAGCGGAGACGAGCGCCTCAACGAGCGACTTCGGATCATTTACGGTGTCGGGCAAAAACGCGCCGCAATATGCGCGGTAGGGAGTATCCATATGATAATCTCCGCCGCTTGTAAGAAGCGCGCCGTGCTTTATCGTAAGCTCGATGACGTCATCGTAGCGCGAGGTGTGATAAACGGGGTGACAGCTCAATTCGTACCCGTCAAGAAAACGGGGATCAAGAGGATAATACCCCGAACGGAACGGATGCGCCTGAATGAGCAGTCCGCCGCGTTCCTTTACAAGAGTGTAAAGCTCCTCTTGAGTCATATCGTAAACCTCGGGGAACTCCTCGGTAAAGGACTCGTTCAGACCGTAAACGAGCAAATGGCTGTTGTCGTGACGGTGCATCGTTACTTCCATTCCGTAGATAACGGTAACGCCGATTTCCTCGCCTAAACGCTTCGCCATTCTGTATTCGTCGGTATATCTGCGGGCAAATTCGGCGGTATCGCCGTTTTTGACGTAGCTTCTCTGATAGTGGTTGGTAAGGACGATCCCGTCAATACCGTTTTCCTTTGCAATTTTTAAAATCGTTTCTGCATCTCCGAGACAGCACTGACTGATACCCGAAGTGTGTGCGTGCATATCAATTAACATAATTTTCACCTATAAGCAGAGGAGGAGGGCAATAACCGCCCTCCTCCAAAATTATTCTTCGTTTTCCCAGTTGTGATAGACGTTCTGAACGTCGTCGTTTTCGTCGAGCTTTTCAAGAAGAAGATTCATATTCTTGATAGCATCTTCATCTTCAAGCGTAACGTAGTTCGAGGGTATCATATCCTTGTCAGCGGAAACGATCTTGTAGCCCTTGCTTTCAAGATCGGCACGGATACCCGAAAGATCCTCGGGAACGGTGTATATCTCGAAGACCTCATCCTCGGAGGCAAAATCCTCGGCGCCCGCCTCAAGGGAATCCTCCATAAGCTTGTCCTCGTCGACCTTGCCGTCGTTCTCGATAACGATAACGCCCTTCTTTTCAAAGAGGTAGCTGACGCAGCCGCTGGTACCCATATTTCCGCCGTACTTGTCAAAGAAATGACGAACCTCGGCGGCGGTACGGTTGCGGTTGTCGGTCGCGGTCTCAACGATGACGGCAACTCCGCTCGGGCCGTAGCCCTCGTAGGTTATCTCCTCGTAAACTGCGGCGTCAGCGGCAGATGCCTTCTTGATAGCACGCTCGATGTTGTCGTTCGGGACGTTGTTATCCTTTGCCTTTGCGATAAGATCGCGCAGACGCGAGTTTGAGCTCGGGTCGGGACCGCCCTCCTTGACCGCGATCGCGATCTCCTTGCCTATCTTGGTGAACACCGAAGCTCTCTGCGCGTCGGTCTTCTCCTTTTTATGCATTATATTTTTCCATTTACTGTGTCCGGACATATCATTTAACCTCGTATATTAGATCTTTGGTGTTTTCTTCAAGCAAATAAGCCCGAAAGCGTTTCCGAGAACGGTCTTCGTTGCCTCGGTAAGACGCACGCGGAAGGCGCGGGCGTTATCTTCATTCGCCGAAAGAATAGGACAGTCGTGGTAGAAGCGGTTGAACGCCGCGCAGATGTCGAGAATGTATCTCGTGATGACCATCGGCTCGCTGTCGGTGATCGCATCGTTTACCTTCTCGGTGAAGAGCGAAAGAACTCTGCAAAGCGCCGCTTCAGCCGCCTGCGGCTCGTAGCCGGCTGCCGCCGACTTGTCGGGAACTCCGCCCGCCTTTTCGGTGATGGAGCAGCAACGCGCGTAGGTGTACTGCGCGTAGGGTCCTGTATTACCCTCAAATGAAAGCGCATCCTCGAGCGAGAAGTCGTTATCCTTGATACGGCTGTTTGTAAGATAATAGAATACGATAGCGCCGATACCGACTGCCTCCGCAACCTCGTCCTTGTTTTCAAGGTCGGGGTTCTTTTCTTCCATTATCGCCTTAACCTTCTCAACTGCCATCTTGAAGAGATCCTTGAGAAGAATTACGTTACCGGTTCTTGTCGCAAGCTTCATACCGCCGATAGAAACGGTGCCGTACGGAATGTGAACAAGCTCACCGTACCATTCGTAGCCCATAAGCTCAAGAACCTTGAACCACTGCTGGAAGTGAAGTATCTGCTGATTCGACGTAACGTAAACGCACTTGTCGAAGCCATAATGCTCCTTGCGGTAAACAGCCGCCGCGATGTCACGCGTAGGATAAAGCGTCGAGCCGTCGCGCTTAAGAATAAGGCAGGGGGGCATATTGTATTCCGAAAGGTCAACTATCGACGCGCCGTCGTCGATCTTTAATAGATCCTTGTCGCGCAGACGCTGAACCTGCGCAGGCATAAGGTCGGTGTAGAAGCTCTCGCCCGCATAGGAATCGAAGGTGATACCGAGCTGCTTGTAGGTTTTTTGATATTCCTTTAAGCTGATTTCAACGAACCATTTCCAAAGCTTGGTGTTTTTCTCGTCGCCGTGCTCGAGCTTAGTAAACTCGTCACGCGCCTTTTGATTCAAGGACTCATCAAGCTCTGCCTCTTTACCGGGGCAAGGGAAAATTCTCTGTTCGGGCG
>CAZVVM010000081.1:0-8247 GCA_964630635.1 uncultured Ruminococcus sp. | reverse complement strand
GTATATAGCGAGTGTCCGATTCTCTTATTGGACGAGGCAACCTCAGCGTTGGATAACAAAACGCAGAAGCAGGTATATACTGGTATGGGCAACGATGAAAACTCGACAGCCGGCAGTAGCTCGGAACAGATGCGAAACTATATGAATGCCCAGCTTGATACATATGATTACAGCGACTATCGGTACTATGGAATCGACACCAAAGCCGCTTCCTTTACCGAAACGGTACTGAATAGCGTTGAAAAGAAGCTTAAATTGGCGCTTGAACGCTATCCGCATACCTCGCTCGTTCTTGCGGGAGGAGTATCGGCGAACTCACATCTGCGCTCGTTTATGGAAGAATTTGCGTTCAAAAACGGAATGAAGTTTTACGTTCCGCCCCGTTCGCTCTGCGGAGATAACGCCGCAATGATCGGCGCGCAGGCGTATTATGAATATATAAACGGAAATACCGCCGACAGCTCGCTGAATGCTTACGCGACGGGCGAATAATTTTAGGAGAAAAATAATGGCAAACTACGAAAATCAGATCAAAAGCGCAGTTGAAAAGTACGAGGCATTGCTTCGTTCGCAGCTTGAAAGAGTTGAAAAGATAAACGCGGCAGGCGACGCTGTCGATTATTCCAAAATGGATAAGATCGTCATCGGTATCTGCGGCGGCGACGGCATCGGACCGATAATCACCGACGCATCGAAAAAGGTGCTCGAATACCTGCTCGCAGACGACGTCAAGAGCGGAAAGATCGAGTTCAAGGTCATCGACGGACTCACCATCGAAAACCGCGTAAAGCATATGCAGGCGATCCCCGACGACGTTATGGAGGAGCTTTATAAGTGCGACGTTATCCTCAAGGGACCGACAACGACTCCCCGCGCAGGCGATCCTTGGCCGAACATCGAGAGCGCAAACGTCGCTATGAGAAAGAAGCTCGACCTTTTCGCAAACGTCCGCCCCGTCAAGGTTCCCGATAAGGGCATCGACTGGACCTTCTTCCGCGAGAATACCGAGGGCAGCTACGCGGTAGGAAGCCAGGGCGTGAACGTTACCGACGATCTCGCGCTTGATTTCTGCGTTACCACGACCGAGGGTTGTAACCGTATCGCGCGCCTCGCTTACGAGTACGCAAGAAAGAACGGTAAAAACCGCGTTTCGATAGTTACGAAGGCAAATATCATCAAAACGACCGACGGTAAGTTCCTCCGCCTCTGCGAGGAGGTCGGCAAGGAATATCCCGAGATCGAGACCGATAACTGGTTCATCGACATTATGACGGCAAAGCTCGTCGACGAGAAGCGCCGCACTGCGTTCCAGGTATTCATTCTCCCTAACCTCTACGGTGATATCATCACCGACGAGGCGGCAGAATTCCAGGGTGGCGTAGGTACTGCCGGCTCTGCTAACATCGGTAAGAAATACGCTATGTTCGAGGCGATCCACGGCTCTGCGCCCAGAATGATAACCGAGGGCAGAGGCAAGTATGCAGATCCCTGCTCTATGCTCCGCGCAACCGTTATGCTTCTTTCGCATATCGGCTACCAGGCGGAGAGCGACCGTCTTGCCCGCGCTCTTGACATCTGTATGTTTGAAGAAAAGAAGCTCTTAGTGACCGGACGCGACACGGGTGCTACCTGTGAGGAATTTACGGCTTACGTTAACGAGACGCTGAAGAAGATTTGATATTGGCTCCCCCTTTGGGGGAGCTCCGCGAAGCGGTGAGAGGGATATGCGCAAACTCCCCTCTCCGCCGCCTGCGGCGGCACCTCTCCCGGAGGGCGAGGCAAACGTTGCCGCCGCAAATACCTCGTACCCCGAAAGGAGATATAAAAATGAAAACTGTATATATCTCCACGGGTGCAAAACGTCTTCCGCGTTACTTCCGTACCTTGCGGGAGTGCTTAATGAACGGCGAGATAAAAATAAGCTCGTCAGATCTTGCGAAGAAGCTCGATATAACTCCCTCGCAGGTGCGCGCCGACCTCAACAAATATTCGGGCGCAGGTCTTCAGGGCTACGGATATAACGTAAAAACGCTCTATACCGAAATAAGCCGCGAGCTCGGTGTCGGCGACGGAATGACCGCCGCGGTCATCGGCCCCGATAAGGAAAACGCACGCTTTCTTTCACCGCGTCTTGAGGGCAGGGGAATATCAAATACGGTATTTATCCCGAGCGGAGAGGGCGTTTACGATGCCGTCCGCGGGCTGAATACCGATATTGCGATAATTCTTGAATGCGACGATAAGGAAAAAATGCAGTCGGCGCTTCGCGTATCACGCGTAAAGGGCGTCTGGAATATGACGCAGAGCGATTTCGACCTCGATATACCGACGGTGAATCTGCCCGTCGGAGATATACTCTCGTCGCTGATGTACGAGATAAAACAAAAAATGAAAGGAGAGGAATAATGAAATATAACGTTCTTTATAAGGACGGCGCAGTTTGCCTTCCCGCAAGTGCATTTCTTAACTGTGATACACTTCTTGAAGTGCGCTTTCTGATGCTTCTCTCCTATGATCGGGCGCTCTGCGACGCCGACGACACGATGCTCTGCGAACAGCTCGGATGTACGGTAGAGGAGCTGACCGAAACGGTATCGTCGCTTCGCAAAAAAGGGCTTATTGAGGGTGATAAAAAACTCTCACCGTCGGTTGCAAGCAAAAATCTTGAAGGCGAGAAAATCGCCGATGCGATAGAAAACGATAGTGAGATGAAACAAGTTGTAGATGTATGTCAGGAAATTTTTGGAGCTTTCTTTACACCTACCGATACTTCAAGAATTATATCTCTCAAAAAATCTCTCGGTTTTGACGGAGAGATGATCGTTACAATTTTCCAACACTGTTTTGATAAGTATGACTCTGTTGGGAAGAGGATAACTGTTAGTTATGTTGAAAAGACCGCATACAATTTATATAATCAGGGCATCCGTACTATTGATTCACTGAATGTTTACATAAAGGAAGAAAAAATAAGAAACAGTAATAAATACAAGCTTTCCAGACTATTTGGTACTGGCAAACGCGCTTTTACCAAGAAGGAGACACGTTTTTTTGATAAGTGGCTTATTGAATGGGAAATGCCGTTTGAGCTTATTGTTGTTGCGTTTGAAATTGCAGTAGACACCACCGGCGAACCCAGTCTGGAATATATATCCAAAATTTTATCCGACTGGCACGACAGCGGAATCCGTACCGTAGAGCAGGCGGAAAATTCAAACGCCGACTTCAAGGCGGCAAATAAGAGCAAGCAGAAATTCGTCGAGAAATCCGCAAGCAAAAAAATGGACAATGGTTCACTTAACGGTGCGACTTTTAATACGGAGGAATTTTTCGAAAAGGCGCGTAAGCGATCAGAGGCAATTATGAAGGCAATAGTTTACGGAGAGGGGAATGGTAATGGGCTTTAACAGAGAAAATTACAAAAAAATAAAGCACGAATACGAAGGCAAAGCTCTCCGCGCACAGGAAGCGGCGCTTATCCGCAAAAGAGAGCTCGGAATGAGATTCCCAGAAATAAAGGAGATCGACGACGCACTCTCGCAAACGGGACTCCGTATTTTTGAAGCGACGGTCAGATATAAGGGAGAAAAGCTCGAAAATGAGATCTCCGCTATCAAGGAAGAAAACGCCGAGCTTATAAAGGCACGTGAAGCGTTGCTCGTTAAATACGGCATACCGACCGACTATTCCGACGTAAAATATGAGTGCACCGAGTGCTCGGACAGCGGCTTCGTCGGCATCAATATGTGTAAATGTATGAAGGCGAAGCTCGTTATGGCGGGCTACGAAAGCTCGGGCATCGGCTTGCTTATCAAGACAAAAACTTTCGATAATTACGTTCCGACCTATCAAGGAGATGAGAACGGAATCGCAAGTGCCGAAATAAACGTCGGCTTTTGCCGCCACTACGCAGAAAACTTTGGCGATAAGGCGCAAAACCTACTCTTTATCGGCGGCACAGGTCTCGGTAAGACCCATCTTTCCGCCGCAATAACGGGAACGGTCGTACGCCGCGGCTACGACGTCGTTTGCGAAACGGCGCAGAACTTATTTTCCGATTTTGAATACGAGCGCTTCGGACGCGGCTATAACCGTGACGAGAATGAAGAAAAGCGCACAGATAAATATTTCGAGTGCGATCTCCTTATTATCGACGACCTCGGAACGGAGATGGCGAATAACTTTACGGTTTCGTGTCTTTACAATATCATCAACACGCGTCTTAACAAAGGAAAAGCGGTTATAATAAATACGAATCTTACGCGCGACGACCTGCGTAAGCGCTACGACGAACGCATAACCTCGCGTTTGTTCGGGGAGTTTTTACCGGTAATGTTCTACGGTAGTGATATGCGTGAATCGAAGCTCGACTGAAAGGAACCGTGAAATGAAGATAGCAGTTGTTACAGGCGCATCGTCGGGGCTCGGCGAGGAATTCGTCCGAGTTATCTCCGAAAAGTACGACGAGATAGAGGAAATATGGGTGATCGCGCGCCGTACCGAACGCCTGGACGCGTTGAAACCGCGTTTCCCGAATAAAAAGATATTCCCGATATCTCTCGACCTGACGAAGCACGAAAGCTGCGAAACGCTGTCCGAGATGCTCGAAAGCGAAAAGCCCGAGATAAAGATACTCGTAAATAACGCGGGCTTCGGCACGCTCGGGAATTTCGATACGATGGATATGAATACCCAGACGAGAATGATCGACCTTAACAACCGCGCGCTGACGGCAGTAACGTCGGTGTCGCTTCCGTATATGAAAAGAGGAAGCTTCATAGTCAACGTCTGCTCCATCGCTTCGTTTGCACCTACCGCGAGAATGACGGTATACTGCTCGACGAAGGCATTTGTCCTTTCGTTTTCAAAGTCGCTTCGCTTTGAGCTTAAAAAGAAGGGCATAAACGTCCTCGCCCTTTGCCCGGGACCTATGGATACCGAATTTCTCCCCGCGGCGGGAATCGAAAAGGGAAGCTCGCATACCTTCGATACGCTTCCGCGCGTAAATCCTGCTTTGGCGGCGGAAAAGTCGCTTTACTACGCGTCAAAGGGCAGAGGAATATACACTCCGCGCGCCCTCTTCAAGCTGTATAGATTACTTGCAAAGGTGCTTCCTCACGGCATTGTTATGCATATGTCGAAAACTTGATGAAGTCAAGTATTGACAAAACGGCGGAAATTGTATAGAATAATAACGGATATAAAAGTCTTTTCAAACGAAAGGAGCAAATATAATGGCAGACGAACTTTTTAACGAAGAAGTGTTTACACTTACCGACGAGGACGGCAACGAAAAGCAGTTTGAGCTTCTCGGAAGCCAGGAGATCGACGGTGAAACATACCTCGCGCTCGTTCCGATAGAGGATAACGAGAACGAGGAATACGTTATCCTCAAGGTAGCCGAGGATGAAGAAAGCGGCGAGGAGATACTCGTTACGATCGACGATGACGACGAGTTCGACCGCGTTGCAGATTTCTTTAACGACGAGCTTTTCGGCGAGATCGACTACGACGAGGAATAATTCCGAACTTTCCTGCTTAGTGCGTGATAGATCGGCTGTTAAAACCTACAAGAGATAAATGGAGCCCCACCTTCGTTATCGGGGTATGCAGACCTCCCCGCCCGCCTGCTTACGTCACGCGGTCAACGGGACGCTGGGAGCACGAATGATGCGAGAGGGCACCAACCTGCACATGCGGGTTTCTCAACGGCTGTCTACACGGCTCGGCGGGGTACACAAAAAATTAACGCAGAGGATTTCCTCTGCGTTTTTTGTTTATTATATAACGTAAAAATACACGCAAATAAATTGCAGCACGCTTCCGAGAAGCGCGAAAAGGTGAAAAATGAAGTGGAAGTAGCGGTGCTTTTTGCCGACACCGTAGATTATCGCGCCTATCGTATAGGCAACACCGCCGAGGAGTAGGTAGATGAATGCCTCGATCGGCAACGCTTTCAGTACCGTGTCGCCTGCAAGGAATATCGACCAGCCCATTCCGATGTAGCAAGCCATCGCAAATTTGCTGTAATTCTTCAGGTCGATCGACGTAAGAACGGCGGCAATAATGCCGAAGCCCCAGACGACTGCAAAGATTATCCAAGCCCACATAGACGAAACGGGACGGATCGCCGAGAGAAGTATCGGCGTGTAGGTGCCTGCGATGAGAAGGTTTATCGTCGAATGGTCAATTATCCGCATCACCTGCTTTGCAATGCCCGGCTTAACTGCGTGATATACGCACGACGCAGAGTAGAGAAGGATCATCGACGCACCGTAAATCGCCGCACCGACGACCGACCACGCGTCAACGCTTGCCGCTTTTATAACGCACAATATAAGAACGATCACGCCAAAAACCGCACCTACCGCGTGGGACAGTGAGTGGAGCAATTCTTCGGGCTTCGAGTACGTCGGAAGCGGACGGTCGCGTAGCTTTGTTCTTTTCATATATTGCCTCGTGATAATGGAGTAAATATATGGTAACACCTTTTTGTGTACTTTTTTGAGATACATTGTATATTTTTCGAAAATTAAAACACGGAATATGTCGAAATGTTCCGTGTTTATTCTTCAATATATATTAAAACGTCCTCCACCCGACAACCGAGGATCTTGCAAAGATCGTTAAGAGTCACAGTTGTTATCGGCTTGTTGTGCTTTAAGCGGTCAAGGAGACTTCTGCTGATCCCGTAATCGTTTATGAGCTTGTAGGTAGTTACGCCTTTTTTCTTCATCGTTTCATATAACGGCTCGTATGAGATCATAAATTCACCCCCTGATATTTTTATTATATTTTATGCTCTATCTCTTGACAATTGTCGATATATAGAGTATAATCTTTACAAGATTGTCGATATATAGACAACAAAAAAGAGAATATTATGAACGGTGGATTTTGGGAAAAGGTAGCTAGCTGGTACACAAACATTGGAGAGAAGATCAAGGGGCTTGCAATGTGGACTTTTGTTATTGAGTCGTTAGGCGCGTTGATCGGCGGATTCATATATCTATTCTTGGCGTACTATAAGTGGATGGGTTTACTGATCATTCTGTTTGGTCCTATTGTTGCATTCGTTTCATCATGGATACTTTATGCTTTTGGTCATCTCGTGCAGACAACGGAGGACAATTACAAATTAAATGCAAAACAGAACGGCGTTGCATCAAAAAAATCCGAAGCACAAACAAAGAGCGATAACGAGCGCTTGAAGAAAATTGAGGCGCTTCGCGCAGCAGGAATGATAACAGAGGAAGAGTACCTTGATGCAGTTGCGAAGGTTAATAACGGAGGCGCAGAATGAACGGCAATAATAAAATCAGAGCGAGAGTACCGATAGTGATAATGATTCTCGCGTATGTTGTCATTGAATTTGCTTCGTGCATGATGTCCGATTACTTAAACTGGGGAAGATTTTTAGATATGCTCCCGATAATACTATTAGGTATTTATTTTCTGGTAATGTACAAAAAACAATCGGTGGCTCCATACTTGGTGTTTGCATTGACGTCGTTAGGGGTACCTTATAATTTGTACTGGCACACATGCGGCACCTCGAGCTGGGGTGCCGGAGTTAATCGCGCATGGCGTTTTCTGTTGGAACTGTTTGAAGGAGGCCTAAGAGGAAAATATATCTGGAATGGTGCATCAGGACTTCTGGTTCCCGGCGCAGCGGTGATACTAATGTGTATTGCAATATTTCTTATCGTTAAGGGGAGTAAAAAAAGTAAGCTTCTGTTGATAATAGCATTTGCGTTTGCTTCTTTAAACGTTTTGAGTTACATGTTGTTTTTGTTAGATAACAATGTAGATGATATTACGTATTTTTTGGGCGCATTTGCTCTCCTTATTCTGTATGCTGCATTAATTCTTTACGCTGTACTTAACAATCCAGCCGAAGGGATTGGAAACGGCACACAGTATCAGACAATTACGCCGAATGAAGCACTTGCGATGCTAAAAGATAAGTTTGATTTAGGTATTATTACCGAGGAAGAATACAAAGCAAAGCGCGCGGAGATAATTAGTAAACTGTAAAACAAAAGGAACGGATTTCTCCGTTCCTTTTTTGCGGCGGGAGCAAGCCCCCGCCCTACGAAAGCGTGGCAAAGATTTATGATGTTGCGAATAGAATGGTCGCGGGAGCAAGCGGTGCGCCGAGGACGTCGCACCCTACAACGGCGGCGTTGCCGCCTACACCTCATCCGTCGTTCGCGACGCGAATGACACCTTCCCCTGAGGGGAAGG
>CAZVVM010000080.1:0-8272 GCA_964630635.1 uncultured Ruminococcus sp. | reverse complement strand
TAGGTTTGCGAAGCAAAACTACTCGTTCATTTGCACGAGCAAAGAAAAGTGGAAAGAATTTTACATTTCCTTCTTTATCCTCTCAATCGCTCCCTTTTCAACTCTTGAGACCTGCGCCTGCGAGATTCCGATCTCCGACGCGATCTCCATCTGCGTCCGTCCCTTGTAAAAACGTAAATTTAAAATAGTCTTTTCACGCTCCGAGAGATTTTTTAGCGCCTCTCGGAGCGCGATGCTTTCAAGCCAGCTTTCCTCTCCCGCATTTTCGTCACGAAGCTGATCCATAACGTACAGCGAATCGTCACCGTCGCCGTAAACGGGATCGTATATTGAGATCGGCGCGGATATCGCTTCAAGAGCGCGGGAGACCTCTTCTTTCGTCTTGTTCTCACCGCTCTTGTTCAGTTCACATACGATCTCGTCAATGGTCGCATCCTTGCCGTCGCGGCGCGAGATCAATTCCTTTGCCTGCAAAGCACGATAAGCGAGATCGCGCAGCGAACGGCTGACGCGGATCGAATTGTTGTCGCGCAGGTAGCGCTTGATTTCACCAATTATCATCGGCATAAGCGTTCCAAGGTGAAAAAAGAAATTTATCAAAACTATTGCCAATAACGGGTAAATGCGTTATAATTATTCTAATAAACCCCTAAAGGAGCAAAACAAAATGGCAGATAAAAGAAAAGTAGGCACAGTATGCGTCCAGGGCGGATATACACCCGGAAACGGCGAACCGAGACAGATACCGATAATTCAGAGCACGACGTTCAAATACGCGACGGGCGAGGCGATGGGAAAGCTCTTCGACCTCGAAGCGTCGGGCTATTTCTACTCGCGCCTTCAGAACCCGACCTGCGACGCCGTCGCGGCGAAGATATGCGCCCTTGAGGGCGGAACTGCCGCAATGCTCACATCTTCGGGTCAGGCGGCGTCCTTCTATTCCATTTTCAATATAGCGTCCTGCGGCGATCACATCGTGTCGAGCGCGTCTATCTACGGCGGAACCTATAACCTTTTCGCAGTAACGATGAAGCGTATGGGAATCGAGTTCACGTTCGTCTCCCCCGAATGCTCCGACGAGGAGCTTGAAAAGGCGTTCAAGCCCAATACCAAGGCGGTATTCGGTGAGACTATCGCAAACCCCGCGCTGACCGTTTTCGATATCGAAAGATTTGCAGATGCCGCGCATAAGCACGGCGTTCCGCTGATAGTGGATAATACCTTTGCGACCCCCGTAAACTGCCGTCCGTTTGAATTTGGTGCAGATATAGTAACTCATTCGACTACCAAGTATATGGACGGTCACGGCGCGGCGGTCGGCGGATGTATCGTCGACTCGGGCAAGTTCGACTGGACGAAATATCCCGACAAATTCCCGGGTCTCTGCACGCCCGACGACAGCTACCACGGCGTGACGTACACCGAGCGCTTCGGCATTGAGGGCGCGTATATAACGAAGGCGACCGCACAACTGATGCGTGACTTCGGTTCGGTCCAGTCGCCCCAAAACGCATTCATTCTCAATCTCGGTCTTGAAAGTCTTCACGTCAGAATGAAGCGCCACTGCGAGAACGCGGAAAAAATAGCAAAATACCTTGAAAACCACGAGAAGATCGCGTGGGTAAACTATCCCTCGCTTGAATCCTCGCCTTACTATGACCTCGCTAAAAAGTACCTGCCGAACGGCTCCTGCGGAGTTGTAAGCTTCGGCGTAAAGGGCGGACGCGAGGCGGCGCAGTCCTTTATGGGCAAGCTGAAGATCGCCGCTATCGAAACGCACGTCGCAGACGCGCGCTCCTGCTGCCTGCACCCGGCAAGCACGACCCACCGCCAGATGTCCGACGAGGAGCTGGACAAGGCTGGCGTACCCTCCGACCTCGTACGTCTCTCCGTCGGTCTTGAGGACGCCGACGACCTTATCGCCGACATCGAGCAGGCGCTGAATTAACAGGTTACATTGTTTTTATTCGGACGATTGAGAATGTCCGTCCACACAATTAACGTTCGATTTGCCTTTGTAGGGCGGGGGCTTGCTCCCGCCGTTTCCAAAGAAAAGAAACATCGTTCCCGTGCGGGCTGTCGAGGGCGCCAGCCCCTACCGCGCAAATTTCAAACGTTTCTCGGTAGGGGTCGGCGCCACGACGACCCGTAAAAAAGAAATGTTACATTGTTTTTGGAACGGCGGGAGCAAGCCCCCGCCCTACAACCGCCCTTGAACTACAATAGTCAAATATCACCCCAAAGGAACCACAAAATGCCGATTAAGATACCGAACAATCTCCCCGCCGCCGAGGTGCTCCAACGCGAAAACATCTTCGTGATGGACGAAACGCGCGCCGAGGGACAGGACATCCGTCCGCTTCAGATACTGATACTGAATCTGATGCCGAAGAAGATAGAGACCGAAACACAGCTTTCGCGTTTGCTCGGAAACACTCCGCTTCAGGTCGAAATGGAGCTTATAAAAACCAGCACCTACGAATCGAAAAACGTAGCAAAGGAGCATATGCTCAAATTCTACAAGACGTTCTCCGACGTAAAGCACCGCAACTTCGACGGAATGATAATCACGGGCGCGCCCGTTGAGCAAATGCCGTTTGAGGAGGTCGAATATTGGGAGGAGCTTTGCGAGATAATGGAATGGAGCAAGACTCACGTTCACAGCACCTTCCACATCTGCTGGGGCGCGCAGGCAGGTCTCTATTACCATTTCGGAATACAGAAGCACGCTCTTCCGAGCAAGCTATCGGGAGTATATCCGCACCGTGCCGATTATAAGAATTCGATGCTTCTGCGCGGATTTGACGACATTTTCCCCGTTCCGCAGAGCCGTCATACGACGGTCGACCGCGCCGACGTTGAAAAGGTTGAGGGACTTAAGATCCTCGCATCGTCGGATGAATGCGGAGTCTACGCGATGGCAACGAAAAACGGCAAACAGATATTTATAACCGGTCACAGCGAGTACGACGCGTACACGCTCTCGGACGAATATTTCCGCGACCTCGACGCAGGTAAGAATCCGCATATCCCCGTAAATTACTTCCCGAACGACGACGTTTCAAAGCCGCCGATCGTGACTTGGCGCTCACACGCAAACCTGCTCTATTCGAACTGGCTAAACTACTTCGTCTACCAGACGACGCCGTTTGACCTTTCAACGCTTGATAAATAAAAGAACAGACGACGGAAACGTCGTCTGTTTTTGTACTTTTGTGCGAGAGGGGATATCTCTCACCATACAAAGGTATATCGAACGTTAATTTGTAGGGACGGGCGTCCCCTCGACCGTCCGCCGCTCCCACGCTCACTCTGTTATCTACATAACGCGTAAAGCGAACGCCGCCTTGCCTTCTCCAACGGGAGAAGGTGGTTGAGCGGTAGGTTGTGCGAAGCACAAACTACTCGAGACCGGATGAGGTGTAGGACGCGAAGCGTCCGTGTGCCAAAGGGTGTTATTTTATATCTTCAGTTTCTCCCCAATATCCGCAAATTCCTCGGGCGTGACCTTCATCGTGGCTCTGTCGTAGGTGATAAGACCGTTAATTTCGTCCTCAATGTCGGTAAGCTGTGTGTAGACGGAAGCGCAAAGCCCCTGACCGACGAGCGGAATTATCTCGTTTTCATATAGATTGCGGAGCACCGAAACGAACTCCTCACGGCTGCCGCATTTACCGTATCCGTACGCCTTGTCGGGATTGAAAACGTGACCGTCAACTCGGTAGCTGTAACCGCCGAATTCGGAAAGGAACAACGGCTTATCCCCCGCCTTCAGCTTCACCTTTCGGAAATAAACGTGCCTGCTGTCAACGTCGGTCTCGTTACACCTGTACCAGCCCGACGCGGTGTCGATAAATCGGGTAGGATCAAGCGCCTTCAAACGCTTATATGCGCTATCGCCGTCAAACTGCCCCCAGCCCTCGTTGAAGATCGTCCAAAGGCAGACAGAGGCGTGATTTTTGAGCAGAGCCACAGTTTCGTCAAGATGCGAAAGGAACGCCTTTCGGCTCTTTGGATTGGTATGAAGCTTTTTGTCACTGCGCGAAACAAGACCGACAGTCGGCAGGGCTGTGTCAAAGAAAAAGGAGTATTTTCCGTTGTTGACCATATCCTGAAAAACGACGATTCCGTGCTTGTCGCAAAGGTGGTAAAAATAGGGATGCTCGACCTTGATGTGCTTGCGGAGCATATTGAAGCCGAGGGATTTCGCGCGGAGAATATCGCTTTCAATACATTCGACCGACGCAGGGGTGAAAATTCCGTCGGAGAAATATCCCTGATCGAGTAGCCCGTGAAAGAAATAGGGCTTGCCGTTAAGACACAGACGGCGGTATCCGCCGATATCCTTTATCTCAAGCGAACGGAGCGCAAAATAGGAGCGCACGGTATCGCTCTCGGTCATAATTTCAAATTCGTATAAATACGGGTCCTCGGGCGACCAGAGGCGCGGGGCATCGAGCTTAATTTCAGCTTTGCCGCCGACGAGAGGGAATATAATCTGCCCGTCGGGGGTGTTCACCGCGACCGTTCCGTCCTCAATCAGACCGTGAAAACGCGCGGTAATAACGGGGCAGTCGGGCGTGGTCGGCAGATCGAGCGATTCGATATAATTTTCGCGGACACTTTCAAGCCAAACGGTCTGCCAGATGCCGCTTATAGGCGTGTACCACATTCCGCCGCGTCTGCTTGACTGCTTTCCGTAGGGAAGAATAAGCGAGGAAAGACGGTCGCGCACAAAGACGGTAAGCGTGTTTTCAGCTTCAAGAGCGTCGGTAATATCGAAGGAAAACGGAGCGTAACCGCCGATATGAGAGCCGAGCTTGCTGCCGTTCAGATACACCTCGGCAATTTGATCGACTGCTCCGAAATGAAGAATAACGCGGCCTCGGTTAAATCCGTCGGGGAGCGAAAAAGCGCGCTTATAGCAAAGTAATTTATCCTCGCCGAAAACCTCGTCGATCCCCGAAAGGAAAGATTCAGGCGGATAAGGAACGAGTATCTCGCGGTCAAAAACCGCGTTTTCTATCGAGTCACATACGCCGAATTTCCACTTACCGTTGAGGTTTATAAACGAAGGACGAACGAGCGTCGGACGCGGGTATTCGGGAAGCGGAACTTCACCGATATTCTCGGCATACGGGGTCGGAAGCTTATTAAGATCAGACATTATTTTCTTCCTTTTGAGGCGCAATATTTCCGCCGAACGGAGTCGGCTTCATAAACCTGTCAACTATCGGAACGGCAATATCAATGAAGACCACCGCAATAAGCGCAGTAAGCCCGACGGCTATATGTCCGCGCAAAAGCATAGTGATAAGACCGCCGGCGATACCGCAGATCACGGTGCCGATAAGAGTCTTTGACGCTCTGCTCGGCGCCGACATCAAAAATACGGCGGTAAGAAAGGTGTTAGAGCCGAAGACGTTGTATAGAGCACCGTCAAAGGCGATAACGTCTGACGCCGCTTCAAGGGACGGGTTGAGATACGCAAAAAATCCGACGGTCAGAATAAAGGTCAGCGGCAAAGCAATTTTGACCGTTTTTCTTACCGCGAGGTAAATAAGTCCGACCGCGAGAAGAAGTCCCGATATCTCGCCGATATGAGCGGAATGAAGCCCGAAAAAGGTCTCAAACGCCGTCGTGTCGGGGAGAAATCCGGTCAATACCTTTTCAAGCGGAGAGCCGGGTATTGCCTTGAAGGATTTGAGCGAGAATACGAACGGGTTGAGCATCTGCCCCGACTGCGGAATAACGTTCATTATTCCGGGGAAAAGCAAATACGAGAGCAGGACGGAAATGGCAACGGGCGAGACGCGAAGCTTGAGCTTATCGCATAGCCCGATCTTTACGGCGGTAGCAAATACCGCAGTCATTATCGGAAGCCAAAGCGGAGCCGACGCGGGCAAAAAGAGCGCGGTCAGAACGCCGCTGACGGCAGGCGAAATATCAAAGCGCGCTTCCTTTTTGGTAAGAGTCCTGACGGCAATATCAAGCCCCATCATCATAAACGCCGAAATAAGCGCGACGGTTATCGGGCGGAAGCCGTAATGGTAAATACTCAAAAGGAAAAGCGGAACGGCCGCTATGAGAGTGTCGGTATAAATCGACTGCGCGCGCGGGGCGGAAGGGACGATGGGATAAAGAGTGACCTCCTTGAATTCCTTCGGACGGCGCGTTAAACGGAGACGGTGCTTTTGATTACAGTTCATCTTCGGTCACCTCTCTCTCAGTATCGTCGTAAAAATCGGGGTTCTCGTCGTCAATATCGACCGAAATGAGCCCGCTGTCGCGGCGGAATTTCAATATCGTCTCGGCAAGCGGAAGCTCGGACGGGCAGACGTAAGTGCATAGACGGCATTCAAAGCAGCTCGCCGCATAACGGACGAGCGCGGAGTCGGTCTTTCCTTCCTTGACGGAAGAGAAAATATCAATAGGCGAAATGCGGGCAGGACAAGCGTCGTCACAGCGGCGGCACCCGATACATTCCCGCGCGTTTTTTTCCGCGATCTGCTCGTCGGGAATGACGGCGACCGCTTCGGTCTTCTCGGTCATAACCTCGCCCGTGACTTCGGCACCGTACAGATTTTCGGCGCGTATGATACGCTCGTTTTCGCGCGGAACGGCAACCGCCTTGACGGGCGCGCCGAACGGAACGGCAAAAACGTCAACCTCGGAGCCAAGCTCGGCAACGGTCAGATAACCCTCGCAAAAGGGTATTCCCTCGACGAGCGCGCGATAGCAGGCAAGGCAGTACAGCGGCGAAACGACGGGATAACCCGCGTCGAAAATATCCTTCGCGGCGCTGACCTCGACGTTATAGAGAGCCGATAAGGTAAGATTGGGTATCGTTGCGGGGAGCTTGTCCTTCGTCAGAACTATGTTAAACATCTTACTCTTTTTCGGAATGAAACCGTATATCCTCTCCGCCGCGTCAAGATCGGACGACGGAATGGCGAAAGAGCAGGTTCTCGCGCCGACGAGCTTCATAATTATCTTCGCGCCGAGAAGCACCTTTTCGGGAAAGGTGCGGCAGATATAAAGACGGCTGTCGTTATAGGGCGAGGAAGTGCAGTCGACGGTAAGAACGCGGGGGTCGCGCTTACCTTTCTTCACGGGGGTGATTCCGCGGCTCAAAAGAAGCGCCGAAAGCTCACTCTCGGTCATATCCGCAATATCCTTTTCGGGCGCGTCAAAGGGCGCCTCGATCTCCGCCCGACTGTCCGTCAGGATCGAAATATCGACGCCTCTTGCAAGCTTATAAATACGCTCGACCTTTCCGCCGACACCCGCAAATACCGCAGGTGAAAGCTCGGTGCTGTCGAGAATTTTTTGATACTTTTTGACCGTATCGCCCTCGCTCAAAGAACACTCCGTTCCGTTTTTCAGCGTCAGCAATATCCGCTCGGGAATATGGCTGACGGAGTTTTCGGGCGAAGCGTATTTTCTGGCAAAAGGAATACCGCCACGGTAGCTTTTAGGCATAATTTCTCCCGCATAAAGAAAATTTATATGACTATTATACCTTAATCATACGGAAATTACAATAATTAAGCGCTATTTTCTTTTGAAGGGCGAAATATGACGCTTTTTTTGCAAAAAAAGAGCCGCAAACGGTTATATGATACCGTATGTTCAAGATTTGTTTATATTTAAGTGTTATACTGTATAAGTGAAAATTTGTCAACCGATAATGGGGGATATATAAATGATAAAGATACAAAATCTGACAAAAAGCTTCGGAAGCAACGTAGTGCTTAATAACGTCAGCTTTGAAATTGGAAAGGGCGAAATCGTCGGCTTCCTCGGGCCTAACGGCGCGGGAAAGAGTACGACTATGAATATCCTGACGGGCTTCCTTTCTTTTACGGAAGGAAAGGTCGAAATTGACGGACTCGATATGTTCGATTTTCCGAACGAAGCGAAAAAGAGCATCGGATATCTTCCCGAGATCCCGCCGCTCTATCCCGAGATGACGGTAACCGAATATCTCAATTTCGTATACGAGCTGAAGGGCTGTACGCTCAACAAAAAGAAGCATATCGAGGAAATACTCGAGGTCGTAAAGCTGACCGACGTAAAGAAACGCGTGATAGGACACCTTTCAAAGGGCTACCGTCAGCGTATCGGAATCGGACAGGCACTTATCGGTAACCCGAAGGTAATAATCCTCGACGAGCCGACGGTCGGTCTTGACCCGCGTCAGGTCGTTGAGATAAGAAACCTGATAAGAACTCTCGGACTTACTCATACCGTTATCCTATCGACGCACATC
>CAZVVM010000079.1:0-8339 GCA_964630635.1 uncultured Ruminococcus sp. | reverse complement strand
ATATAGCATACCTTTCCGATAAGGTGTTCCCCGTCCTTTCCGAAAGCTCGGGCGAGGAAATGAAAGCCGAGATAGAAAAAGCGAGAGCCGACCTCGACAGCATTGGCGGCGTGCTCGAAACTGCCGTCATCGGAATGAACGGCGGCTACGGCGAGCCGTGGTTCGATACCTGCGAGGGCATGCTCTCTCACGCACTTTTCTCGATCCCCGCAGTTAAAGCCGTCGGCTTCGGACTGGGTGAAAAATTCGGCGTCCTTCGCGGAAGCGAGGCAAACGACGCCTTCGCTTACGAAAACGGCAAAATCGTCACGAAAACGAACAATAACGGCGGCATAAACGGCGGTATAACAAACGGTATGCCGATAACCTTCACGGTAACCGTCAAGCCGACGCCGTCAATAGCAAAAGAGCAGTCGACCGTCGACCTCGCTCATGGCGAGGATAAAACGCTCTCGGTTCACGGCAGACACGACCCCTGCATCGTACACCGCGCGGCGTCGGTAGTAAACGCCGTAACAGCACTCACACTTCTTGACCTAATCTACACGCGCGACGGAAACGCGCCGAAAGGAAATATATGAAATACGGACTTATAGGTGAAAAACTCACACATAGCTTTTCCCCCGAGATCCATCAAAAATTAGGCAACTACCCCTACGAGCTTGTCGAGCTTAATAAGGAGCAGATCGGCGCATTTATGACCGAAAAGGACTTTGCGGGTATAAACGTAACGATCCCATATAAAAAGGAAGTCATTCCATACCTTGACCAAATAAGCGAGGAAGCGAAAAAAATAGGTGCGGTCAATACCGTCGTAAACCGTAACGGAAAGCTTTACGGCTATAATACCGATTACATAGGAATGTCGCGTCTCATTATGCGCGTAACGGACGGTAGGAAACTCCACGGCAAGGTGCTTATTCTCGGAACGGGCGGAACGGCAGTCACGGCAAAGGTCGTAGCGCGCGACCTCGGGGCAGAGGAAACAATTTCGGTCAGCCGTACTAAAACCGAAGAAACGGTTACTTACGATGAAGCTGTTGAGCTTCACTGCGACGCTTCGTTCATCATCAACTGCACCCCCGTCGGAATGTATCCGAACGATTTTGAAAGCCCGATAGACCTGACGTCCTTCGGTCAGCTTTCGGGCGTCATCGACGCAATATATAATCCGCTCCGCACGCCGCTTGTCCGTCAGGCAAAGAAGCTCGGAATCCCTGCCGAGGGCGGTCTTTATATGCTTGTTTCGCAGGCAGTTGCCGCTTACGGTTATTTCTTCGATACCGAAGCTCCGACGGAGCTTTGCGACCGCATATATAACGAGGTGCTTCTCGAAAAGGAAAACATCGTCCTCGTCGGTATGCCGTCCTGCGGAAAATCAAGCATAGGCAAGGCGCTCTCCGTGACTCTGCGCCGTCATTTTTACGACAGCGACGAGCCGATAGCGGAGGAGGCGAAAATGTCTATCCCCGAAATTTTCCTGCGCTACGGAGAGACGCATTTCCGCTATCTCGAAACGAAATCAATAAAGAAGCTGTCAAGCGGAATCTGGAACGCAGTCATCGCAACGGGCGGAGGCGCCGTAATCCGCGAGGAAAACGTCGATATGCTGAAGGCAAACGGACGCCTTATATTCATCGACCGATCCCTAAACAATCTCACCCCGACCCCCGACCGTCCTCTTTCGGGCGATATGGATTCCCTTCGCCGCCGCTACGAGGACAGATACCCGATATATACGTCGGTCTGCGACAACGCGGTCGACGGTAACGGAACCGTTGCCGAGGTCGCGTCAAGTATAATCAAGCTTCTGAAAGACAAACAATGAAAATACAGATAGAAAAAACAACCTACTCGGGGCAAATATCCGCACCGCCCTCAAAAAGCGCCGCGCACAGACGGCTCATCTGCGCCGCACTCGCGGACGGAAAAAGCGTTATACGCGGCATTTCCGAATCGGAGGATATGAAGGCGACCGTCGACTGCATAAAGGCGCTCGGCGCAACAGTCGAAAAGAACGGCGACACCGTAACCGTCGTCGGCTGTAATCCGAAAAACCGAGAAGAAGCAGTCCTCAACTGCCGCGAAAGCGGAAGCACACTCCGCTTTTTCGTTCCGATATGTCTGCTCTCCGATAAGGAAGCGACCTTAAACGGAAGCGAGCGTCTGATGTCGCGTCCCCTTGAGCCGTATGAAGAAATATGCGTCTCTCAAGGAATGGACTATATACTGACCGAAAACGACCTCACTGTCAAGGGGCCGATAACGAGCGGACATTTCCGCCTGCGCGGCGACGTGTCGAGCCAGTTTATAAGCGGACTTATGTTCGCGCTTCCCCTCTGTGACGGCTTCAGCGTAATTGAGCTGATACCGCCCGTTATGTCGGCATCGTATATCGCAATGACCGTCGAAGCGCTTAAAGAGTTCGGCATCCGCGTCGAGGTCACCGAGGACGATAAAATAATAATCCCCGGCGGGCAGAAATATAAGCCGATCGAGTGTGAAGTTGAGGGAGACTGGTCAAACGCCGCATTCTTCCTCGCGCTCAATACGCTCGGCTCGGACATCGAAATCGACAGTCTGCGCCGTCATTCGCTTCAGGGCGACGAGGTCATAATAAAGCTGCTCGGCAAGCTCTCACGCACCTGCCCGACAATAGACGTGTCGGACTGCCCCGACCTTGCCCCTATCCTTATGGCAACCGCCTCGGCGCTAAACGGCGTCCGCCTAATAAATACCGACCGCCTGAAGATCAAGGAATCAGATAGAGGCGAAGCAATGGCGTCAGAGCTGCGTAAGCTCGGCGTACCCGTCACCGTCGGCGATAACGAAATAACAGTCACCGCCCCCGATTTGCTCACCGCCCCCAAAGAACCGCTCTGCGGTCATAACGACCACAGAATCGTTATGGCGTCTGCCGTTATCCTTTCCCTTGTCGGCGGCGAGATCGACGGCTGTGAGGCAGTAAGTAAATCCTTCCCCGATTTCTTTGAAATACTCAATACGCTGAAATAATCATCGAAATCACATCAAAATCTTGGTAACCTCACAATATTCGCCCGAGATTCCGCCTTCGGCGCCGCTTCGCGGTTCGACTGCGCGCCGCCGTCACCCTGAGCGAAGTCGAATGGGTCTGGCGGCGTTCCGCTCAGAATGACGCGGGCGGACGAAAGGGGTTTCCAAAGGGGAAAACGTGTGCAGAATTTTGCGAAGGCAAAATTCAAACCCGTTGTCACCTTGGCACGTTTCTTTGCGAGCGTTTCTTTGCGTGGGCAAAGAAATGCGGAAACACAAAATTACGTAAAAATTATATCTCAATAAATCAAAAAAGTCAATCACGACAGAAAAATCCCCTTAAAAATCACGAAAAAACGTTACTTCTTTGCCAAAATGTCAAAAAACCTATTGCAAAATAATAAAAAATAAGGTACAATAGTATTCGTGAAAATAATGTTTATTCATTTGGAGGAATAATAATATGGTTACAGCCGGAGATTTCAGAAACGGTCTTACCTTCGACATGGACGGAAACGTAATGCAGGTAGTTGAATTCCAGCACGTTAAGCCCGGAAAAGGCGCCGCTTTCGTCCGTACCAAGATCAAGAACGTAATTACAGGATCGGTTATTGAGAGAACCTTCTCCCCTACCGATAAGTTCGAGAACGCTTACATCGAAAGAAAGGAAATGGAATACCTTTATAACGACGGCGAGCTCTACTACTTTATGGACACCGAAACCTACGAGCAGACTCCCCTCGAGGCAGCGAAGCTCGACGATAACTTCCGTTTCGTTAAGGAAAATATGACTTGTAAGATCCTTTCCTACAAGGGTAACGTATTCTCCGTTGAGCCCCCCACGTTCGTTGAGCTCGAGGTTACCGATACCGAGCCCGGATTCAAGGGCGATACCGCAACCGGTACTACCAAGCCCGCAACGCTTGAGACCGGCGCAACAGTTAAGGTTCCGCTCTTCATTGAGATCGGAAATATTCTTAAGATCGATACCCGTACAGGCGAGTACATCGAGCGCGCATAATATAGTTTAAAACGCCGATGGGATTTCCTATCGGCGCTTTTTGTAAAAAAAGAATACGGAGGAATTTATAATGAACATCACTGAAAAGACTGCATATCTTAAGGGACTTATGGCGGGTCTCAATATCGACGAGAGCAAGCCCGAGGGCAAGCTCCTTGTCGCTATCGTTGAAACTCTCGACGAAATGGCAAACGAAATTGCAGATCTCGGCGACGTAGCAGAATACCTCGAGGACTATATCGACGAGGTTGACCACGATCTCGGAGACCTCGAAACCGAGTACTACGATTGCGACTGCGACTGCGACGATGACGACGATTACTGCTTCTGCGAGGACTGCGACGAAGAGGACTGCACCGACTGCATACTTTGCGACGAGGACGAAGAAGAGGAAGAATCCGAAGAGTAATCGGTCATCCTGAACGGAGTCCGCCCGAGATTCCGCCTTTGCTTACGCTTCGGCGCGGCTGCGCCGTTCGACTTCGCGTCGCCGTCGCCCTGAGTGTAGCGAAGCGAAATCGAATGGGTATGGCGACGCTTCGCTCAGAATGACAGCGGGCGGACGAAGTCGAAATCCGAGCGATGCGAGGATCAAACGATGCTTCCCATCGTTTGGGATCTCTTACGGGATCGTATTGGATTGGTCAAAGACGTAAAAGCCTGCCCCTTACCGAAATGAATAATCGGCAAGGGGCATTTTTGTAACTTGCTTAAGGAGAAAAATATGAAAAAGATCATAACCGCGTGCCTTGCGCTTCTTATGCTTGCTCCGTGCTTTGCTTCCTGCGCAGATCCGAAGAAAGACGAAAAAGAAGGCGGCAAAGAGCCGAGCATCGTAATGTGGACCGAGCACAGCTACGACAAGATCCGCGTCGAAATGAAAGCCCCCTCGAACCCGTCAACCGAGTATACGGTTTCGCTCGCCAAAAACGAGAGCGAGGGCGCGCACATCGCGATCCGCTCAAGCGCCGATACGGAGTTTCTCAATTTTAAGGTGCTTTCGGGTGACAACGAGTATATAACTTGTAACGTCTACCATATTATGCCGATACTCAAAAATCGCCGCAAGTATTGGACTGACCCGGCTGCACTTCTCGGTCCCGGCAAGCGCTTTAAGCTTAACAAGGACGAGACGATGGCTGTCCTTGCCGATTTCACGACGACTGCCGATACCCCCGCAGGCGATTACGAGTATGAGCTTGGTATTACCGACAAAAAGGGCAACGTCCTCAATAAGGTTAAGATCACCGTTCACGTATGGAACTTCGCAATGCCGGAAGGGCATAAGTTCCAGACCGCAGTCGGCAACGATCCCAGTGTTTTGTACTACGAGATGCTTCTCGAACACAATTTGAGCGGATACCGTATGCCTTATGACATTCTCGACGATGAGGCAAACGCATATATGTCCGACCCGCGCGTGACTTCGTTTGAGGTCGTGATCCCGAAAAACGAGGACGGCACTATCAACGAGGAAAAGCTCCTTGAAATCTACGCCAAGCTCAAGACCGACGACGTTTGGCTAAATAAGGCGTATTTCTATCCGATCGACGAGCCGCATACGGCTGAACACATAGAGAAATTCGAGAAGCTTTGTAAATCGCTTCGCGAGCTTTGTCCGGATATAAGAATCACGGTGCCGTATTATACGAACCTTCAGATAACGGACGATCTCGACCAGATCGACTTTATGGATAAGTATATTGATCTCCACTGCCCGAAGCTCGCAAACTGGGACGAGGATCAGATTTATGACGATTATCAGATGTCAAAGTATGCCTCCTTCGACGAGAGAATGAAGGAGCTTCAGGAAAAGGGCGAGACGGTTTGGGCTTACGTTTGTAACTATCCTCTCGCGCCCTATCTTAACGTAAAGGTCGACGACGAGGGTCTTACGAGCCGAGTTCTCTTCTGGCAGTTCTACCAGAGAGATATAGAGGGCTTCCTCTATTGGCATACCTCTTACTATTCAATGCTTGGAAACGGCGGAAATCCGTGGGGCAGCGTTGACACCTTCAATAACGGCATCTACGGAGACGGAATTCTCATATATACCGGTACGGGTGCGGGACTTCCGAAGCAGATGCCCGTCGGATCGATCCGTCTTAAGATAATCCGTGACGGTATCGACGATATCGAGCTTCTCTATATGGCAGAGGAGCTGTTCGGACGCGAATGGGTCGACGAGAGAGTAAATAAGGTCTCGAAGTCGCTCACAACGGTCGACGTTTCTTCAGACGAGTTTGCATCTCTCCGCATCGAGATCGCTGAAGCTCTCGAAGCAAAGCTGAACGGCAAATAATTAACCGTGCGGGCGGAGCGATCCGCCCGCGACGCTTTTACATTTGAGAGTAGATAGAACGCCGTTATACCTTCTCCCGCCGGAGAGGGTAAAACAACGTGGCGAAGAATCTACGCAAATTTCAAACCCCAAGGAGAATCCCAAAATGGGAAATTTAAAAAACTTCGGATTTAAGCACAAGGCAGGCATACTTATGCCGATAAGCTCGCTTCCGAGCAAATACGGAATCGGCTCTTTCGGACGCGAAGCGCGTTCGTTCGTTGACTTCCTTTCCGAAACGGGACATAAATGCTGGCAGGTGCTTCCCCTAAATCCGACCTCGTACGGCGACAGCCCTTATCAGTCACCCGCGTCGGGCGCGGGAAATCCGTATTTTATCGACCTCGAAATGCTTTCGTCAAAGGGGCTTTTGACGGCAGAGGAGCTTAAGAGTCAGAAGAATAACGATAAAAAGGTAAACTACGGTTGGCTTTTTGAAAACAGATATAAGGCGCTCCGCAAGGCGTTCTCACGCTTCAAGCCGAACGCCGAATACCGCGCGTTTTTGCGTAAAAATTTCGATTGGGTAGAAAGCTACGCGCTATTTATGGCGCTCAAGGTCAAGAATAACTACGCATCGTGGACGAATTGGGACGAAAGCGAGCGCGACTATAAGAAGGCGCGCGAAAGCTCTTCTCAATACGAGAACGAAATGGCGTTCTGGCGCTGGGTGCAGTTTGAGTTTGACTCACAGTGGCAGAACGTCCGCGCTTATGCGAAGAAGAAGGGGATCGTGGTGATCGGCGATATGCCTATATACGTCGCGCACGACAGCGCTGACGTCTGGGCGGCGAGAGACCAGTTCCTGCTCGACGAGAATTATAACCCAACCCTCGTCGCGGGCGTTCCGCCCGACGCTTTCTCCGAAACGGGTCAGCTTTGGGGAAATCCCATATATAATTGGGAAAAGATGAAAAACGAGGGCTTCAAATGGTGGCTCGACCGAATCGGACGCGCCTTTAAGCTCTACGATATAGTCCGTATCGACCATTTCCGCGGTTTTGCGGGGTATTACACCATTCCGTACGGCGAGGAAACTGCGGTGAACGGTTGGTGGAACGGTGCGCCCGGTCAGGAGCTTTTCGACGCGGTGAATGGGAAATTCCCGAAAGCGAAGATAATCGCAGAGGACCTCGGAGTGATAACGGACGACGTCAAAAAGCTTCTCTCCGATAACGAATTTCCCGGAATGAAAATGCTCCCGTTCGCGTTTTTCGACGAAAACAGCGAGTACATTCCGCGGAACTATAAGACCGAAAACTGCGTAGTTTATACCTCGTCGCACGACAGCGACTGCGTTAGAAGCTGGGTGAATGCGTTGACGGGCGACGCAAGAGAGCTCTTTAACCGCGAACGCAAGAAAATCAAGGGTGAAAGTAACGTTTACAGCGTTATCCGCCTCGCGTTTGAGAGCAAGGCAAACCTCGCCGTCGTTCAGATGCAGGATTATCTTGGACTGAATAACGAGGAAGGCAGAATGAATATGCCTTCAACCGCCACAGGTAACTGGGGCTGGCGAATGTCGCCGCGGTATGATACGAAATCGCTCCGTGAGAAGGTGTCTGCCTTGACGAGAGAAACGAAGAGAAGATAAAATTCGCTTTGGAGGTGCAATATGTCTCTTGATTATAACAAAAAGAATATTGCTCTTGCTAAAAACCTGCGAAAAAACGCCACTCGCGAAGAGAAGCATTTATGGTACGATTTTCTGTCAAAGCATGAAATTGGGTTTCAACGGCAAAAAGCGATAGATAATTTTATTGCAGACTTTTATTGTCACAAGGCAAAGCTTATTATAGAGATCGACGGCTCACAGCATTATACAGAAGACGGCAAACATAAAGATGAATATCGCACAGAAATTCTTGAAAACTACGGTCTGAAAATAATACGGTTCACGAACGGTCAAATAAACTCAAACTTTCGGGGCGTGTGCGCATATATTGATGACGCAGTAAAGGC
>CAZVVM010000078.1:0-8569 GCA_964630635.1 uncultured Ruminococcus sp. | reverse complement strand
CGAGAAACACCGAAATGTTCTCGTATTTTTCTTCGCCTTCGCAATGCTCGTAATTCTTAATTCTCAAAAACTGTCCTTAAGAAGCAACCGCATTTGCCATCGGGTTTTTTATTTTCCGTATTGACATTACGATTCCGAAATGTTATAATGTCACAAACAAAATCACATTAATGAGGTTACTTATGAACTACGGAATTTTCAGCATGAACGAGTGGGTGTTTCCCGATTCGAGCGTTTCCGACGGCAGAAAGACTGCGTCGTTAAAGCTTCTCAAGGAACAGACAGGTGCCGTTCAGATTCTCGTTGACGGACTTACTGTCGGCGCGGCGGTTGACGTTAAGCCGATTGGCTTCGACGGCGTTAAGGTTGAAGCTTACCGCGAGATGGAGGTTGGTGTCAACAGAAATACCAACGATTATCAGTGCGGCGCTCTTACGGGCGGAGAATGGCGCGATATCAAGAGAGATAGAGTGCGTCCCGCACCTTATCGTTCTTACGACCCTCTTTTCCCGATCGAAGGCATAAAGGTCGAAAAGAATCAGGAAACGTATTATGTATCCTTCTGCCCCGCGAAAGACGCTGAAAGCGGAGTCAGAGACGGCAAGATCGTTATCTCGTTCGGCGATGCTTCGATAGAAGTCCCGATGACCCTTACAGTCGGCAAGAAAACGCTTCCCGAAAGCACCCTTTCGCTCGCAAACTGGGCATCGGCAAGAAGGGTTGCGGCTAAGCACGGGCTTGAATACGGCTCGAAAGAGCATGAGGAAGTATTCAAAAAGTACTTGAAGACGCTTATCGACTGCAAAAATTATATCTTCTTCGTTGATCTCCCCAGTATGTATACCTGCAAGAGAGTTGACGGAAAGTACGTTTTCGATTTTTCGGATGCAAAGCGTTGGGCGGAGATTGCCCTTGAGAGCGGAATGAAGACGCTTGAGTGGTCGCATATCCTTCACCGTCCTTCCTGGGAGGACGGACCCTTCCTTGTTCATGACAAGTCCGACGATAACCGTCCGCTTAACTGCCTTTCGACTGGCGGAAGAAAATATCTTACCGCGTATCTCTATCAGTTTAACGCCTTCCTTAACGAAAACGGCTGGAGAGACATTTCGATAGTCCACGTAAGCGACGAGCCGAAGGAAAGAGTTGCCAACGACTTCCGAATCCTTTGCGGAATCTATCGTAAGTATTTGCCGGGAATCAAGCTCATCGACGCTATAGAAATATACTTCCTTGAGGATGCGCTGGATATTTACGTGCCGAAGGATCATTATTATCAGCTTAATAAAAACGATTTTGAGGCGATCCGCGACGAGCACAACGAGCTTTGGTTCTATACCTGCAATATGCCGGGCGGACGCTTCCTCAACAGACACATAGACGCTCCGCTTCTCAACACCCGACTCCTTCACTGGGGTAACTATAGCCATAACCTCACGGGATATCTCCATTGGGGATATTGCGCATATGATCCAAAATTCGATCCGTATGAAGAGACGAGCAGAAACAGGGGACTTCCGCCCGGAGAATGCAACATCGTATATCCCTACAAGAACGAGGTCCTTCTGTCGCTTCGCTACATGCAGATGAAGTGCGGAGTTGAGGATTACGAGATCCTTCGCGCGCTTTCGCTTTCCGATAAGAAAGAGGCAGATGAGCTTTGCCGCCGCGCGTTCTATGCGTTTGACGACTATATTAAGGACGTTCCCGAATTCGATAAGATCACAGACGATCTTTTCGACGCTTACGAAAAGATCTGACCTAAATTAATATAAAAACAACAGCTCCGATATCCGCGTAACGTGTGATCTCGGAGCTGTTTTTATGTGAAATTAAAGTTTTAAGAAAAATTAGAAATAATTTCAAAATAGGCATTGACAAATTTTAGTATACATACTATAATAGAGGCATAAGAAGAACGTCGTAGATTTCTATGGCGCAAATAAGAGGAGAAAACCATGGCAAGAATAGACAAAGGTGCTCTGACGAAGATAGAGATCATCGGTGAAGCCACGAAGCAATTTCTCGAAAACGGTTATTCGAATACTACGGTATCATCAATCGCAAAGGCACTGGAAATGAGTCCAGGCAATTTAACCTTCCACTATCCGACGAAGGAACATTTGCTTGCAGAGCTGGTCGATATGCTATGTAAGTTCCAGTGGGAAATGATGGAGAAAGAGGCAGGCGAGGGCGTAAGCTCAATAATGGCGCTGTGCCTGGAGCTGACGACGATGTTGAGCGCAAGTGAGGACGACGAGGTGATAAAGGACTTCTTCATTTCCTCGTATTCAAGCCCGCTTTGCCTCGACATTATAAGAAAGAATGATGTGAGCCGAGCGAAAGCCGTATTCGGTGCATACCGCCCCGAATGGACCGACGTCCAGTTTGCCGAAGCCGAAATACTCGTTTCGGGAATCGAATACGCAACGCTTGTGACGGCGGGCGATCCCGTTTCGCTTGAATCGAGAATAACGGGCGCGCTGAACAATATACTCACTATCTACGGTATTCCCGAAGAAACGCGAAGTATTAAGCTTAACAAGGTTTTTACGATGGATTACAGAACTCTCGGAAAGCGTGTTCGTAACTCCTTCAAGGAATACGTTGCGGAAACGAATGAAAAAGCGTTCCGCGAGCTTGTCGGAAGATAAGTGTTTGGCGGCAGCGTCATAAATATAATAGAAAACATAACGGGGCAGTTGCCCCGAGCGCAGTACGTGTAAAGGAGAAAACGATATGACTGCAAAGCACAAAGTATTCAACAAAATTGTGAGTGTGATTCTCTCTCTCTCTCTCTCTCTCTCTCTCTCTCTATTGTTCCGTTCGTTCTGACGGCAGCGACGACGGGCGAGACGGGCTTTGAAATTAAAGCCGACCCTTCAACGATCGACGGCTGGCAGCAGTATTTCCCCGTAAGCGGCGACCTTACGACCGCGAACGCGGGAGCTGTATGGACCGACAAGTCCGTCTTTATGTCAAACACGACTATCGACGGCAAGGATTTCACGATAGGCGGCAAAAACAACTTCCTCGTTGCGCTTTCGGCAATCGGCTCGAACATGAGCGTAACGGGTAAGGCGGCAGTTCCGACCGATACCGTAATGGTGCTCGATACCTCGGGTTCGATGCAGGGATCGGCTGCTGTCGCAATGGTCAACGCGGTAAACTACAGTATTGGTCAGCTTATGAAGGCAAATGACGGCAACCGCGTTGCGATAGTTTTTTTCGATCGTGAAACGACGACCTATCTGCCTCTTGATCACTACAATACGACAGACAGTAACGGCAGATACATCAATATAAACACAGGTGGCACCAGCATTTCTCTCAACCAGAGCGTTACCGACGGAGACGGAGACCGCGTCACGGCGAGGGCTTGGAGCGTCAGCGGCGGTACCTATACCGCGCTCGGACTCAAGCAGGCGATGAACGTCCTTACGGCGCAGAGCAACGTATTGAGTCAAAGCTCTGCTCCCCGCATTCCCGTTTTGATGCTTTTCACCGACGGTATTCCTACCTATGCGGCTAATGACTTCACGAACCCCTCCTCTAACGCCGGAATCGGCAACGGTCAGAGCGCTTCCGCGGGCGTGGCAGAGGTCTTTGCGACCGAGCTTACCGCCGCATACGTCAAGAGTCAGATCACCGCTAAATACGGAAGCGAATACGGCTGTCTCTTCTATACGCTCGGCAAGGTCGGCACCGAAAGCAATACGCTCCGCAACTGTATCCTTGATCCCGAAAAGTATAATACCGACGCGATCAATAACGCTTGGAGCAGCTATAACGCTCTTTCGACCGGCTCCTCGTTCAGGGTTGACGGCGAATCCTTTACCAAAGTTTCGACTGATCTCTCGGCAGACTACGTTGACGGCTACTTCGACGTTGACTCCTATCAGAACAGCGACACGACCCTTGAAGAAGCTCTTAAAAAGGCGTTCAATGACGTCGTTTCCGAGATCGTTTCGAAGTCGGTATATTCTCCCACTCTTCTTGAAGGCACCGACCATAACGTATCGGGCTACGTTTCCTTCGTAGATAAGATCGGCTCCTATATGAAGGTCACCGACGTTAAGGGAATTATGTCGGGCGGAAAGCTCTTCACGGGCGAAGCACTTGCACACGCGCTGGCTGATGCGTTTAACGGCGGCACGCTTGACGAAAGCTCCGCACTCGTTGTCGAAGGACTTCAGTCGGGCATTACCCGTCTCGGAGTAGACGGAGCAACCGCGCAAAAGCTTCTCCAAAACGCATACGATCACGGTCAGATCGCCTACGATTCTGCAACGGGCACGTACTCTAACTGGGTCGGCTGGATATCCGACGCACAGGGTGCATACCTTGATATGTGGTACGAGGGTATGACCCTTCCCGTAAACGCGGCGCATATCAATGCGAGCTACATCTTCCTCGGCACCGAGGGAGATACCAATATGATGTATACGACCGTCCGCGTAAGAGAAAAGGTAAACGCAGGCGTACCGACGGGCGAGCAGGACGTGGCGTTTGCTGTTCCCGCATCGCTTCTTCCGAAGATCACCTATAAGGTCGATCTCGACGAGAACAAGAACGTAACCAATATCGACGTTGTTCCCGATACTCCCATTCACCTTATCTACGAGGTAGGTCTTGATCCCGAGATCAACTCCTTCAACGTAAAGGATAAGGTTTCGGCAAGCTATCTTTCGGCAAATACCGATCCTGCGACAGGCGAGGTATATTTCTACACTAACGAGTGGGATAGAGCCGGTGATACCGGCTACGGCAAGGCAAACGCCTACTCCTACTTCCGTCCCTCGCGTCAGAACGACCGCTACTATTATCAGAACGACTCCCTCGTTTATTCCGATACCGCAGGTACGGTCTATAACGGCACCACGCATCCGTCGGAATACGTAGGAAAGCTGTATTATTACCACGGCTTCTATACAAAGACAGGCACCACCTATAATACGGTCTACGAGTATCACGAGCTTCCGAAGGAGGTCCTCTCCGTTGCGTCTGCAAACGGCGACGGCACCTATACCATCAAGGCGGGAACGATAAGAGACGACTGGACGGGCGACGCGGGTATATTTAACAAGACCGATAACGCGACGGAAACTCTTCCGATGTATTATCAGATCTTCTGCGACACCAATTCCCATTCCTGGGACGACGTGACTCATTCCGCAATTGCGGGTATCACGCTCGGAAACAACGGCCGCCTCGCAATGACCCCCGAAACGGGCGTCAAGATCACAAAGGCGCTTGCTCCCAACATTGAGATCACCGACGGCGAAGAGCCCGAATTTGTCTTCGACGTAATATATGTCGGACAGAGCGGCGACCTTGACGCTTACGCATACCGATACGTTGACGGAGTGCTCGTCGGAGATTACGAGTCCGTAACCTTTGAAAACGGCAAGGCGACCGTATCAATTAAGGCGGGCGAGACCCTGTATATCGGCGGAATGATGGCGGGTACGGTGACGGTAACCGAGCATACCTACCTTGATTACGTCGTTCAGAGCGTTTCGCTCGGCGGAAATATCCTTAACGCAACTACCGCAAGCGTGACCCTCGCTGACGGCGAAATGCAGGAGATCGTATTCGTAAATACCGCACGCGGCACGGGTAACTTCACGGTAGCAAAGGAAATAATCCATAATTACGGCGCGGGCTACACCGTTCCCGTAAACGATAACACCGCGTTTGAGGTTGAGCTTACCTTCACCTTCGACGGCAAACCTCTTGCGGGAGAATACGTTGTCGCTCATACGAACGGAACCGAAACGGGCATCACGCTTAACGGCACCGCAGGCGAAACCGTTAAGGTCACCCTCCGCCACGACGATCGGTTCACCGTTTACGGTCTGCCCGAAGGCACCGTTGTTACGGCGGTCGAGAATCTTACTTCTGCACAGCAGAACAGCTTTACTCCTACCTACGACGGCGGAATTAACGAAGTGACCGTTACCGCAAACACCACCGCGCAGGTAATTATCAATAACGAATACGAAGCAGAGGCGGTATCGCCCATTGTCAAGATAAGCGGAACCAAGACCCTTACGGGTAACGCATATTCTGGAAGCTTCGTCTTCACGCTTCAGAAATATAACGGCACAGGTGCTCACCTTTCCGACTCCTCCTGGACGACGATCGAACAGCAGTCTGTATCTTATGCAACTTCAAAGGGCGACAAAGATTTCGCTTTCGCTTATGACTTCACAACTGAATCCTTTACCGAGATCGGTACTTATATTTACCGCGTCAAGGAAGAAAAGCCGACTGTTGAAGGAATGGTATACGATACCAGAATACACACCTTCCAGATCGACGTGACCGATGCCGATATGGACGGCAAGCTCGAAGCAAGCGTGAGCACTACCCGTGCTCCTCAGGTAGCTATCAGCGGCTCGGGTAACGCTTGGGAGGTTGCAGTCGACTTCGATAACGAATATGTCAACGACCACGTAGTGACCGTCCGTATAGACGCGCAGAAGGAAGTTGCAAACCTCAAGAACAGCCCCCTCGGAACGTCACTTGCGGGCTTCGAATTCGGCCTCTACGATGAAAACGGTCAGCTTATCGAGAGCTTGACTACGACGAGCGTCGGCTCGGTCATCTTCAGCAAGACCTATAACGCGTCCGAGATCGGCACTTACGTCTATACCCTTAAGGAGATCAAGCCCGCTGCCGTTCCCGCGGGTTGGACATATACCGATAAGGAAGTAGAGATCACGGTAACGGTTTCCAACGTTCCGGGCGAAAACCACATTCAGGCAGTCGTTACGACCGACGACAATACCGCAGTAGTAAGCGGCAACGACGCAATAGTAACCTTCACGAACACCTACGAGCCGAGTGACGCAACCCTCACCGTAGATTTCGTAAGCAAGGAGATCACGAGTAACGTCGGCAACCGCGTTCTCAAGGACGGCGAATTCAGCTTCGCAATTTACGAGGTGATAAACGGCGTTCGCGGAACCACCCCCGTTGCAACGGGCAAAAACGGCACCGACGGTAAGGTGACCTTCGACAAGCCGTTCACCTACGATGAGCTCGGCGAATATCATTACGAGATCGTTGAGATCAATGACGGCAAGGCGGGCATAACCTACGATGCTACCGTCTATAAGATGATCGTACACGTAACCGATGACGGCGGTCAGCTTATCGCTACCCCTGTCGTTGAGACGGTTGCAAACAACAACATCACCTTCAAGAACACTTACACTGCCGAGCCGACGACGCTCGTCATCGACGGCACCAAGCTGCTTACGGGCAGACCGCTTCTTGAGCACGACTTCCAGTTTATTCTCGCAGAGGTCGGAACGAGCAACGTATGGTACGCGATGAACGGCGTGCCTGCGGATAACAAGGCGTCCTTCGCATTCCCCGAGCTTATCTTCACTGCTCCCGGAGAGTATACCTATAAGGTAACCGAATACGATCCCTCGACCAAGGTAGCGGGCTACTTTGACGGTGTCAGATACGATGATACCGAATATACGGTAGTCGTAACCGTAACCGATAACGGCGCAGGAAAGCTTGAAGCAACCTATACCGTTGACGGAAGCGCGAACAAGGAAATTGCCTTCAATAACACCTATAACCCCGAGGCGCTTGACATTAAGGTGATAGGAACCAAGGCACTCATCGGCCGCGAGCTTCTTTCAACCGATAAGTTCACGTTTGAGCTTTACGACGTAGACTATGATGAAGCTACTCACGTATGGACCAAGGGCGCTTCTCCCATGGCTACGACCGAAAATACCGCAGACGGCTCGATAGTATTTAACGCAGAGACTGTCGATAAGGCAGGCACCTACCGCTACATCGTTACCGAGCGCAACACGGGCAACGCAGGTATTACCTTCGATACGACCGAATGGCACGTTACCGTAAACGTGGCGGATAACCAGCACGGCGTCCTCTCCGTTTCCTCCGTTATCTTCGTGGACGAGAACGGACGGCAGAGCGGTATGGTATTCGTAAACACCTATACCGCAACGGGTGACGTCCTTAAGCTTCAGGGAAATAAGACCCTTACGGGCAGACCTCTTAACGCTGACGAATTTGCATTTACGCTCTATAATTCGAACGCGGATTGGGAGACGGGCACCGCGGTTCAGACCGTTTCTAACGGCGCTGACGGCAGCTTCGCCTTCGATGAGATCGCGTTTGACGCAGTCGGAACCTACTACTACCTCGTAAAAGAGGATAACGGCAACCTCGCAGGCGTGACCTACGACGAGACCGTCTACCGCGTAAAGGTCGACGTAACCGACGATCTTAACGGTAAGCTCGTAGTCAGCTACACACTGTACGACGAGAACGATACCGAAAAGACCGCGATCGAGTTTGTAAACACCTATACGAACACTAACCCCGATACAGGCGATAACGTCCTTACATGGCTCGTTCCCGTCGCAGTATCAGGCGTAGCGCTCACAGCTCTTGTCGTTCTTAAAAAGAGAAAGAAGTACGAGGACGAGGAATAACGAATAAAAAATAAAAGGGGCTGTAAAAAAAACAGCCCGAATAAAAAAAGACTACAAACTTATCCAAAAAGGATAGGAAT
>CAZVVM010000077.1:0-8704 GCA_964630635.1 uncultured Ruminococcus sp. | reverse complement strand
ACAGTTTCGTTCTTGCCGAGCTTGGCAAGGGTGGTTGTTGACATATCCGTTGCAAGTCGCAGATCGGTTTTTGTCATACCCTTATCTATGAGCAATTTCCATAGTTTATTGTATCTTACTGCCATATGTAAAACCTCGTGTTTTCAAAGTTGCTTCTATTATAACACATCAATCCACTAATTTCAACAAAATATCCGCAAAAATAAATATTTTATCTGCAAATTTTGATGTTCAAACAGTGCGTGGAAACATATCAAACGGCATTTCCATTGTGAAGTTGTCATTTCAAAGAAAAAAGTACGGTTTTAGGGCAAAAATAGCCGTTTCCTCTCAATATGTTTCCTCAAACTGCTGTATTTTGATTTTTGACCATAGGTCGAAAATCACATTTGTCCCTACTTAAAAATTCATCAAAACACAAAAAAACAGCCTTTTGACCGAAAGACACGCTCAAAAGGCTGAAAAATGCCCGTTTTAGGGTCAAAATCGCTTATTTTCGTGACAGACAAACGGCGCATTCTATATGCCCTGTTCTCGGGAACATATCAACGGGAGTTACCGTTCCCATTTCGTAGCCCGTTTCGATGAGCTTTTTTGCGTCGCGGGCGAGGGTGGCGGGATCGCAGGATACGTAAACGAGCTTTTTGAGGTTGCTCTTGCAAATTTTATCTGTAAGCTCTGCCGACATTCCCTTACGGGGCGGGTCGATAAAGACGCAGTCGAAGTCGTCAATTTCAAAGGTCATCGCGTCGGCGCAGAGGAAGGTTGCGTTTTCTATACCGTTCAGGGCGGCGTTTTGTTTCGCATTTTCGACCGCCTGCGGGATTATCTCGATGCCGAGGACTGAGGCGTCGGGGCGCGATTTGGCAAACGATATTCCTATCGTTCCCGCGCCGCAGTAAAGGTCTGCGACCTTTTTTGCGTCGCCTGCGCGCTTTATGGCTTCGTTGTAGAGCAACTCTGCGCAGGAGCGGTTTACCTGGTAGAACGACAGCGATGATATGCCGAATCGGCAATCGCAGAGGACGTCCTCGATGCGGTCGGAACCGTAAATGACTTTAACCTTTTTGCCGAGTATGACGTTCGTTTCCTCGGGGTGGATGTTGAGAAGCACCGAGACGACGTTCGGGAATTTTGCCGTCAATGTCTCCGCAAATTCTTTTTCTCCTTTGAGCGATTCGTTCGGCGTTACGAGGCAGACCATAATCTGACCTGTTTTTTCGGCTATTCGCAGGTATATATGCTTCACCTGCCATTTTTTGCTCTTTATATATTCCGAGACGAAGGTTGCTATCTCGGAGAGCTCGGGGGCGGTCAGGTCGCATTTATCACACGGGATAACTGTGTGCGAATGGCGCGCGTAATAGCCGATATTTCCGTTTTCGTCTATCGGGTACTGCGCCTTATTGCGGTAGCCGCTTACTCTGCCGTCGGTCAGGACTTCACCGACATTAGCGTCAATGCCGTTTTTGCGGAATGCGGAAATGACGATGTTTCTTTTCAGCTCAAGCTCATATTCGCGGCTTATATGTCTGAAGGAGCAGCCGCCGCAACGCGGAAAGACCGCGCAGTCGGGGCATTCGCGGTAGGTTGACGGAGTTATTATTTTCTCTATTCTTGCGACCCCGTAGTCCTTTGCGGCTTTTATTATTTTGATTTCAAGCTCGTCGCCCGTCACGCCGCCGTCGACGAAGGTGACTATTCCGTCTATGCGCGCGACCCCGTAGCCGAGGTCGTTCATATCGGTGACGGTGACTGTATGGAAGGTATTCTTTTTCAGCACTTCGCTCACCAATATTTTCTGTCGAGCGAGCGAAGCTGTATCGCTTCCGCGATGTGCTTGGCTTCTATGTTTTCGCTTCCGTCGAGGTCGGCGATGGTACGCGACACACGAAGAATTCTATCGTAGCCGCGTCCCGAAAGACCCATTTTTTCAAATGCGTTTTTGAGCAGGTTAGCCGCCGCGGGCGAAAGCTCGCAGTATTTTCTTATCTGCGACGATTCCATTCCCGCGTTGCTAAAGGTAGTCTCACCGTTTGCGCGGAAGCGGTTGACAGCGCGGCGGCGCGCGGTAACGACGCGTGCACGGATAGCTTCCGATTTCTCCTCCTCTTTGCCCGACGCAAGCTCGTCGTAGGAGAGCGACGGAACCTCTATCTGAATATCTATACGGTCAAGCAGCGGACCGCTTATTTTCTGTAAGTAATCGGATATATCCTTTTTGCGGCAGGTACACTGACGCGTCGGATGTCCGTAGTAGCCGCATCTGCACGGGTTCATCGCGCAGACGAGCATAAACGAACAGGGGAAGGTCACTCTTCCCGACGCTCTCGTTATCGTTATTTTGTGGTCCTCAAGGGGCTGACGGAGCACCTCTGCCGACTGCTTCGAATACTCGGGAAGCTCGTCGAGGAAGAGGACGCCGTTATGCGCGAGCGATATTTCGCCCGGCATCGGTATCGTTCCGCCGCCCGCGAGGGCGATCGGAGAAAGCGTATGATGGGGCGAGCGGAAGGGTCTGCTCGTGAGAAGCGAGACGTTTTCGGGGAGTATTCCTGCGACGGAATGGAGCTTCGTCGTCTCTATCGCCTCTTCAAAATCGAGGGGCGGAAGAATGCTCGGTATGCGCTTTGCCAGCATACTTTTTCCCGTTCCGGGCGGTCCGATAAGGAGCACGTTATGACCGCCTGCGGCGGCAATTTCAAGCGCTCTTTTTGCCTTTTCCTGACCCTTTACGTCGGAAAAGTCGAATCCGAAATTCGTGCTTCCGTCTTCAAACAGCTTCATATCAAACACCGTCGGCAAGATCGGCGCTTCATTTTTCAGATGGAGAATAAGCTCTCGGACGTTCTTTACCCCGTACACCTCGACGCCGTCGGTCACCGACGCTTCGCCTGCGTTTTCATACGGGACGAATATCTTCTTTTTGCCTGCGTTGCGTGCGGCAAGGCACATACAAAGCACGCCCTTAACGCCTCTGACCTCGCCCGATAATGACAGCTCGCCTATAAAGCAGGTGTCCTCTATATCCTTCGGGAGCGACAGCGCACCGCAGGATGCAAGTATACCGATAAGCATAGCAAGGTCGTACGCCGAGCCCTGCTTTTTCTTATCTGCGGGTGCCATATTTACGGTGATCTCGGCTTCGGGGAACTCAAAGCCGCTGTTTTCGACCGCCGCCTTTATTCTCTCCCTTGCTTCCTTCACCGCCGCGTCGGGCAGTCCTACGACCTCGAATTTCGAGAGTCGGTTTGCGCAGTTACATTCGACCGTGACGGGAAAGCCGTCAACGCCCGTAAGTCCTGCCGAGTATATCACTTGGAGCATTTCGTTATCCTCCGATGTCTTTTATTTTATATCGTCAAGCTTTAGGTTGTTCCAGAAGTCGGAAAACTCCATTTTCATATTCTCGCGGATCTCCGCGACCATTTCGTTGAATATTCTTGCGACGTAGTAGTCGATGAACGTCGCAATATTTTCGTTTGCATATTCAAGGTCTATCTCGCTCCGCTGAACGATGAAGAAGCCGACGTTTGTGTCGATTATCGGGCTTATTTCACCGTAATCAAGCTTTTCGACTGCCATTTCGACCGTCGGGTCGATCATACCGACCGTATAATAATACCCGTCGTCGATACAGTTCAACATCGTCGTATCGTCTCCGTAATCCTTTATAAGCTGAATAAAGGACTCGCCTGCGTTTGCCTTGGCAAGGGCTTCCTCGGCGAGGGCGGTCTTTGCTTGCTTATCCGTTTCGCCGTACTCGATATAGATGTATTTTATATTTCTGAAATTGACGGGAATATCCTCAAGCACGGTCTTATCGTCACTCTTGATTATTCCGCTTTGGGGGGACGTTACGTAGTCGTAGGTCTTACCCCAGAGCACCGAGAAGCGCTGCAGATAAGCGAAGGTATAATCGGTAAGGAAGTTTTCCGCCTTTGCCTCTTTCCAGCCCTCCTTATCCTCTTTGAGCTCCTTCAGCAGGTCGTTGACCTCGTTCTTTTCGCTGTCGGTGAGCTTGAGCTTATAACGCTTACCCAGCATTTCGATAGCGCGGTTATGCGCGATCGTATTCAGGGTCGACGTCTTCAGCTCCTCGAACGCCGCGGGGTTATTTTCCCAGTAGCTTTCGTCCTCGCCGTATTCCATATCTGCCTTCGTGTTGAGGTAGACGTATCTTACGTAGTCGTATTTTATCTTCTCGCCGCCGAGGGTAAAGACCGTCTTGCCGTTTTCCGGCTTCGGCAGCTTTGCCGCCTTATCACCGCAGGAGATAAGGAGCGTTGACATTATGACTGCGGTAAGAAGCAGAGAAATTATCTTTTTCATTTTATTGCCTTTCTTTTTAAGGGCTATCGCCGAAGCGGTAGCCCTTGTGTTTGAAAAGATTTAAATGGCAGAGTCAAGCGTATAACCGAGATCGAAGCGATAGGTGTCGCGGATAACTCTTTCGACGTTATCTCTGCTTACGTAGAAGGGATAATTCTCGTTCAGGACACCGTTTACCGTATAGTAGCAACGGGTGCTGTTATACGCGTAGAAATCAAACTTCTTCGCCGTTCCGTCGGTATAGCTTATCGTAATTGATGCAATATGCTCCGATTCCGTGATATTGCTCATATCAACGTCGCCCGCGATGTGAAGGTTCAGGATGTCTCCGTATATCTGCTTGAAGTTTGCGACCTCGTCGGTAGTAAACTGCTTATTCGTATTGACGTTCCATACAGACTGCACCGACTGCTCGGTGCCTTCTATATAGGTCGTTTTTATTCCGTACGCCGAGTCTACGTCGATTCCCTCGTCGGGAAGCGAACCCTTTATCTCGATCTTGTTGACAAGAGTAATACTGGTCAGCGTGAGGTTCGGCATAATGAAGTCGTACACGTCGAGGTTTACCATCTCCATTGATGAAATCGGCATCGTTACGACGGTATTGTAAACCGTAGAGTACGCGTAGCACATACCTTCCTTATCGGGAGCCGACAGGAATATATCGGCGTTGCTCGTATACTTATAGTAGATCCGATAATACGGTTTTTCCAGATCTATTCCGTAGTCGGTCTTAAGAGATTCTACGGTTATTTCATTGCCGTAAGCAACGACCTTATTTCCCGAAAGTCCCGAAAGCAGGCTGAGAACGTGGTCTCTTCTCGTTTCATTGGGAGTAAAGTTCTTAAGCGAGCTGAAGGTAAATTCGTAGCTATACGTCGGTTTACTCGTGCTTGCGCTTCCGTTTTCCTCGGGAGATACGGTCTTTATCTCAAAGAGCGGAACCCCGTTCTTTACCACTCCGAAGAGAGTTACGTCGGAATAAGCGGTCTCCGAGACGGGCAGACCGAGGGTCGGGGTCATAAGTCCGTAAACGTCGGAGAAAAGCACACTGTACGGTGTTCTTATAAGATATACCGCCGGTCTGTCTTTGTACTGACAGTAATAGCCGTCGCCCGAAGGCGCTTTGTTGCCGATAAAGACCGTGTGCGAGTTCTTATCATCGTCGGTTATAGTGAAATACGTTTTCGGGTTATCAAGACCGTATTGCGAAAGGTCTTCTTCCTTTACGGGATAATATCTTTCCGAGGCAATGCCCGCGCCAGTACCCGTAACAAGGTAAGCAAGCGCCATATAGTCGTAGGGGGCGTTTTCCATTCCCTCAATACGGAACTGGTCGTTGCTTGCTTTATAGAAGGTGTATCCGCCGCTTTCGTTATGGACCTCAATTTTTTCTATTCGCGCGCTTTCAAGCTGCGGGAACATATAAACTTCAGTTTGATTGTAGGTACGCACCTCAAGCGGGTCTATAAGCTCGATCGGCGTTACCTTTTCCTCCTCGGCGACGAGCGTCGGTGCTACGACTGCGAAATACACAATGGCAAGAGCAATCGCAACAACGCCGCAGATCAATGCAGTGACGGTTTGCCTTTTTATCATAAATAGCGTCTCCTTGCGTATACGAAGATACCGACGCCCGCAACTATCGCGGGGAACAGAACGGTGCATATTGCCGTCCATCTGTTTGCTTCTTCCGCCGTTATCGAAAGCGAATCGTCGCTGAATACCTTTGCAGTCATACCGACGGGGACGTTCGTTTTTCCGAAGATCTTCATCGTGTTATAGAGAATATCCTTGTTTGCGTAGAAGCTGCCGTTTATATACTGGCTCTCGGAAAAGGCGTTCGTACCGCCCGCGAGCAGGAAGGACTGCTGCTGAACGTTATCCTCGTATCTGTTCTGAACGGTAAGAGTCAGCACGTTCATTACGCCTTCCTTAACCGTTTCTCCGCCCTCAAGTGAGCGGGCTTGCGCGTTTGACGAGGTCGTAAGAACGCTTGACGCATATCGGGTTGCGCCATTATTGCTGAAATACTTAGCCGTTTCCTCGGCATCGCCGTAAAGAAGCGTTATCGGGCGGCATTTGGTAATAACGGGCTTCTGCGGGCTTGAGCTTTCGCGGAGCGACTCGGTTATCGACGAGCCGTTACCCGAGGTCGTATACTTTGCGTATATTACGGTTTCGTCACCTGGGACACAGCTCGAGGTATCAATAACGCTCTGACGTTCAAACCTGACTCCCCATTGCTCAAGAAAGTCCTCAAGAACGGGAAGCTCATTCTTTTCGTTGTCAAGGAAGACCATAAGTCCTGCCGAGCCGTCGAGAAGATTATCGAGCTTCTTTATTTCGTTTACTGCCTGTTTTGCACCCGAGAAATCGGTCGTGGGGTTATTGATAACGACGACCTTTGTCGCAGGATCAAGCTCCTGAGTCACAAGGTCTACGGTCTCAACCTTATAGCCCGCGTCCTCGAAAAGCTCCGTAAGCGTGTCGTCAACCGTCTCACCGTGACCCGTAGTGAAGCTTGCGACCGGCTGATCGCCCGAAAGACGCATTACCGCCGAAACGATCTTCTGATCGGCGTTTATTGCGTATATTGTATCGGTAGTTCCGTCGCTGCTTACGAAGAAGCTTCTGATGGAATATACTATTGAGTTATTCTTATCGCCGTTAGTTACGATGACGCTCGTGGACGTCGGAGAGGCGGCAGTATTGTTCAGATAGTTATCAAGTAGCTGCGGATTACGGTTGATGTCAATGTATTTTACGCTTATAAAGTCGTATTCCTCGGCGTAGCGCTTTATGATCTCGTTTATCATATTGCAAAGCTCGTTCTTTATAAGCTTATCCTCTTCCATACAGAAGATGAACTCTACGTTAAACTCCTCGCTTCCTCTGTACTGCTCAAGAAGCTCGAAGGCGTCGGGATCGGGCGTGTAAAGGTCACGCTCGGTCATATCAATGAACCAGCCGTTCTTTTCGCAGAGGGCGGTGAAGATCGCGTTTATTACAACAACGAGAGCTATTACCGCTGCCGTGAGTGTAACTGCAAAGGCACCGTACTTGAAACGGCGCTTTTTCTGGATATCCTTAATAGGATCGTAATTATTCATTATCCTTTACCCCCTTTCTTATGCCCAACGGCGCTTCTCATAGACACGCACCGTCAAGAAAAGGAACACGAAGCATATCGAGACGTAATAAACTATTGCCGCGAAATCGAATGTTCCGTACAGGAAATTTCCGTATCTGCTGTAAACAGAGAGCCATTCAAGCATCTCGCGGATCGCCTTGAAGGGGATCAGATTATTGAAGGACGCGATGAACATAAAGACGAGCAGGATCGCTATCGTGCTGATAAGCGATACGAGCTGATTCTCGGTAAGCGAGGAAATGAATATTCCTATTGCCGCGAATGCAGCACCGATAAGAAGAACCGCTATCGTCGGACCGATTATTGAGAGAAGGAAGTGCGAAAAGACGTCCCATCTCGTGATTGCGCCCTCTCTTTGCGCGTTATCGACGACCCAAAGGTAGAGCGAGTCGGCAAATTCGTGGTAGACGGTAAAGTTGAATACCGTTCCGACTATGAAGGTTCCCGAGAAGATCGTGTATACCGAAAGGAATTTTCCCATAACGATCTTACCGATGCTGACGGGGGCAGTCATAAGAAGCTGCTCCGTCTTTTGCTTCTTTTCTTCCGAAAAGCTCTTCATCGTCAAAACGGGAATAACGATGGCAAGAATTACCGTTACCATCGAGAAATATCCCGATACGCTTGCGCTCGAGCCCGCCTGAAGAGTCATAAGCGAGAAAAGTCCGCCGTTTACCGCGAGGAATATCGCCATAAAGACGTAACCTATCGGGGTAGTAAAGTATGAGACAAGGTCTCTTTTGAATATTGCAAACATTGTTTATGCCTTACCTTTCAGTTAGCGTTGCGCTTTTTGCTTCCGCGCTTTTTCTTCGTGTTCGCGCCTGCGGTATCATTGATGAGCGAAAGGAACACGTCTTCAAGATTGACGTTTGACGCTTCAGCGCCGATAAGCGGCCAGCCGTTACGGGAAAGCATCGAGAAGAGCGGCTTTCTTACGTCGATGGAGGAATCGCTTTCGATGACGAAGGAATAGCTGTCGGCGTCGAGGTTTCCGAGACATTCTGCCGAATATACGCCCGGAAGCGCGCGAAGCGCCTGCGTTACCTCTTTTTCAGGACCGCATATCTTGACGGCAAGACGTCTGTTTCCTTCAACTGCCGAAGCAAGATCCTCGGTGCGCTTGTCTGCCACTATCTTACCGCGGTTGATTACGATAACGCGGTCGCAGACTGCCTGCACCTCCTGAAGGATGTGCGTCGATAGGATAACGGTATG
>CAZVVM010000076.1:0-8847 GCA_964630635.1 uncultured Ruminococcus sp. | reverse complement strand
GGCCGATACGGCCGAATCCGTTAATAGCAACTTTTACAGACATAGTGAATTCTCCTTTATAATAAATAATTATTTTTTATCTTACCAAAACAGTATTTTACTACAAAATATGAAATATTACAAGACTATGAATGTTTTATTTTCAAATTTGTTACAATCTTTGTACTATTCGCCATCTCCAAGGGCGATTTTTTTGTTCTCTTCGTGCTCTTTTTCGGTTTTTGCAAAGAGGTTGTATCCGTCCTTTTTAGCGACGAAGTAATAATACTTTGTGCTTTCGGGGTAAAGCGCGTAGTTTATTGCAAGGAAAGTCGGGTTGGAGATGGGTCCCGGGGGCAGCCCCTTGTACTTACGGGTGTTATACGGATCGTCGATATTCAGTATTTCCGCCGTCAGCTTTTCGGGCGGATCGTCCTGAAGAATATAGTAGAAAGTCGCGTCGGAGCCGAGGAAACCGCCTGTTTCGTGACCGGGGTTATTCAAACGGTTATTGAATACCGAGGATATAGTTCCGTACTCGACGTCGTGGTACGCTTCCATTTGTATCAGGGACGCGAGGTTTACGATCTCGTCGAAGGTCATTCCGCGCGCGGCACAGAGGTTGTTTATCTTTTCGATATAGTCGTCGCCCTTAGCGGTACAGTTTTTGAAGGTCTGCTTCATCTTGACGTCGAAGTTCTTGAGCATCTTGTTGATGATCGTAACCGCACTTGCATTTGAGTAGTAATAATAAGTGTCGGGGTAGAGATAACCTTCAAGACGGTACTTGCGGAGAGGGCTGATCTCTTCGTCGAGCTGTTTTATGAACCAGTAATTGAATTCGTAGTTTTCGATTACGTCGTAAAGCTCTTCTCTTGACGAAAGATTATACTTGTCAACGAGCGTGTCGACGATCTCTTTGACCGTGTATCCCTCGGGTATAGTTACGATAACCGTTTCCGCCTTTGCGTTGTTCGTCTTTGCAAAGACCCGTATAAGCTGATCGTAGTTCATTGACGGAGTAACTGTGTACTCACCTGCAACGAGCGCGGGGTTCTTGTCCCGAAGCTTTGCGTATAGATCGAAGACTCCCGCGTATTTTATTACGCCGTTTTCTTCAAGAACCTTGCCCAGCTCCTTGATCGTCGTTCCTTCGCCGATGGTAACGGTTATTTCCTCTTCGGACTTTACGAAAGCGAAAACGTCGTTTCCGACAACGATAACGAAGTAGGAAAGGAATCCCGATACGACGAGGATCGAGACGATATAGATCACGGCTTTTACAAGACTCGATATGGCAGTAGAACCGCCGCCGTTAAGATCGTCATCATCGTCATCGTCATTTTTTCTCGCCGCAGATGCCTTTGAAGCATTTGACGGACGGCTCGACGAGGGATAATGCGGCTCTTTTCTTTTTGCGGGATGAGACGGACTTGCGCCCTGACTTGAGCCGGACGGCTTTTGCGTCGGCGTTCTGCGCGCAACGGGCACCTTTCGCTTTTCGCCGCTGCCGTTTGCGGGACGGCGTCTGTCGGTGCTGTTTTGTTGTGTGTTCATAATAAGATTACCTCATTAGTTGCTGTTACAGCTCTGTAAGAACCGCAACTGCGAATATGATTATGCATACGATAAGTGAAGGCGAGAAGAACGCCTCTATTGTAAGTTTGGTTTTTTCGCTGACCACCTTTTTCGACGAGCTTCCTTCTTCGGCGGCTTCGGTCGCCGCGATATCGGGAGTTTTTCCGTCGTCGGATTTTTTGAGCAGGTAGGAAGGAGAGGGAGCGCCGCTCTTTCCCATCTGGCGCAAGGTGTGTTCAAATTCGCTGAACATTATCACGGCAAGAACGAGGAAGAGCAACGCGAACGTGAAAACGCTTATGATCTTGTTCGACGGGTCGGATAACGTTTTGATAATATATTTTTCACCGAAAACGGTGTAAATATTAAAGACGAGATGCGCGATCAGCGCCGAAAGCGACGAACCCGTCGCATAGGTCAGCATACAAAGGACTATCGCGCTGAAAAATCTGATCGGGAAGCTTTCGAGAGTGAAAAAGAGCATCGAGGAGAGAAGCGAGGTTATGATAGTCGCATTGACAGCACCGTAACCGCCCTCGTTGTACTCGGTAAGCATTATCGTGCGGAAGACGAATTCGTCCGTGAGCGCGGGGATTATGGCAAATGCCGCTGCGGCGAAAAGGAAATTGTATTCGGTTTTTCCGCTTATGTAGCTCTCGAAGCCCGAAACGGTGAATTTGCTCATATCGAAAAGATATATCTGCGCAAATCTTATGAGCACCGATCCGAAAATAAGAACGAGCGAAGCGATTATAACGCTTCCGAACTTTGCAGGCGCAATAAGCCGAATATTCAAGCGTGAAGCGTAACCGACGCCTTTAAGACGGCAGAACAGTATCGCGGGGATAATGAATATAAGTAACTGAACGATAATTACCGAAAGATATTCGTTTCCGCCTGCGCCCGTCAGCTTTTCCTTGAAGAAATCGGTTCCGAGAACGAGTATGTAAAGAATTGACGCAAAAAGCGGGGTGGCGAATGAGGGCTTCATTTTCATAAACGTGAAAACACCCCCTTTTCGGTCACTATAAGGGAAACGTGCTTGTCGAAGCGTCCGCGCGGGACGGCGGGACGAAGCAGCTTGTGAAACGTAACGCCGACGGCAGTGCCGCCGAAGGAGTTAAGATATCTGTCGTAGTAGCCCTTGCCGTAGCCGACGCGGTAACCCTGACGGTCGAAGCAGACGGCGGGAATTATTATAAGATCGTTTTTGTCCTTTGAGGGGATATAAACGGGAAGCTCACGGCTCGGCTCGGGTATTCCGTAGCTACCGATTTTAAGCTCCTTAAGGTCTGACACTATGTGATAGGTCATAGTCGAGCTTTCGGTATCACATAAGGGAAACGCAACCTTTTTGCCTGCCTTCATCGCCGCTTCGGCGATTGGAAGAACGTTTATCTCGCCCTTTATAGGATAATATAAAAGTACCGTTTCGGCAAATCGAAAGGATGCAAGCGAAAGGAGCTTCATAACGACGGCTGCTTCTGCTTTTTCTCTTTCATCGGTTGAAATTTCTCCGCGAAGCTTCAAAAGCTCTTCACGAAGCTGTTTTTTTTCTTCTTTAAGAGTTATCACGCCGCCGTACTCCTTTCTTTTGATATCTATGCTTGCTTTTCAAAATATGATAACCTTATTTTGTAGGGGCGACGTCCTCGACGCCCCGTGCCTCGCCCTCCGGGAGAGGTGTCTGCGGAGCAGACGGAGAGGGTAATTATGAATTGTTAAAATGCCCTCTCGCCGCTCCGCGGAGCTCCCCCAAAGGGGGAGCCATTGTGTTACTACGCAATTATCGCTCTCAAAATCTCCCGTGCCTTTTCCCTTCCGTAAAGGACCGAAACAAGCTCCGAGGAAAAGGGAAGAGCCGCGCCCATACCTGCGGCGGTGATGATATTGCCGTCGCGGACGCAGTTTTTGCTTGAAATTTTCGCGCCGACAAGCTTGTCTTCAAAACCGGGATAGCATATCGCATCCTTACCGTTCAGAAGCCCGAGCTCGCCGAGAATATACGGCGCGGCACAGATAGCACCTATCGGAATTTCCTTATCGGCGCAAAGGCAAACAAGGTCGCAGACCTTTTCGCACGCGCGAAGATTGGACGCACCGGGCATACCGCCTGGCAGAATTACCATATCGGGCAGAATATCGCTCATTTCCGAGAGCACGATATCGGCGATAACTGTAACACCGTTAGACGCCCTGACCGCCTTATCTGATGTGATGCTGACGGTCTTTACGTCAGCGCCCGCGCGGCGGAGCATATCGACGGGAGTCATCGCCTCAACAAGCTCGAACCCGTCAGCCAAAAATTCGTATATCATATTTACCTCAATAACCGAGCGCCGAGAGAACCTGCTCGGAGATCTCCTCAATGGTCAAGGGCTCGTCGCCCTCGTAACAGCAAATTCTCGTCCAATTCAGACGGTCGGACGCGTAAAGCGCCGCCTCGTAGCTCTTGTAGAGAAAACTGCTGTCGTTTTCGTGAATATCGGTCGCGCGTCCCGTTTTTTCGGAACGGCTCTTGATAAGTTTATAGGAAATGTCGGGGTGCATTTCAAGGTATATCACCGCGTCGGGAACGGGAATACCGAGCTTGTAGAGCTCGTAGTCCCAAAGCCAGGAAAGGAAGGAATTCCACTGCTCCTTCGGGAGCTTTGACAGCTGATGAACGGCGTTCGCCGTCGTGTATCTGTTTGCGATAACGACGGTGTCGGGATCGTCAATATCCTTTTTCCAGTCCGTGCGGTAGGAAAGGTATCTGTCGGCGGCGAAGAAGCTCGATGCCGCATAAGCGTTCGTGTCCTCTGGGCGGGAGCCAAGCTCGCCGTTAAGATATTTCTTCACGAAAAGCGAGCTGTCGTTTTCGTAGCAGGGAAAGGAGATATATCTGACCTTTACGCCCATATCCTCAAGATGCTTTTTAAGGATCAAGCTCTGCGTCTCCTTGCCCGAGCCGTCAAGCCCGTCAATAACTATAAATCTTCCCATATCAGTTCTTCTTGAAGCGCTCGATCAAAGCCGCAAGCGCAAGATGGTAGCTGAAGGAGCCGAAGCCCGCGATGCTTCCAATGCAAACGGGAGCGATGACCGACGTGTGACGGAATTCCTCGCGCGCGTGAACGTTCGACATATGTACCTCAACAGTCGGCACCTCGACCGCAGCGATGGCGTCGCGGATAGCGTAGGAATAATGAGTGAACGCGCCTGCGTTGAAGATTATGCCGTCGAAATTTCCTTTCGCGCTGTGAATATAGTCAATGAGGTCGCCCTCGTGGTTCGACTGGAAAAATACCGTGTCGATACCGAGCGAAGAAGCCGCCTCGGAAAGGGCGGAATTGATTTCGTCAAGGGTCGCGCTGCCGTAATGAGTCGGCTCACGAAGCCCCGTAAGATTAAGATTCGGGCCGTTAAGCACGAGGATCTTGTAGGAGAAGCTCATAATAATACTTCCTTTATTACATATAATTACTCAAAATACATTATACACCATAGCCCCCGAAAAGTCAATAGAGAGGGAATGAATCAAAAATGTCTAAATTATAAAAAATTCCCCGCGGTTTTCCGCGGGGAATAGGGGATATATCGGTGTCAAGAAAATTTTTGCCCTGCATCATAACCTACAACTCTTATCAGGTAATGATCCTTTTCTACTCTGAAGCTTACTTCGGAGGCGGATGAATTCATGTCGAATCTGTAATCCATCCTGCCGCCATATCTGTCATAGGAGCTGTTCTTTGTAGTTTTGTAACATGGACTGTCAGTCAATTTCAGCGTCTTCGATACATAATCAATTATTGATTCCTCGTCGGTACAATCTGGGTTCAGTGGGAGCTTGAATACAACGACGACGTTGGTCTGATCTCCCCACGCTCCGGGTACGTTTGCTCCTTCCACAAACTTCGCTTGGTCGGCAGGGATAGAGACGCCGTAAAAAATCCAAATAAACTCGACCAAATCCCAAGTGAGACCTTTTTTGATCTTGGTTGTTCCGTACGACTCACAACCGCAAAACGAAAGAAGTAAGGCGAAACACAACGCTACTGAAATGATTGTTGGTATTAGTTTATTTTTCATTGCTTATGGTGGCTCCTTCGAATGTTTGGCCGAGAGTCCAAGTGACAGTAAATGTGTTTACACCATAGACCTCAAAGTTTTTTGCATAACCGCCATGATGGAGTTCCCACATTTGGCGAGGAGATACCGGCATATTTCCCATAGAATAAATTTCTTCATCCCAATCATATGCATCGTGCAATTTATATGTTACATCCATAGTGAACGAATTAGATGATACTTTATTAAACGCGAACTTAACACTCGTTGTATAAGATCCGATCGCTCTTCCCCAGTCGCTGGATTCGGAAATCGTGTGCCCAATTGCTTTGATCGTTACCATTGTTTGCGTTTCGTTCGTGGCTATGGTTTCAACTATAGCCATTATCTTATTCATATCATAGGTTCTTGCATCGTATGCCTTATCCCAGTTACTAATCGTATCCTTGAAATCGATGGTGTATTTGTTTCCCGTTTCGCCTAAGAAGTGTTTTAAAAACGCCGCAGCGTGATATTGCGTAGCGATTACTCCACCCATATAAGTCCCTTCTGCTAATGTCTTGATTCCGGAAAGTTCCAACATACGTTCGGCAAAAGACCAGCCATAATACAATGATTCTTCGCCAGCAGGCCATACATTATAAGGTTGATTAAGACCTTGCACAATATTATCTGCGAGAGGCGTGGATTCCATTGTAGATGAAAAACCTGAAATTACATAAAACGTTGTTGTCCTGTTTGTTGGCTTATGAGTTGCGTTTACCTTAGTCAACGTCAATTCCGCTAAAATCTTTATTGTATTGTTGCTATGATTGTACTCACATATGTTTGGAGTTTCAAAATAATATAGAAAATCTTCCGTAGAAATCCAAAGTTCCTTTTCAAAAAAGTCATCAACGACAATCGAATGACTTGAATTAACTGCACCTTCAACGTTCCTGATTGTAGACAATGGAGAAAATTCCATGTACATGCGATTGTAGGTATTTCCATATTCTTCCGTACTTGCCAGTCTCCAAATGTATTTTGAATATATTTCTACGCCATCCGGCGTTGGCGTTGTTGAGGACGGGAAAATTGTCGACAAACCAACGCCGCCGTAATCCATTAGATACGCTTGATTCCCAACGTTTTGCACAATAAATCCCCCGCCGTCAGCCATTTGCATAGTCCAAAGATATGCGTCCGTCATAGACGTCATATTGCTAAGACCTACGTTGGTTGAGCTTTCGGCGTATAGATATTTCTGCATATTTTCAAGCGACTGAATTGTATATTTATTATCTCCGACAGGCGTTATCTTCCAGCGAATCGTATTTTCAAGATCAGCTATCAGTCCCGAAGCCCCGTCAACGTCTGTTGCGGTATAATGCAGATATTTTCCTGACGATTTATTGTTTATATAATACGTTCCGTTTGCTAACGTTACGCCGCCGCTCATAAGTGCGACGTTTTCGCTGTCGCGGATTCTCCAAACTTGATAGTTATCGGAAGTATAAGTCGAAACGAAGATGTTTCCGTCCGAGGTCGTCGAAGTTCCGCCGGACGTGCCGTTACCGTCGCCGTATGCTGTCAATGCGAGCGACATATCGGTTCGCGGCACTATCTTAAAGCTTTTTGCGCCCAGTCCGATGATAAACCAATGCTGCGCAAGGGGGTCGGTTGCGTTGTATATTTGAAGATTACTTCCGTTACTTACGTAGCCGTTTATTTTGTATAGGTCGAGAACTCTGCCTGCGCCATCCGAGCTACACATTGCACGAAGGAAATATCCTCCCGTTGACGAAACGTATTCGAGCTTGAATTTTTGGCTTGTCGCTCCCTCGGCATAGTCTGACTGATAAACGTTTACGTCGTTCGCGTCTGTGCCGTTATGCACGGTCATGTATTTTCCGCTTCCTACGTTTTCAAAGGAATAGACCTCGCCGTTCGTCAGCGACGACGGCAGAGCGTAGCCGTAATTTATCGTCATTACGGGTCGCTTCGATGCGGTCGTATATTCTGTGGTGTAAAATACGTTGTAGTCGGGATTTGTGTTCGACTCGTCGGCATACTTGATTACGTAGCCGTAATTAACTGCTGCGAAGAAATCCGTATATAGTGTGTTGACGTCGGATGACAGATCAAACGTCATAGACATTACCGACGAGCTGTATGCACAAGTGGCGATCAAATTCTCTGCTACTATCGACGGTTGATTTGCGTATGTGATCGTCGAAGGCGACCACGCAGAATCGAGCGTGTATATTTGCGCGGTCTTGCCTGTGTTTGTTCCACCCGTAAAGAATAGCTGCATTTTCGCGCTGATGATCGGCATACTTGCGTCGATATTCGGGAGATTATTGATCTTTATATAAGCTCGGTGAATTTTACCCGATCTTACGCCGTAGTACATTTTCTGTTCCGAGGAGTGGTTCGACGTATCACCTGCCGCGACGTAGGTGTCAACTATATTTGAGTTGTATTCCTTTGTCGTAATCGACGGGTCGAGAAGAATAGGATATTCTCTTTCGGAAGAAGTAAGCCAGGTTTCGTCAGGGGTGTAAGTTATTATGCAGGCGTCTCCGGCTTGGTTTATTTCCGTCAGAATATCCCTGTTCCCCAGCACCTCACCCGCAGCATCTTCCATATACGGAATGCCGACGCGGTATTGCATTACTCCGTTCGCATCAACGAAATCGACGGCGCCGCTCTCATTAAGGACTGCCGTGAGTCCGGGAGCAGAAACTTCCATTGAGAAGCTCTTAACGTCTGTCTGCCTCGTTATCAGTATATCCTCTTCTATCTTGTTGTGATATACCGAATATTGAAGGGCAATTTCGGGCGCGTCGCTAAACAGCTTTTCGTAAGATAGCTTTCCGCTTATCTTGTCGCTGACGAACGCTTCCTTGTCGCTTATCTTTTTGCCGACGGGCGAAGCTTCTGCACTTGCAGAAAGGGAAGCTCGAGCCGTTGCTGCCGCTTCTCCGAGAACGGTTGCTTTTTGTGTTGCGTTAGCGGTAATTTGTCCGCTTGCCGCTTTGCTTACGCTCAACGACCACGAAAAGCTTGTTCCGAGCGAAGAGATGGTTGCAAGAGTGCCGCTTGACGGCGATTCTGCAAAGGATGCGGAAAATTTACTGTTGTTGCTTGTATATCGTGAGGTTGTTGGATTCAAAAACAGACGGTTGTCAACATCTTCCCACGTGCCGCTATCGTTTTTGTAGTGTACTGCTTCCGCATAGGATACTGCCGCAAAGC
>CAZVVM010000075.1:0-8860 GCA_964630635.1 uncultured Ruminococcus sp. | reverse complement strand
TGAAGCCGGTCTTACGAGCGAAGATCTCTGCAAGTGCGCCGTAAAGAAGGAAGTTAATAGCAAGCTCCTTAACGTTTCCGCCTGCGTTCATATGCTTTTCTACAACAGCAAGAACCGAGCCGTCAAGGAATTCCTTCATAATAGCGTAAAGCTCTTCGTCGTTAAGCTTCTCGATAGAGGAAAGTCCCTTTGCGAGAATTTCGCCGTGCGAACGGTGAGAACCGAACGAGAAGTCGTTGATGTCGAGGCAGTAAGCTTCACCGACTGCCGACGCTTCCTGACCTATCGAAAGGTGCGCGGGACCGGGGTTGTTGTACTTAACGCCGTTGTATTCGCTCTTGACCTTGACCTCGTTAAGCATGGTCTCGAACTCGCGGATGATAGCCATATCGCGGTAGATACGGAGGAAATCCGCCTTTGTGTATATCTTCTTTTCCTCGGTCAGGGTCTTGTTGTACTGACAAACGGGAATGTCCTCAAAGTGAATATAGCCGCTTTCAAAGGCTTTTGAGGGATCAACGTATTGACTCTTAGGCATAGTTTTTGTTCTCCTTATATTAATAAAATTCTTAAATCATAAACATTGCTTCGCGGATGACCTCGCCGACTGTCGGATGCGGGAAGACTATCTTCTGCACCTGCTCGACTCTCATCTCGCGGTCGACCATAAGCGCCGCGCCGTAGATAATTTCCGACGCGTAGTTACCGATCATATGAACGCCGATGACCTTGCGGTGTTCCTTGTCGATAATGAGCTTGACGATTCCGTCGCCGCCCTCGTTTTCGGCAATGTATCTGCCGCTGTACTTGAGGGTGAAGCTCTCGACCTTTGCGTCCAGTCCCTTCGCCTTTACGGTCTCGGTGGTCTCACCGACAGATGCGACCTCGGGATTGGTATATATAACTGCGGGAACGGAGTTGTAATTCATTCTGTCGGGCTTTCCGAGCATATTGTTTACAGCGACCTCGCCCTCGCGGTAAGCGGTATGAGCAAGCATACTCTTGCCGTTTACGTCGCCTGCCGCCCAAACGCCCGAAACGTTGGTTTCAAGCTTGTCGTTGGTTACGATAGCTCCTCTTTCGGTAAGAACGCCGATGTTCTCAAGACCGATACCCTGCGTCATAGCGCGGCGTCCGATAGAAACGAGCACTGCGTCGGCTTTTGCCGATTCTTCCTTGCCGTTAAGCTCGTAGTTTACGCAGTCCTTGCCAACAGAGGTTACCTTTGCGCCGAGAAGAAACTCAACGCCCTTCTTGACGTAGTTTTTGTAAAGTATCTTCGAAATTTCGCTGTCGGTCGGGCCTGCGATATGGTCAAGCATTTCGATAACGGTGACCTTCGATCCGATCGAGTTGAAATAAGAAGCCATTTCAAGTCCGATAACGCCGCCGCCGATAACGACGAGCTTCTCGGGAACCTTTTTCATATCGAGTATTTCACGGTTAGTCATCGCAAATCCGCTGTCAACCGCTTCACGCAGACCGGGAATGGGGGGAACAGCCGCAGTCGAGCCGGTACAGATAAGGAGCTTTGCGCCCTTATATTCCTCGTCGCCCGCCTTAACGGTAAAGCCGCTTGCGTCCTTACCCATTATCGTTCCGTAAGCGTTTACAACGGTTACACCCGCGCGCTTCATCGAAGCGCCGATACCGCCGACGAGAGTCTTTACCACTCTGCCCTTTCTGTCAATAACCGCGGAATGGTCGATCGACGCACCGTCGAACTTAACGCCGTACTCGGCGCTGTGCTTCGCGTAGTCGAATATTTTTGCGGAGTAAAGAAGGGTCTTTGTCGGAACACAGCCCTCGTTAAGGCAAACACCGCCGAGCGCTCTGCCCTCGATAAGAAGCGTTTTAAGACCGCCGTGAGCAGCTCTTTCAGCCGCATTGTAGCCCGCAGGGCCGCCGCCCAAAATTATTAGATCGTACATATTCTTCACCTCTTACTTTGCAAGAAGAAGATTGAAATTCGTGAGATTGTCGCAAAGAGCTTTCAGGAACTTCGCGGCAGGAGCACCGTCAAGAGCACGGTGGTCAAAGGTAAGGGAAAGACCCATAGCAGGATAAGTGCTTCCGTCGGGCTTAACTCTGTAAGTTACCGCGTCAACACCGAGTATACCCGTCTGGGGGGGATTGATTACGGGAGTAAAGGTCTCGATTCCCATAGCACCGAGGTTGGTTACGGTAAACGATGCGCCCTTGAGCTTATCGGGAGCGATGCTGCCCGACTGTGCCGCCTTGATAACGCTTCTTGCCTCGGCGGAAAGCTCGTTAAGCGAGAGCTTTTCAGCGCCGAATACGGTAGGAACGAGAAGTCCTCTTTCGGTATCGACCGCAATACCGAGATTAACGGTATTGAAGTAACGCATTACGTCCTTATCGTCAAGATAGTGTGCGTTAAGGTCCTTGAAGGAAAGGATGGTTCTCGAAACTGCGTAAAGGATAATATCGTTGATGGTAATATTGTTAAGACCGAGCTTCTCTGCGTTGTCCTTAACCTGCGCACGGAACGCCATAACGGCAGTTGCGTCGAACGAGGAGTTGAGGGTAAGCTGTGCCATATTCGAAAGAGATGCGTGCATGCTCTTTGCGATGACCTTGCGGATGTTCGGGAGCTTAACGTCGGTGTATTCTTCAAGAGCGGGAGCCGCTGCGGCAGGAGCTGCTGCGGGAGCTGCCTCTGCGGGCTTGTCTGCATTCGTCCAGCCCTTGTCAAGCAGGGTGTTGATATCGCGCTCGATTATTCTTCCGTTGGGCCCTGTCGGAACTGCGCGGGAGATGTCTGCGTCGGTTCTTTCCGCAAGATGACGCGCACGGGGAGAGATCTTGATTCTGCCCTCGGCGCTTACCGCGCTGCCCGTGGGAGCCGCTTCGGGTGCGGGCGCCTTTTCCTCCGGCTTTACTTCTTCCTTGGGTGCTTCGGGAGCAGGAGCTGCCGCCTCTTCCTTCTTGGGAACAAGCGCGGAGATGTCCTCGCCCTCGTTACCGATCACGCATACGGGTAACAGACACTCAACGTCGTCACCCTCCTCGTGGAAAATGGCGAGAAGCGTGCCCGAAACGGTCGAAAGCTCGTCAAAGCTCGACTTATCGGTCTCGTAGGAGAAAAGAACGTCCTTTTCCTCTACCTTGTCACCGACCTTTTTCTTCCATTCGGTGATAACACAGCTCTCGACACTCTGTCCCTGACGGGGCATAATTACAACCTGTGCCATAATAGTCCTCCTATATATAAATGAATATTTTTAAGCAATGATTACTTCAACGTTTTCCGCTGCCGCCTTTTCCATAACGTCGGACGGCAGGTTACCGTCGGAGATTATGCAGTCGATATCGGAAAAATTACTGAAGGTATAAGGCAAGCTCTTATCGGTCTTTGAAGCGTCCATAAGAACGACGACCTTGCGCGCCTTATTTATAACGAGCTTTTTAAGCTCGCAGTCGTTATAGTTACCGCAGGTCAGACCGTCGTCAGCCGAAACACCCGAGGGAACTATAAAGGCAACGTCAATATTGATGCCCTCGATAAACTGCACCGCCTGATTACCCGAAACGGTGACGTTATCGCGGTTTATCATACCGCCGACGATATTAACTATCGGCTGATCCTTTTTCATAAGCTCAAGCGCGACGTTAAGTCCCGTCGTCGTAACCGTCAGACGGCTGTTCGGTATTATTTCGGCAAGCCGAAGCACCGTCGTACCCGAATCGAGAAATATGCTTCTTCCCGTTTCGATAAATCGAAGCGCCTCGGTTGCGATCTTCTCCTTTGCATAGGAGTTGGAATGAAGGCGCAAGCTGAACGCATCCTCCATCGAGGTCGTTATAAACTTCATTGACCTCGCGCCGCCCCTGACCTTTATCGCCTCGCCCTGACGCTCAAAATACTCAATATCTCGGCGCAGGGTCATGCTTGAAACGTCGGGAAACATTTCCTCCAGCTCGTGAAGTGTGATAAAGGGCTTGCTTTGGAATAGCTTTTGTATCGCATTTCTTCTTGCCAAGCTCATATTTTATCTCCTTAATGTTTAAATTCACATACATATGTAATTGTATCACATTTTTTAACATATGTCAACCGTCAAAACAACGATTAACAAGAAAAAAATCCCCCGAAACGCAAAAACCGTTCGGGGGACGTGTGAATTTTTGTGAACTTTAACATTCAAATTATCAGATCGGCTATCTTAATAACGTCACCTGCGCCGAGGATCATAACAACGTCGTTTTCGCCGCAGTTGTTTTTCAGATACTCTGCGATATTTTCAAAGGTGTTAAGGCAAACGCCGTTCGGAGTCTTGCCCGCAAGAAGCTCGGACGAAACACCGAGAGTATCGGTCTCACGCGCAGCGTAAATATCGGCAAAAAGCGTAATATCCGAGTCGCAAAACGATGCTGTAAAATCGTCAAACAAGCTCGCGGTACGCGAATAGGTATGCGGCTGGAACACGGTCACGACACGCTTGCCAAACGCCTTCGCCGCGTTAAGCGTGACCTTTATCTCGGACGGATGGTGAGCGTAATCTATATAGACCTCGGCACCATTTTCGGTCTTGCCCTTGTATTCAAATCTACGCTTCGCTCCGCCGAAGGCGTAAAGACCCGCTTTGACCGCATTTATGTCCGCGCCGTTAGTCAGCGCCGATGCCGCCGCCGCAAGAGCGTTGTATACGTTATGAACACCCGGAACCGTAAGCTCTATATTGCAAAGCTTTTGACCGTGATAAACAAGATCAAACGACGCGCATCCTCCGCTATACACGATATTTTCCGCGTTATAATCGCCCTTTCCGCAGGCAGAGAAGAAAACGGTCTTCCCGCCATAGCCGTCTTTAAGCGCAACCGCCTCATCATCGTCTGCGTTCAGAACCGCAGCTTCACCGTAACCGACGTACTGTCTGAACGATGCTCGAAGCTGATCCATAGTCTTGAAATAATCGGCGTGATCGTATTCAAGATTCGTTACGACCGCAGTCGTCGGGCAGAACGAAAGGAAGGAATCACAGTATTCGCACGCTTCAAAGATAAAGTAATTTTCCGAGCCGAGGTGATATGCCCCGCCGATAGAAGAAAGCTCCGCGCCGCTGACGACGGTCGGATCGTATTTGCCCGCGAGGTATATCTCGGTGAGCATCGAGGTAACGGTGCTCTTACCGTGAGTACCGCTTACACCGATTCGGCATCTGTATTCGCTCATAAGCCAGCCGAGATATTCCCCTCTCGTTATAAGCGGAATACCGCGCTCTCTTCCCTTTTCAAGCTCGGGATTGTCGGGATGCACAGCGGCAGTATAAACGATAACGTCAGAGTCAAGGACGTTATCCTCGCTATGAGAATAATGAACGGTAATTCCGAGCTTTTCAAGGCGCTCGGTCATCGCACTCTTCGTCCTGTCGCTTCCCGTAACGGCATAGCCCTTCGTTTTCGTTATGGCAGAGAGCGACGACATACTGATACCGCCGATTCCCACAAAATGTATATTTTTCGCATTCGCCATTATGCGTGCAATTTCTCTTATATTCATAACATTCCTTTCCCTTTTGCCATAAAAAGGTTAGTGATATGGATAATTTAAACAAAAAGTTTAAAAATAGTTAAACAAAGCTCTTATTTTCAGTCAAAATGTAGACATAACCGACAAATATAATATTATTAGCAGGCAATAATTATTATTGCAAATTCTTATGGAGGCATGCCATGCAGATCACAGACATTAAGATTCGCAAGACCTTTAACGACGACGGTCCGATGAAAGCCGTTGTCTCTGTCACCTTCGATAACCAGTTGGCACTTCATGATGTCAAAGTAATTAACACCAAGGATAAATATTTCATCGTGATGCCGAGCCGCAAAAATCCGGACGGCACGTACAGGGACATAATACATCCCATAAACTCGGAATTCCGTCAGCTTCTCGAAGCGTCGGTTCTCGACGAATATTTCGCCGAGCTCAAGCGCATCGAGGAAGATTGCGAAGCTACCGAATCAGAGCTTCTCGCAGAATGAGAAGACCGCCGTTGTCGCTTAAGGGCTCATCCGAAAGCGACGCGGCTTTTATTTTATGCTTGTCGGCAAATTCCGCTATCGCTTTTCCGTCGGGATGAGTGTAAAGATCACCGAAGAAGCCGTAAACGCCGCCCCCAAGAGCCGCGCCCGCGCCGCCGATAAAACCGCTGTCGTATCCCTTTAATTCTATGTATCCCGAGCGGATAACGAGAACGTCAATTCCGTTATTTTTTAAAGCCGCAGCGATCCCGCGGTCAGCAGTCACGGCGCAGCTTTCCGATAACATCGCAACCGAGCATCTCGTGTAACCCTGATTTACGGGAACGAAGGACGCATAATGTTTCTTTATCACTTCGGACACAAATCCGTCTTTTCCGTATAAAACGCCATTTACACCGAGACAGTCAAATCGCACGTCGAACGGGTATTCCCCGCTCGGCGTTTTTTCGTCCAAAACGAAGTCGCAGAGAAGCGGCTCGAAAAAACTGCGGTTTTCGTTATAATAATCCCGACCGACGAGAATATTCCCATCGGGCAACGGATAAAAAAGCATATCGGGATGCGACGATACGGGATCCGGCAACCCTTGCCATCTCGGCAAGGAAATGACGTTTCCGTATGATGAAAGAGAATCTCTCACACGCTCCGACGTCCTTGCATCAACAAGAATCTTCATATTTCTCCAAGAAAACGACCGAACGGCAATACGTTGCCATTCGGTCGTTTGAGCAGATATTAAGCTCTTTCTACTTTACCCGAGCGCAGGCAACGGGAGCATACGTGAACGGTCTTGTTAGTACCGTTTACAACTGCCTTAACCTTTCTTACGTTGGGCTTCCAGGTTCTGCTGGTTTTGCGGTTGGAATGGGAAACGTTAAGACCAAAAACAACGCCCTTGCCGCAGATATCACACTTTGCCATTTTTAGGACACCTCCATCCATATATCCGAAATTATCAATTATTTCTTATTTAGAAATTCATACCCGATAAGTATATCACAGCTTTTGAAAAAATGCAATACTCTTTTTCAAAAAATTTATTTTTCCTCGCCGTTATTCTCGGTTTTTCTCTTTTTGAAGGCGAATTTATTCTCTTTTCCTTCGAGCAGACGCTTTATATTCTCCTTATGAAGGATAATAACGAGCAAACATTGAACTATCAAAAAGACGAGACCGAGATGACTCTTACCGTAGTTTCTTCCCGTAACGAAGTTATGAACTATAACGGGAGAGATAAGAGCCGTAAATATCGAAGCAAGAGAAACGTACTTCGTTCCGAGAACGACGACGGCGAATACCACCAAAAGCAGTAAAAACGCAAGCGGCTCCATAACGAGAAGTACTGCCGCAGTTACGGCAACACACTTTCCGCCCTTGAACTTATAGTAGCAGGGGAAGGCGTGACCGAGGGCGCACATAAGTCCCGTAATATAACCGAACATATCGCCGACGAGAAACCTTGCGAGGAATACGGGAAGCACGGTTTTGAGAATATCTCCGACGAGTGTCGCAATTCCCGCCGCCTTGCCGTAGGTACGCGACATATTGGTCGCGCCCGCGTTTCCGCTGCCCTTCGTTCTTATATCCTCGTGGAACTTTATTCTCGATATAATGACCGCAAAATTCATACTTCCGAGGAAATATCCGAGCAGTGCAATAAATATCGCAACGGCGTAGTAGAGCCAACCGTCAAGCTTTCCGTCGACCACCATAAGGTAGAGCGGACCGTAGAAATTGTTATATACGTATCTGCTGATCCTTTCGAGCTTTTCGGGGTCTACACCCGTAGTAACAGTATTAAAAAGTATCATTTGCCGCTGTCCTCCCCGCGTTCGCGGATTATGATCTTGATCGGCGTACCCTTGAAGCCAAAGGTATCGCGCAGACAGTTTTCAATGTATCTTCTATACGAGAAATGGAAAAGCTCAACGGAATTACAGAATATAACGAAGGTAGGCGGCTGAACGCCGATCTGCGTCATATAGTAGACCTTGAGATACTTACCCTTGTCGGACGGCGGCTGAACGCGAGCCGTAGCGTCGGAAAGAACGTCGTTGAGTATTCCCGTCGTAATACGGCGCTTGCTCTGCTCATACGCGTTATTTATAAGCTCGTAAAGCTTGTCAACACGCTGACCCGTCTTTGCCGAAAGATAAATGACCTCGGCGTACGTCATATAGGAAAACGCCTGATATACCTTTTCGGTAAATTCCTTAACGGTATTGTTGTCCTTTTCGATAAGGTCCCATTTGTTGATACAGATGACCGACGGCTTTCCCGCCTCGTGGGCAATACCCGCAATCCTTTCGTCCTGCTCGGTAATTCCCTCGTTCGCGTCTATCATAATAACGCAAACGTCCGCCCTCTCGACCGCAAGCTTTGCGCGGAGAACGCTGTACTTTTCGATCGGGTCGTCGACCTTGCTCTGACGGCGGATTCCCGCAGTGTCGATAAAGACGTATTTTCCGTGCTCATTCTCAAGCGCGGTATCTATTGCGTCTCTTGTCGTTCCCGCAACGTCGGAAACGATAAGGCGCTCGGTTCCGAGAATCCTGTTTATTATCGAGGACTTACCTGCGTTCGGCTTACCGATTACCGCGACCTTGATATTTTCGTCAAGCTCGCCCTCGTCATTTCCGTCATCCTCGGGACAGTACGCAAGAACTACGTCAAGCAGATCACCCGAGCCGGTACCGTGAAGGGCTGAGATCGGGATCGGATCATCCTTAAATCCAAGCTGATAGAACTCGTAAAACTCCGCAGGCGGCATACCGACGCGGTCGACCTTGTTTACCGCCAGAACGACGGGCTTTCCGCTCTTCATTAGAAGCGATGCAATTTGTCTGTCCTCGTC
>CAZVVM010000074.1:0-8889 GCA_964630635.1 uncultured Ruminococcus sp. | reverse complement strand
ACCGTTTATCATTTTTAGGGGATTTTTTGACTGCACTTTTCTTGACAATTCCACACCCATCTCCCAAAGGGCGAGGCAAAGGACGCCCCGATAATTATAATAATGTATATAATTGAGGATAATATAATGCAAAAGGTAAAAATCACAGAAACAGTTCTCCGTGACGCGCATCAGTCGCTCGCGGCTACGAGAATGACGACCGACGAGATGCTTCCCATCATCGAGAAGCTTGATAATATCGGCTACCACTCACTTGAAGCGTGGGGCGGTGCGACCTTCGACTCCTGCCTTCGTTACCTTAACGAGGATCCGTGGGAGCGTCTGCGTAAGATAAGACAAGCGGCTAAAAACACAAAGCTCCAGATGCTTTTCCGCGGACAGAATATGCTCGGCTACCGTCACTATGCCGACGACGTCGTTGAGTACTTCGTTCAGAAGTCGGTCGCAAACGGTATCGACGTCATAAGAATCTTCGACGCGCTTAACGACCCGCGTAACCTCAAGACCGCAGTTGAAGCGACCAAAAAGGAAGGCGGTCACGTTCAGGCGGCTATCTCCTATACGACGGGACCCGTTTTCAATAACGATTATTTCGTGAATTTCGCAAAGACGCTGTCCGATATGGGCGCCGACTCCCTCTGCATCAAGGATATGGCGGGACTTCTTACTCCCTACGCCGCTTACGATCTCGTAAAGGCGCTGAAGGAGAACGTTTCGCTTCCTATCCAGCTCCATACTCACTACACCTCGGGTCTTGCTTCGATGACGATACTCAAGGCGATCGAGGCGGGCTGTGACGTCGTTGACACCGCGATCTCGCCTATGGCTATGGGTACCTCGCAGGCACCGACCGAGGCGATCGTTGCGACCCTCGCGGGAACGGGTTACGACACAGGGCTTGACCTTAAAAAGCTCGACGAGGTCTGCCGTTACTTCGCTCCTATCCGCGAAAAGTACGACGAAAGCGGACTCATTTCCCGTTCCGTCACAAAGGTAGACGTAAACGCGCTCCTTTACCAGGTTCCCGGCGGTATGCTTTCGAACCTCGTTTCACAGCTCAAATCCGCAGGCAAGAGCGAGCTTCTTCAGGAGGTTCTATGCGAGGTTCCGCGCGTAAGAGCAGACGCGGGCTACGTTCCGCTCGTTACTCCGACGTCGCAGATCGTCGGTACGCAGGCAGTTCTCAACGTCCTTATGGGCGAAAGATACAAGCAGGTTTCGAAGGAATTCAAGGGAATTCTTGCAGGTGATTACGGCAAGACTCCCGCGCCTATCGACCCCGAATTTTCGAAGAAGATACTCGGCGATACCCCCGTCAAGACCTGCCGTCCCGCAGATCTTCTTGAGCCCGAGCTTGATACTCTCCGCGAAAAGTGCAAGCTCTATATGGAGCAGGAGGAAGACCTTCTCTCCTACGCAATGTTCGAAAACGTCGCTATGAAGTTCTTCGAGAAACGCCGTAACGAAAAGTACGGCATCGATATGAAGAACGCAGACGCGGAGAATAAGATTCATATAGTTTGATAAACAAAAGCAGAGGCGTTGCCTCTGCTTTTTTATTCGGAATATAATTTATCATCAATACGGCAAAGCGAGCCCGACCTCAAATAATTCAAATACCGCCGACGTTATACCGGGAACTCGCCGAATCGCTTTTTGTATTCAGATGGAGAATATCCGTAGCATTCCTTAAAGAACCTGCTTAAATTTTCGGGGGAGGAAAAATCAAGCCGTTCTGCGATCTCCGCAACCGAAACACCCTTAAAAAGCAGCTTTTCGATCTCCTTCAGCACGAGCTGTCTTGCATACTGCTTCGGGGTCAGATTGTATTTTTCCTTGAATACCTTTGAAATATGGGATCTCGAATAGTTGAACTGACGGGAGAGGTCGTTATGCTTGAAAACGGTAACGAAATTTTCGTCAATATAGCTCTTTATCTTCTCGGGAAGCGACATATCGTCGCCGCCGCGCGTTTCAAAAATATAAGAAAGCAGCATATCGGTGAGCTTTCTTACGTATATCTCGTGCCAATTCTTCACGTAAACGCGCGCAAGCTCAAGTATATGAGAGACAAAAGCATCGCTTTCGACGTCAATATCTATGACGGTATCAATTTCGGGCGAGGTAAAGGCGTGAACGAACATCAGATAAAACTTGTCGCGCTTATCTTCTCTGAGCGAAAAGACCCTGTTTGCGGGGAAAATATAAAGGTGGTTCTTCTCAAGCGGTCTTTCGGTTCCGTCTACGGTATAGAAGGCGCTTCCGCCGAGAGCGTAATAAATAAGCGAAAACGGGCGAGTAATATTCGGAAAATCCCATTCCTCGGGCGTAAAGCGCTCACCGTACGGACCGATCGAAATACACTGCATAATAATACCCCAAATAAAAATCTGATTATATTTTACCAATAAGCTCTTAATCTGTCAATATTATAATTAAAATTGATAGATTTCATACGAAAAATGATATTCGAAGCAGTATAAAAATCTGATAAAATATAAAAAAATGCAGGAGGCGCATCATGGTAAAAACAGTAGGAAAAAAATTCGGCAGAGCCATTCATTACGATTTTCATACGTCTCCCGGGGTAGACAATATTTTCGGGAATTTTGACGCGGAAAAATTCGCAGATCAGCTTGAGAAGGCACATATTGAGTACGCAAACGTTACCGCACGCTGTAATATGGGTTACAGCTACTACAATACAAAGATCGGCAAAAAGTACCCGGGGCTTGGCGACCGCGATCCTCTTAAGGAAATGATCGACGCCTGCCATAAGAGAAATATCGGCGTTACCGCATATACGAATATCGGTCTCAATCACGAGATCGCGGCGGATAATTACGGCTGGCTAAAGATTGCAAAGAACGGAAAGGTCTACGGTGACAACAAGAAGGATAACTTCTTCCGCGTTATGTGCTACAATTCGGGTTACAGACAGTATTTCTTAAACGAGATACGCGAGATCTGTGAATACGATATCGACGGTCTTTTCCTCGACTGCTACCAGCTCCGCGAATGCTTCTGTCCGAAATGTGTCGAAGAAATGAGAAAAAGAGGCGTCGATATGAACGACGACTTCGCCGTTATCAGCTATCAGAATGACGTTCGGCTCGAATTTGCCGCCGAAATGAAGGAAGCGATGGGCGAGAAGAAAGACAAGATCAAGCTGTATATAAACGGCTTATCCTGGACTGTCGGCTTCCAGACGCACGCAGAGATAGAGGGTCTGCCGACCATTCCGGTATTGGGATACGACTATTTTGATTCCCTTGCCGCATATACGAGAACTCTTTACGAGGATCGCCTCTATATGAGCGGACGCTTCCAAAACGAATGGGGTGATTTCGGCGGAATCAAGACGTTTACTTCTATGCAGAACGACCTTTACGACGCTATGATGAACAGCTTCGGTATATCCTTCGGCGACCATCTGCATCCCGTTGACGGCTTTGAAAACGAGGTCGCTTCCCGCGTCGGCAAGGTAATGGAAGAAAGAATGGCGTACGAGCCGTATATTGAAAATTCCGACAACGTAGTCGAGGTCGGTGTGCTCATTCATTCAAACAAGTTCAGAAGAGAAATGGCGCCCGCCCTTAAGGGTATGGCAAGAATGATGAAGGAGCTGAAGCTTCAGTACAACGTGTACGATGAAAACGGCGCGTTCGAGAACGTCAAGCTTCTTATCACAGAGGAGAGCGCAAGATTTGACGAAAAGCTCGAAAAGCGTCTGAACGATTACGTCAAAAACGGCGGAAAGATCATCTTTACGGGCGCCGCAGTCGACCTCGGAAAGAGAAGCGGACTTCTTGACTATATCGAGCTTATTGGTCCCGATCCCAGAGATAACGCTTACTTTACGGTAGAAGGAAGCGATATGCGCTGGGCGATGTACGACCTGTCGAGAGTTATCAAGAACGTAAGCGGTATAGAGAAGGCGAAGTACGTAAATAACGTCGTAAACTTCACCTGGGACGGTAGACAATCCTGCTATTACCGTCCGCAGGGCGAGCCGACCGAGTACAGCGCGGCAGTCCTTGGCGAAAATACCGCCTGCATCTGCTTCAACGTTTTCAAGGCGTATATAGATAACTTCCTCGTTGAGCACAGAGACCTTGTAAAGATGCTTATCGACGCGCTCCTTCCCGAAAAGCTTATCGAGGCACCCAATATGCCCAAGACGACGACCGTGGCTCTTACGAAAAACGATACGTCAACGGTTTTCCACGTAAAAGCAACCTACCCCGAGCATAAGATGAACCGCGGAATCATCGAGGATCACACCTATATGAAGAGCGCGGAGGTATCTCTTAAGGGAGAGTATAATGAGGTATATATTCTCCCCGAAATGACCCAGATTGAGTCTAAACTCGAAAACGGACGCACAGTCTTTGAAACCGGCGACGTTCTCGGTTACAGAGCGTTCCTTTTGAAATAATATATAAAACGGAGAAAAAACAAAATGGTAAAAACAGTAGGAAAAAAATTCGGCAGAGCAATTCACTATGATTTTCACACCTCGCCCGGAATAGACAATATTCTCGCGAACTTTGACGCGGAGAAATTCGCAGAGCAGCTTGAAAACGCACATATTGAGTATGCAAACGTCGCCGCGCGCTGTAATATGGGTTACAGCTACTATAACACGAAGATCGGTAAAAAATATCCCGGTCTTGGCGACCGCGATCCTCTTAAAGAAATGATCGACGCCTGCCATAAGAGAAATATCGGCGTTACCGCCTATATCAACGTCGGTCTCAATCACGAGCTTATGGCAGATAATTACGGCTGGCTGAAGATCGCAAAGAACGGAACGGTTTATTCACAAGACAAAAAGGATAACTTCTTCCGTCTTATGTGCTATAATTCCGATTACAGAAAGTATTTCCTTAACGAGCTGCGCGAGATCTGCGAGTACGATATCGACGGACTTTTCTGCGATTGCTTCACTCTCAGCCCCTGCTACTGCCCGAGATGTATGGCAGAAATGCAGAAAAAAGGCGTCAATATGGACGATCACTGGGCTGTTATCGAATATCAGAACACGGTGCGTCTTGAATTTGCTTCCGAAATGAAGGAAGCTATCGGCGAAAAGAACGGCAAGATCAAGACGTATATCAACAGTATGTCGCTCGCCTCGGGCTTCCAGACACACGCCGAGCTTGAGTGCCTTACGACCGATCCGTCATGGGGCTACGATTACTTTGATTATATGGCAGCGTATGCTAGACCCATATACGAGGATCGCCTCTTTATGAGCGGACGCTTCCAGAATTCCTGGGGCGACTTCGGCGGAGTTAAGCCGCTTGCTTCGATGCAGAACGACCTTTACGACGCTATGATGAACAGCTTCGGTATATCCTTCGGCGACCATATGCACCCGGTAGACGGCTTTGAAAACGAGGTCGCTTCCCGTATGGGCAAGGTAATGGAAGAAAGAATGTCGTACGAGCCGTATATTGAAAACTCCGACAATATCGTCGAGGTCGGCGTTCTCGTTCACTCTACTCTCCAAACCGTCCGTTTGCCTAACTATATGAAGGGCGTCTCCAGAATGCTCAAGGAGCTGAAGCTTCCGTACAACGTATACGATGAAAACGGCGCGTTTGAGAACGTCAAGCTTCTTCTCGTAGAAGAGGGCGGATTTGACGAAAAGCTCGAAAAGCGTCTTAACGACTACGTCAAAAACGGCGGAAAGATCATCTTCACGGGCGCCGCAGTCGACCTCGGAAAGAGAAGCGGACTTCTTGACTATATCGAGGTTGTCGGAAAAGACGATAGAGACAACGCGTATTACACCGTAGAAGGAAGCGATATGCGCTGGGCGATGTACGACCTGTCGAGAGTTATCAAGAACGTAAGCGGTATAGAGAAGGCGAAGTACGTAAATAACGTAGTAAACTTCACCTGGGACGGCAGACAGTCCTGCTACTATAGACCTCAGGGCGAGCCGACCGAGTACAGCGCGGCAGTTTTGGGCGAAAATACCGCCTGCATCTGCTTTAACGTCTTCAAGGCGTACATCGACAACTTCCTCGTTGAGCACAGAGACCTTGTAAAGACGCTTATCGACGCGCTTCTTCCCGAGAAGCTTATTGAATCCCCCGATATGCCGAAAACGGCAACAGTTGCTCTTACGAAAAACGACACGTCAACGGTGTTCCACGTAAAATCAACCTATCCCGAGCATAAGATGAACCGCGGCATCGTAGAGGAACACGTCTATATGAAGAGCGTGGAAGTATCGCTCAAGGGCGAGTATAACGAGGTTTATATCCTTCCCGAAATGACCAAGGTCGAAAGCAAGTGCGAAAACGGACGCACCGTCTTTGAAACAGGTAATATCCTCGGTTACAGAGCGTTCCTTCTTAAGTAAATAGAAAAGCAGAGCTTCGGCTCTGCTTTTTATTCTGAGTATAATTTATCGAAATACCACTTTGCGGGGTTTTCGTGGATGTATTTTACATGTTCTTCGTAATCTCTTTGGTCTCTTATAATATGGTCAAAAAATGTTCTCTGCCATATTTTTTCACCGCATTCTTTGTTACAGAATCTTTTGAAGGTTGATATAAAGCGCGATACAGTCGAATGTTGCTTTGTAGGGGGCGACAACCTCGGGAACCCCAAAAACTCGCTTTGCTCATTTTCGGGAACCCCTACCTCGACGCCCCGCCTGCGGAAACGAACAAAATTATATGCACGTGTGTTGACTATATATAAAGCATCTTTCTCGCTTCATCAGCCAATGAGATCGATGAAGCGATAGTAAATGTCGATTTTCTGTGTTCGTTTACCCGTGGATTTATCACCTTCGTGTACCACGATCTTGTCAATGAGTTCGTTAAGCATAGGCTTTGTCAGCTCGGTAAAATCAAGATACTTCCTTGCAACCTCGGCGCACTTGTCTCCCAATGAACTTGATATGTATAACATTTCCAAAGTAAATAATGCAGAAAAAGCCAGTATCAAATTGCTCTGATTTGCTAATTGAAAATTCTTTGTTCCTTCAACTAAACCGATTCGACGGTGTTTAATGTCATTGTAATTCCGCCACCATTGGACGGTCTTTTATCATCCTTTATCTTCAATCCATTCCGCACTTTCCCGTTTTTATCGACGGTGGTGCATTTTTCATACTCCCAATCCTTATAGGGTTGAAGAATATCTTCACCATTGAATATAATTTCAACATTTTTGATATTGGGAAATCTCTGTTGAATTTCATATCCCCATTTTTTGATATTTGTATTGTTGTCAATCTTAAATGTTGGATTAACTGCAACAGCAATTTCTTTTCCTACAACATCTATTTCGCTGCAGACTGCTTGATATAATTTAAGGTATTCAATGGAGTATGATTTAGAATTGGCCTTATCAAAAGCCACAAAGCGTTTTGTTTCTATAAATTGCTCTTCTAATTCAAGAAAGTAGTCCCAATAACTCTTAATAAATAAATTTACATCAGCCATAAATTTCCTCCATTAAAAGCGAATACAATTCCCGCACAAAGCATCAAGATATTCCTCTCTACAAGTTAGGAAGATAACCTGATGGCGGGCGGCACATTCTTTGATTAACTCGCAGGACTGTGCGGTACGATCGGCATCCATATCGGTGAATGGATCGTCAAAGACAATCACACCACCGCCATCAGGGAACAGATGGTCAAGCACAGCAAGGCGGAAAGCGAGAGAAACAGTTTCCTTGGTGCCTTCAGACAATTTTCCGTAATCCAGTAGGTTGCTCTCGCTGTAAATGTTCATATTCAGCTTGTCTGCTTCGGGGAACTCGGAAGAAACCTTACCGCCGGAGATAATACCAAGATAATGTGTAAAGCGGTCAGCAATATCCTGCATCGGATTGTCGTGGATATTTTCCTTTTGTGCCTTAAACACCTCTGCGATATGAATCCAATGGTTGAGTAACGCTTTTTGTTCTTCAAAGACACGCTCTGCTTTTTCTACATCCGCTACGGGATCACCGTTAATGTTTTCTTTATAGCTTTCCAATTTACTTGCGGCAGCAGTCTTAGAAGTAAGCGCTGTTTCACGAAGACTTTGTTTAAATTTCAAATCGTTCTGTAAACCTTCAAGGTGAGCATCGGGATCTGTAATGCTAAGATATTCAGCAGGAATATCTTCTGCACCTGCAACAGATTCTTTTGCCTTTTTAAGCTCGATCTCCAAATCAAAGGCTTTTGCTTTAAGGTCGTTGATACTGCCGTATTCGTTTATATAACTGTCAACAATAGTTTCTTTTGCGGTGATGAATCTTGCAATATCATTATTGCCGCAAAGACCAAGTATATCACCATCAATTTCATCTTTTGTGCGAACGGCTACAGTAATTGCAGTTGCTCCGGTTTCAAGTTCTTCGTAGGTGTTAGAACCCAAGAGCAAAGCCAAACGGCTGTTGGCATTGTCCATCTTAATTTTTGTATCATTGATAGATTTTGCCAACTGTTCAAGGTCTGCTAAAGTTTCCGCCTTATATTTGCCGAGAGTTTTATCCAAAAGCTTTTGCTGTTCAGCAAGTTGTTCTTTAATAGCGGAAACATCCACATCCGCAGGAGATAATTGCATTTCCATAACACCGGGAACAACAATTTTTACCGCTTCGGTAATAGAAGCCAATCCCTCCGTTATATTTACTGCTTCACCTGTGCGAACAGATGTAATTCCAACATTATTTCCACCGAGCATATTGATTGCTGCAGTGATATTCATACCGCAAAGTTTGTTTTCAAGCGAACTAATACCACGCTGTGCGGTTTTGACCTGCATAATTTCGGCATCGGTCGGCTGATAAGGAGGAATATATTTTTTGAGGTCGGTAAGCTCGGCGTGAATTGCCTTGGCAGCTTCGTATTTATCAAGTAAATCACGGCTT
>CAZVVM010000073.1:0-9047 GCA_964630635.1 uncultured Ruminococcus sp. | reverse complement strand
CTATTTCGTGAGCACAATCGGCGAAAAAATCACTGCAAAGATCGAAAAAGGCACCTGCATCCTCAACGCACAGACAGGCGAGACCGAGCCGTTTTACGGCGAAGTCACGTTTGAGCCGTTCGGAAGCGCCGTCGTTCTCGATTACAGAAAGCCCGCCGAAAAAGCAGAAGCAGAAACAAGCTATGAAAAGCTTGATCTCGGCGGTGAATGGACGGTCGCCGACAGCGATCTGAACGCTCTTACCCTCGACCGCTGCCGTTACTCCTTCGACGGCGAGATAATAGAGGAATGCGGCCCCATCATTTCCATTCAGGAAAAGGCGTGCGCGCTTGAACGCAAGGTAAGGATCGATATGGAGCATTTAATAAAAGCCGATTACGTGCCGAGCGAGCTTTACCTCGTAACCGAAACGCCCGATATATTTAGGATTTTCATAAACGGAACCGAGATTGAGAAAAAGGATTGCGGATATTACCGTGACAGATCCTTCCGCAAGCTCGACGTTGCTAAATACTTCAAGGTCGGCGAAAACAAGCTTCTCATCGTCTGCGACTTCGACCAGAGCGATAGAGTCTATAAGAACATCAAATTGTCGAAAATGTCGGTAATTGAGAAGCACAAGCTGACCTACGATAAGGAGATCGAAAGCAGCTATCTTTTAGGCAACTTCTCGGTAAAGACCGAAGGCGAGTTTGAGCTTCTTGATAAAGACGCAGTCAGATACGGCGGACAGTTCGTCATTTCCGCGCCGAAAGATAAGATCAACCTTTCCGCAATCGAGCGCCAGGGCTTCCCATTCTTCAACGGCAAGCTGACACTCAAAAAAACCTTTGATCTCAAAAAGGGCAATTATAAGCTGGAGTTCAACAAAATGCTCGCATCGTCGGTTTCCGTAAAGGTAAACGGCGTCGATGCAGGCGATATTATCTTCCGCCCGTACAGCGTCGATATATCGAAGTACGTAACCGACGGCGAGAACGAGATAGAGCTTTCTATCATAACCTCGCTCCGTAACCTGCTCGGCCCGCATCACATTGACATCGGCGAGACCTATGCGGTCACACCCGCCAGCTTCTTCAAAGAAGATACCGTGTGGGGCGTCTGGGGAAAGAGACCGTGGAACGACGGCTATTGCTTCGTAATAAACGGAATTGAATAATAACAGAAAAGCGACCGATATTCGGTCGCTTTTTGTTTTGCAATATAACGCGAATTGACGTCTTGCCTTCCCCTCAGGGGAAGGTGTCACCGAAGGTGACGGATGAGGTGTAGGATGCAAAGCATCCGTTAATAATCTAATTATTTCTTCTTTTTAAGAATAAGCGCAAGCGCCGTTCCGACGCCTCCGAGGGCAAGAGCGGAAGCTACAATAATAATCACAACAGTCGTCGTGTTGTCCTTTTTGCCGCTTCCCTTTTCGCTGTCGGTCGTTTCGGGAACGGTAACGTCGGGTTCCGTCGTGTCGGGCGCAGTCGTGCTGTCGGGGGTTGTGCTTTCGTCGGGCGGGGTCGTATCTTCGGGCGTCGTCTGATTTTCGGTCGTAGCAGGCGGCAGCTTCGCCATCGCCTCGGTCTTGGTTGCACCGCAAGCAGTACAGGCATAGGTCTTTACGCCTTCCTCGTCGACAGTTGGCTCCTTAGTTACCTTGCCGCCGTCATAGGTATGCGTTCCCTCGTCTTTCCTTGATCCGCAGGAGCACTCGTGCCAGTGACCGTTAATGTCCTTTTCCCATGCGCTTCCGTAGGAATGAGTATGTCCGAGCGCCGCCTGTATAACGTAGCCACAAGCCGTGCAGGTCTGCGCCGTGTTCTCGGTAGCAGCAACTCCGGGTGTATGAGACGCTTCGTCCTTCTTCGCTCCGCATACCGAGCAAGCGTGCCAATGCTTCGAGCTGTCCTTCGACCAAGTTGTCTGATAGCTGTGGGTTACGGTACGGGTATAACCGCAGACATTGCAAGTCGTGTCGCAAGCGTTATCATAGGTGTGCGTTGCTTCGTCCTTCTTTGCGGAACAGACGGAGCATTCGTGCCAGTGATTAGTCGAATCCTTGTCCCAAATTGTTTTGTAAGAATGAGTTATAGTACGGGCATAACCGCAAGTGTTACAGGTGGTATCACAGGCGTTGTCATAAGTGTGAGTTGATTCGTCCTTCTTTGAGGAGCAGACGGAACATTCGTGCCAATGCTTTGAACCGTCATTTGACCAAGTAGTTTTATACGAGTGTCCTTCGGCGCAGGGATCTTTGGTATAATCGCAAGCGTTACATGTATAATCGCTTGCATTATCGTAAACATGCGCGTTGTCAAGGCAAGTACAGATTATCGTAGCGTTTGAGAACTGCTCGTCACCGCTGTATACCATAGCTTCCCATTCCGCAAGCGTACCGCCAAAGTTGACGGTTTTAAGGTTTGAGGATGAGAACGTGTCTATGTTAAGGTTATCAATATTCCTCGTGAAATTAGCGGTTTTCACATGGCTAAATGCACGAGTTCCAATGCTAGTAACGCTGTCGGGGATATTTATGCTCGTTAAGCTTGAGCAACCGTAAAACGCCCAATCTCCAATACTCGTGACGCTGTCGGGGATATTTATACTCGTTAGCGATGAGCAATTATAGAAGGCAGAGCCGCCAATAGAGTTAACACTATTTGGAATCGTTATGTTCGTTAAATTACTGCAATAATCAAACGCAGAATCGCCAATGCTCGTGACATTGTTACCAATCGTTACGCTCTTTACATTCGAACAGAATGAGAACGTCCGATCTCCAATGCTCGTTACTCCGTCACCAATAGTTATGCTCGTCAAGCTAGTACAACCGTTGAATATTTGAACCCCAATGCTCTTGACGCTGTCGGGCACAACATAGGACGACTCGGTTTTGCCGGAAGGATACTCAAGAATTTCTGTTTTTTCCTTATTAAACAACACGCCATCAATGTCACAGTAAAAAGAATTATTATTGCTAACATTGATCTTCTCTAATCTTCCGCAGCTAGAGAACGCCTCCGCTCCAATGCTCGTTACACCACTGCTGATACTTATGCTTGTTAAGCGTTCACATCCTTCAAATGCGTAGTCACCAATACTCGTGACACTATCAGGGATTGTTATACTTGAAATCCCACCACAATTGTAGAACGCATATGTGCCAATATTTGTAACACCGTCCTGTATAATCACTTCTCTTATGTTTTTACCCCAAGGAATAAGATCTTCTTTGTAATAATCCGCCATCGGACCATCGCCACTTATTATAAGAGTCGATTCACTCAAAACCCATATGCAGTCGCCTGTTGTCCCTCTTGTTTCTGCGCGGGCTTCTATGCCGCCAAAGCTAACGGCGTAAAGAATTACTACCGCAAGAACAGTGAAAAGTGTAAATAATGTTTTTTTCATGATAATTGTCTCCTTAACCTATAATTTCTTTACCGTTAGAATTAAAAACAGGGGTCTTGTATCCTGCGTCTTTAGAATTTGGCAGAATATATTTTTCAAAATTCTCGTAAAACTCAATAAAATTCTCCACAGAAAAAACACATATTTTTTTATATACACGAGAAAAAACTTTGCCGCTCTTTATGTCCGTATAAGATCCAGTATTCTCATACACCGACGAGAATTTTGTTCCGGCGGCAATATGACTTCTGTTCCTAAGCACAAAGTGAACATCATCCCGATCATCAATGTTTTGAATCGTGTTTATCGGAGCGCTCCAAGCAACAAAATATTCAGCATCCGGATTGTAGCTTATCAAAACATCTGTGTCTTCAAGTCTTGTCGCCATAATTTTATGCTTTGAGTGCTTGGACTGCGTGAGTATAAAATTTCTCTTCACGTTTTTAGATACATATTCCGCAATATGCCTTGGCCATTTGCTCATTCTTTGCAGTCCGTCTAATTTGGTTTTTGATTTCATTTCTTTTCCTTCAAAAAATAAAAAGTGCGCCAACGCAAGCTGACGCACCGAAAAACGCGTAGCCCACATTGTCGCCAAACAAAATTCATTTTCCCTAAAGAATACGGAAAAAGAGGCATAGCGTTTTTACCGAAAAATAAAAACACGTATCCCTTGGGAAAATGATTGAATTTTGTTTGGCACTCTCATTTTATCACGGTGAAGATTGTTTGTCAATAGTGGGATTTGCGCTTATATACCTTCTCCTGAGGGAGAAGGGGGACCGCATCCCGGGGTTCCCAAATGCGAATGAAATGAGCTTTTGGGGTTCTTGGGTAGCGGTGGATGAGGAGTAATCTCCCGATATAGAGAGAAAAGGAATTGTCAAAGCTCATTTTATTCGCTATGATATACTCTTTGACACCTCATCCGTCTCCTGCGGAGACACCTTCTCCCGCTGGAGAAGGTATAACGCCGCTTCGCGGCTACACCTCATCCGTCAACCGCCCGATGCTTCGCCGCGCATAAAAACCCGCGAGCGGAAATCCGCTCGCGGGTTTGTTCGTTTATGTTATTGTGAGATCGTTTTCTTTCCCGATTCTTTTGCGAAGGTATCAACGACCTCCGCACTCTTATCAAAATGCGTAAGGCAGCCCGCGCCGCTAACGCATCCGCCGACGCAAGCCATTCCCTCGATGAAGTTGCCCTTCAGAACGCCCTTTTTGAGCATCAGAAGCGCCTTTTTACATTCCTCGATGCCGTTGCAGACGACGGGTTTAACCTCGAAATCGCTTCTGCTCTCTTTGAGCGCCTGCGCGACGGCTTCGGAAAGTCCGCCCGTGCGTCCGAAGCTTCTGCCGTAGGGCGACGCGACGCTGTCAAGCTCGCTTTCCTCAAGCTCTGCAATACTTATATCGCGGCTTCTGAAAAGCGCGTAAAGCTCTTCAAAGGTTATCACCGCGTCGATCACGCTTTTGTTATCCCCGAGATTAAGCTCGTCCTTTTTCGCTGTACAGGGACCGACGAAAATGATCTTCGCATCGGGATCGTTCTTCCTTATAAGCTCGCCCGTCGCTATCATCGGCGATTGATTATGCGACACGTATTTTTCAAGCTCGGGGAACTCCTGCTTTATATAGGAAACGAACGCAGGACAGCAGGACGAGGTAAGGATTCCCTTCTCTACCAGCTCCTTTGCTTCGTTCACCGCGACTATGTCAGCACCGACAGCCGCCTCGATAACGTGAGTAAATCCGAGCTTTCTGATTCCCGAAATGAGCTGACCGCGCTTCGCGTAGTTGAACTGACTTGCAAACGCGGGCGCAACGACTGCATATACGTTATGCTTCTTGCCGAAATCGCTCTTTTTGATTATATCGACCGCATCGAGTATAAACGACTTTTCCGAAATCGCACCGAACGGGCAGATATACGAGCAGGCACCGCACGCAGTACACTTATCATTATCAATCGACGCCGCCTTCGTTTCCGACATCGAAATTGCATTGACCTTGCAGGCAAGCTCACAGGGGCGCTTGAAGTTCATTATCGCCTGGAACTGGCAGGCATTTGCGCACTTTCCGCACTCGATGCACTTGCTCTTGTCAATAAACGCCTTTTGCCCTCGGTCAAAGGATATCGCGCCCTTGGGGCAGACGTTCTCGCAACGGTGCGCAAGACATCCGCGGCAAGCGTTCGTTACCTCGTAACCGCCGACGGGACATTCGTCACACGCTATATCAATAACCTCGATAATATTAGGGTTCGCCTTGTGACCACCGATAGCAAGCTTGACTCTCTGACCGAGAATTGCCCTCTCCTTGTAAACACAGCACCGCATAGTCGGAGTGTTTCCGGGGACGATCTGCTCGGGTATCTCGGTTATATTTTCAACGAGCGTCGCATTCCACGCATTGCGCGCGACCTCACGAAGCACCATGAATTTAAGGTGCTGAACCTTTGTATCAAATTTTCTCGTATTCATCGTTTCCTTACTCCTCTACCGAATATTCCTTCGGCAGATAATTTACTATATTTTCGCGCAGAAATTCAATAAATCTCTTCGCCGCGATGGGCAAAAGCTCGTCGCTGAGATACGACACGCCGACGGTACGCGTAACGGGAGTTTTTATCGGCACGGTCTTTATCCTGTACGACGCGCGGTCAAGTATCATCGACGGCAGTATACTCACGCCTATTCCCTTTTCGACCATTGAAAGTATAGTATGGTCGTCGTGTATACGGTACTTTATATTGGGGAAAATCTTCTCTTTTTCAAAGGCGGCAAGAACGGTATTGACTCCGCCCTCGTCCGTCAGGATCAGCGGCTCTGCCGACATCTCTTTAAGCGTCACGCATTCTTTGCCCGCAAACGGATGCCCCTCGGGAAAAACGGCAAGGAACGAGTCCGACGCTATCGGAATATTCACAAGCCCGTTTGACGCCTCGGGATAAACGAAGCCGAAATCAATGCTTCCGTTTCTTATCTGCTCGGGAAGAGTCGTGTTGTCGCCTTGAGTAAGGGCAAATCTTATTCCTGGATATATTTTTCCGAAATCGCTCATCGCACCGGGAAGAAGCCGTTGCGACATACTCGAGAACGTACCTATCCTTATCTCTCCCGATGACAGACCCGTTATCTCCGAAACGCGGTTAAACAGCTCGTTATGCGAATTGACGAGCTTTTTTACGAACGGATAAAGCACCTCACCCTCTCCCGTCAGAAGGATCTCCTTTCGGCTTCTTACGAAAAGCGTGACCGAAAGCTCCTTTTCGAGGGTTCTTACCATCTGGCTCACCGCCGCCTGCGTGTAGCCGAGTGCTTCGGCGGCACGGGTAAAGCTCTTACATTCAACTATTTTACAAAATGCGATATATTTCGTCATAGCCGCCTCCGTATTGTTACTTCTCTCCTATTATAACATCAGTATCGGTGTTTCGTCAAGGAACATTGAAGCAAATATTATTGGCATATATGCTAAATTATTGTAATTTCCTCTTGAAAAAGCGATAAAATGATAGTATAATGAGCTTATCACTATTATTTATTAAGGAGACAACACTATGTTCTGTGAAAAATGCGGTGCACAGCTTCCCGACGGCGCAAAATTCTGCGAAAAATGCGGAAGCTCGACCGAACCGGGCGCAGCTCCTGCCCCCGCAGCAGCAGCCGCAACAGCTGCCGCAGCAGCCCCCGCAACACCCTCTGCATTCTCTTTGGCACTCAAAAAGTTTTTCTCAAATAAGAGAAACGTCATAATCGCAGCAGTCGCGCTCTTTCTCGTTATCGCTGCTATCGTTACGATTATCATCATCGCTTCCCAGCCCAAGAAGATATATATCGACGATTACTTCCACGTAGTTTTCGAGGGCGTTGACGGAAGCGGCCGCGCTTACTTGAGCACAAGTGATGAAGAAAACAAAAAGTTTGATAAGCTCAACAAGAAGCTTTTCGGTGACGATGCCGACGAGGAGTCGATAGGAATGTATATCACTCCCTATATCGATATGACCGAAGAAGAGCTTAACTCTCTCAAAAACGGTCAGAAGATCAAGATCAAGCTTAAGATCAATAAAGAGATCTATGACGAGATCGACGGCTACAAGTTCGTTCTCCGCCATAAGACCGTAAAGGTAAAGGGGCTTTATAAGTCGACACAGCTTAACCTTCTCGATTACATCACCCCCGTATTCGACGGCTACGACGGATACGGTATGCCCCAGACCCTTGACACCTTGGTATTCCCGCTCATAAACGGTCTTGAGGCACGCGTTATGCATCAAAGCCATCGCCTCAGCATCGAGATCTATGAAACGAAGAGCGATTCCTACATAACGAGTGTCCGCGCAATGTTTGACCGCTACGAGCACCTTTCGAACGGCGATACGGTAAATCTCTCCATCAACGCAAGCGACTACGATACCTCGTCCCTTTACAGCGGATACGGACTCATTCTCGCATCGCAGACAAGATCCTACACCGTATCGGGTCTTGAAGAGCCGATCTACGCCGAGCTTACTAAATACGTCAACTTCAAGTTCACGGGTATGAGCACCGTTGCGACGATGAACTTTGAGATCCCGACGGAAGAAGTCAAAATAGAGGGCTTCAAGGTCAAGCTCAACAATCCTTATTCCACTTCCGAATATTCATCCCAGCTCCGCGCAGAGCTTTACAACTCCGAGGATGAACACATAAGAAGCATAATCTATTACGCAGACAAGTGTACCAAGATAAAGAACGGAGACAAGATCAAGTTCGAGACCTCCGCAAGCGTAGAGGATGTCCTCTCGTATTACGGAATCTCCTTCCCGCAGTCCTTTGAAGTTGAAGTATCGAGTCTTACAGAGCCGTTCAACGCTGATCCCGTAAGCCGCGGAACCTATTCCTTTACGGGCTATCAGGGATACGGAAGCTTCAACTTTGAGCTTCCCGAAGCTAACCGCATATATAAGACCGACGACGAAAAATACACCGTAAAGCTTTCTCTTACAAAAGAAAACTACTACTATAAGATCACGGTCGTCGTTGCAGACGAAAACGGAAGAAACTTCCTTTCCTTCTACTACGACGCATATCCCGGCAGCTATCTCAAAAACGGCGATACCGTTCAATTCAACTGTTCGGAATGGGACAGCGAGCTTGAAAGCTACGTAAGAGATTACGGTCTTTACTTCCCCAGAAACGCAACCTTCACTGTTGAAGGTCTGTCTGAAACGACAAAGGTTCAGCCGCTCGACAAGCTTACGTTCGCTTTCGCCAAGGACGGCGACTACGTAAAGATGACTCTCGGTCTTTCCGAAAACGTTATCACCGTCGGTGAAAACACCGTAAATCTCTCCCTTGAGACCTATTCCTCCTGGGGTTACAAGTACACGAAGGTCAACCTCACAGTCAAGGATAAGGACGGCAATGTTGTCGGTAAGGGCTACTACCAGTTCCAGGTCGACCACCTCTACGAGGGTAGCAGATACTACGCAAGCAGCTCCATAACCGATAACGATGTAATTGCAAAGGCAACGGGTATCATATTCGATACGTCCAGCTTTGAAATAATCGCAAGCTCAATGTAAAACTAAAAATCCCTTCCCCGCTTTGCTATGTGTTCTTAGCGAAGTTTTGAGGGTGGTATGTAACCGGAAGGCATTT
>CAZVVM010000072.1:0-9250 GCA_964630635.1 uncultured Ruminococcus sp. | reverse complement strand
CATTCGCATTTGGGAACCCCTCGCGTGGTCCCCCTTCTCCCTCAGGAGAAGGTATTTATGCAACATTTTTTCGTCTTAGGATAAAATCGCAACGCCGTTCTATGACATTTATAGGCACGGATATTCTTGTATTGCGCTGAAACGTTTATTTACCTTCTCCAGCGGGAGAAGGTGTCGGCGCAGCCGACGGATGAGGTGTCATTTTGAAGGTTTTAGATCATCAAATGTCAAATCTAATTTTTTCAAAATATCCCTTACAACCCCGTCCAAGTTCTTATTAATATCGGAATTTGAATACCTCAAAACCGTAATATTCCAAAGAGATAATTTGTAATCCCTTTCAATATCAGCGCGTTTGTGTTCAGGATTATAATGCTGCGAGCCGTCGATCTCTATAACCGTTTTCTTTTCGGCAATATAAAAGTCAACAATATAATCGCAAATATTATGTTGGCGTCTTACATTGAAAGGTAGGCGTTTCAGAAATTTGTACCATAGTTCCTTCTCTTCGGATGTCATATTCTTCCGAAGAGTTCTCGCGTTTTCAACAAGTTCTTTATTGTATGGTATCACTTAATTACTCCTCATCCACCACTACGAGCGAACCCCAAACGCTCATTTCATTCGCATTTGGGAACCCCTCGCGCGGTCCCCTTCTCCCTCAGGAGAAGGTATTATTACGGCTCATATCCTTCGAAAATAAAGGTTCTGTAATGCTTTTTTGACGCGTTTACGTCGTCGGCGCTTTTAGGCGTCCAACAGACCATATGTGCGCCGAGAAGGGCGCAAAGGCGTGCAGAAACGCTCTTATACTTGAATTCATACGCGATAAAATGAGGGCGCGAAAGGAAATTGAGGAGCAGGTGGCGAAGAAGCTGATGGAGCAGACTCTTTTTATCATCACGCTTACCGAAAGCAGTCGAAAGCTGACCGCGGATAACCCGCTTACGGTTCTTCTTGAACCAACGCAGGTGCATCGGATTGAAGGACTCGACGCAGTAGATACCGTCGTAATCGTCAAGCAGCTCTGCCGCTTTTTCGCAGACGGCAAGATCCGTGCTTTCGCCCTTTATCTCGGCAACGAGCGGAACCTTACCGCCAATAATTTCAAGCACCTCTTTTAAGGTCGGAACGCCTATTCTACGAAGCTCCCTTGCGGTAAGCTCTGACACTTTTTTGTCGACGCCGAACACTCTTTTGAGTGTGTAATCGTGATTTATTACGGCGACCTTGTCGCTTGAAAGCTGGATATCAAGCTCTATTCCGTAACCGTGCTCGACAGCTTTTTCAAACGCTTCGCGCGTGTTTTCCTTGATATCGCCGCCGTGAAGCCCGCGGTGAGCGATATATTTTCCGTCAAACGCCGCGGCTTTGCGTCCGTTTGCGGGGCAAATTGCGAAGAAATATAAAAATACGAATACGCCGATAACGGCGAGGGTTATATACAGTGCTATCATAATCAGTCATCCACGTCAAGGTGTTCAAGGAGTGATTTTTTCGTCGGCAGCTTGCTGTCACCGTGCTTAACAAACAGCATCGTAATGATCGCAAGTCCCGAGAAGATCGCGGCGTACGGGAACAGAACGGTATCGGCTATATTGTCCATCAAAAATCCCGAGAAGATCGGAGTGATGATCTGCGCGGTCATGGAAGCGGTATAATAGTATCCCGTATATTTACCGATGTCTGCGCCGGAGCACATCTCTACCGCCATCGGGAAGGAGTTTACGTTTATCGTAGCCCAGCCGATACCTGCAAGGGCGAACATCACGTTCATCAGTACGGTCGGTGAAGAAGCGTCCATAAACGATGCCGCGAGGAACGCGCCCGACAGCATAACGACACCGCCGATGATCGTCTTTTTCCTTCCGATCTTCGAAGCGATAAGACCGGCAGGAAGGTATGCTACTATTGCCGCTGCCTGGGCAATGAGCATTGTCGTATTATAATCCTTATTCAGAATGTTGGTTGCATATACTGCGTATTTCGAGGTTACGGCATTATATCCGAAGTACCAGAGCGCAACGGACAGCAGAATGAAAATGAGAGATATTTTTTCCGATTTGGACATTGTCCTTTTCGGAGAATCCGCCTCTGTTTCTTCCTCGATTCCGTACTTTATGCTGTCGGCTTGCATCTCATCAGCCCATTTTTTCTCCTTGACCGTAAGAAGAAATACGACAAGGGACACCAGCATAACCCCTGCTATGACACCGTAGTACGCGGTATAGCTCATCAACTGATTTTTAACCGCAGAGGTAGCAAATACCATACCGAGAACAAGAACGATTATACCGCCCGCAGTACCCATAAGATTTATTATTGCATTTGCTTTGCTTCGAAGCGGCTTCACGGTTACGTCGGGCATCAGTGCAACCGCAGGAGAGCGGAACACGGACATAGAAACGAGGAGCGCAAAAAGAAGCACTACAAACAGTATAAGCTCCGTCGAATTTTCGGCAGTTTTTTCTGCAACGTAAGCTTGTCTTGCGGGAGCAACGTAATTTGTGTAAAGCGGATTTATCTCTTCTTCGCCGTCTTCGTCCGTGTAGGTCGATTTTACCGACATAAATTCTTCCTTGCTCTCAAACACGTCGGAAAGAACGAAGTTCTTGCCGTCGGGCGTACGCAAACGCTTATCGCACTGGCTGTCATATATGACTTCAAGTGCAGAAGGATCGTCTATTTTTGAAACCTCGGATATATTTTTCAGTTGCGCGTTATCTACGACCGAAAGTCCCATAAGAATGACCGCAGCTAATATCGTTCCGACAAGTATAAAGGGCGTTCTCTTTCCCCTTTTGCCGTTATGCTTATCCGATATTGCGCCAAAGAGCGGCAAAAGGAATACCGCAAGCACGTTATCAAGTGCCATAATTGCACCCGACCAGGTCTGCGACATACCGAATTTATTTGTCAGTATTACGGGTATGGTTGCATCGTATGCCTGCCAGAATGCAGTTATCGCAAAAAATGCAAATCCGCACAGAAGCGTGCGCTTGTAGTTGAGCTTCATACTTTATCCGCCTTTTCTTTTTTTGAGAAGATCAGTTTTCCGAGGAAATAGTTGGTTATCACGACGATCACCGATGCGGCAATTTTCGTAATTTCCTTATTGAGCGTCAAAATATCGACGGCAAGAACGAATATTCCCTCCTGCATAATGAGCGACAGCACGCGGCTTCCGACGAACGCTCCGAACTCGCCGGCAAGCGCCTTTATGCCGCTTCGCTTACTTTCGAAAACGAATATTTTATTTACCGCGTAAGCGAATATTACTGCGCCGCACCACGCGGCGATATTTGCAATATGGTGATTTGTAACCTTGTATAGCAGAAACGATATTCCGAAGTCGACGACCGTCGTCAGCACTCCGAATATCAGGTACTTTATCTGCATTTTATATTTTTTCAAAATGCTTATCATTTATCTATCTCGTTTATTATTTCCTTGTAGCGGTCATAGTCATACAGCAGATTGATCGCCTCGAGGAGAGCATTTGCAGAAATGTTATCGGGAAGCGAGCACTTCTCGCAGAGCTTTTTACGCTTCTCACTGCTCCCTTCGTCTCCGAGAAAACCGTCGCAAAACAGGTCCGTTTTGGTCACTTTTTTGGCGTTTTTCTGCACTTTTTCAGCCAAAAACGGCTCAAAAAGTGAGCGCAAAAGCGTAATATCCATTCCTTCAACACCGAGAAGCCCCTCTTTTGAGCCCTCGTCCTTGCGCTTCTCCTTGCCTTCGATCTTGGGGATATAAAGATGCGTAAGCTGATCGCTCGGAATGAGTGCGCGCAGGTGGTTTCGGATCACAAGACCGCCGCCGTCGCTGTCGGTAAGTACTATAAGCCCGCGCTCTTTTGCAATATTTTTAAGCATCCGGCGCTTCTTTTCGTCCTTGAAGATGCCAAATCCGTTCAGAGCTATTATCTCGCTTTCGATAAAGGACGAAAGCTTGATCTTATCGTACTTTCCTTCGACTATTACGGGACTTACGAGCTTCAGCTTTGCGTTCACGTTCCTCTTCCGCCTTTTTCTGTTTTTTAACTATATAGACCGTCGCGCCGATCGAAATACCCGTTATCACGACAGATATGATAAGCGGTAAAATATGCGGCTTTCCGCTTCCGACTCCCGTTACCGATATAAACGATATGATCGGCAATACGAATACTGACATAAGCATATCGAAAAATCCGTCTTCAAGGACGTCCGTCGTTCCGCTTATTATTACCATTCCGTAGCTTATCGATGCAAGCCCGAAAAGAAGTGACAGAGCGAGCGTTACGAAGGTCTTATTATACATTACGGCGAGTATGATAGCGGCAAGCACCGTTATAAGCGTAAGGTAACCGAGAACAACCCCTGGTTCGCTTGCAAGCGCAACCTTCGTTGAGCTGAAGGATTGATATACTACCGACAGTATCATTACCGACAGCGCCGGTGCAAGCATAAATGCCGTTACGAATTTATCCTTTAAGGCGCGGTCAAAGCGTTCTATGCGGGCGCGTTCCTTATCCCTTTTGTTTTTGTTCATCGGGCATAGCCCTCCTTTATCTTCTCGTCGCCTCAATGACGAGCCGTTCGAGAATAACGTAATTATCGAGCTTTGAGGATTTGATAAGCAGATCCGCCTCATAACATTTTTCGGTCAGCTCACGAAGGCGCTCGACCGTCGTGCGCGACGCGCTCTTTGCGTAAAGCCCTGCCTTGTATTCGTGGAATTTCAGCTTCTTTGCGATCTCGGAAAGAGGTATTCCGTTCTCAGTCGAATACTTGATTATTTCGAGGTCGCATATCACCCTCGATATGCTTCCGAGTATAATTTCGGGCTTTTCCTTCTGCTTTTTCATTTCGCCGAGTACGGAAAACGCCTTCTGGGCATCGAGATCCAATATGGCGTTTGCAAAATCGAAGGCGGCGATCTCTTTTCTTTCACCGCAGACCGTCAACACGTCATCAAGCGTCAGCTTTTCTCTGCCCTGCGTTTTCAGGTAGCAGGAAAGCTTATCTATTTCGTTTGAAAGCGCGTACATATCGCATCCGCATCTGTCGATAAGCAGAGTCACCGTATCGGGCGGCGCTATTATAAGCTCCGACGCGAAGTGCTTTGCGACCCAAGAGCAAAGGCGCGCGGGCGTTTCTCTTTCGAAAACGACGGGCGTCAGGCATTCGCTAAGCAGCTTGAATTCCTTTGACGGCGCTTTTTTAGTTCCGATATCAAGCTCGTCCGGCTCGGTGTATAGGACGAGAATATTATATTCGTATTCGGGAAGGCGGCGCAAAACCGATGCGAGGGCTTCAAGGTCGCTATCGGACATTGACGAAATATACAGCGAATTAACCTCGATCAGCTTTCTTTCCGCCATCATCGGAAGTGCTTCGACAGCGGCAAAAAGGCGCTCGGGTGAGTAGTTTTCGCCTGACAGCACGATATGGTTAAAAACGTCGCCCTCGTCGACCGCCGTTTTGCGGAGCGACGAAAGGTAATGCCTTTTGAGGTAATCCTCTTCACCGCAGAAGAGGTAGCCGCCCTTCAGCTTTTTAAGTTCCGTGCGAAATTCGTTCGGCGTCATATCGGTGTCACCTTAATAAACAGTTTGTTTCTTTCGGTATTTACGCCTCTGATCTCGATGCAGTAATCGAGCAGCATAGCACCGCCCTTATCGGTAACGGTATTTGCGACCTTTCTCGTATTGACCGTAAATTCGACGGGCATATACGGCGTTTCGTAGCTGCATCTCTGGCGCTTATTTACGGGATCGAAGCAGAACGCGGCGCTTAATTCCCCGCTTCTCGTCATAGTTACTGTGTTTTTATTTTGGGTATCGAAAATAAGCGTCGTAACGCAATCAAGCCCGATGTCCTCGGGCTCCTTATACGATATATACGCTTTCCCGTTTTCCTCGCGGTATTCGCCGCGAACGGTGTATTCGATCACCTCGTCACATTCTTCTGCCATCATCTCGTAAGGAAGACGCTCACCGCTATCCGAACGGAAATATCCGTCCTTCAGGGTCGCAGTATATTTATCGGCGAGGGCAAGGTCTGTCACCGTTGATTTTATCTTGATTTTTACGTCCACAGTTTGATCCGTTTCTTTATATATTTATACAGAGTAAAGTATAACATATTAACGCACGCTTGTCAACCACGGCGGAATATCTGATAAACTTATATCTTTCAAGGGGAGAAATGGTTTCGGCTCTGAAAAACGCGGTAGTTTTTTCAAAAAACAGTGCCGACGCAATTCAGCTTGCGTCGGCACTGCTTTGTTGTTTTTATTCGGCTATAATATTAACTGAGCTTTCAAGCTCGCCTGAGGTAACTTTAAGAGTAACGTCTGATCCGACAGTTGTCTTTATAATCGCAAGCGCCTGACCTCTGAAGGTGTGGCAGGTTGACGCGGTATAATCGTCATCACAGCAGGGACGCGCGCAGAAAATTGCTTCAAGAGAGCCGCCGACAACTTCGGCAGAAAGCGTCTCATCATAATCTCTTATGATATTTCCGTCACAGTCGGTTACGGTAATATCAACGTAGATAAGCCGTCTGTCTTCCCAAGTGTAGCCGTTGTCCTCCACGTTCAGAAGGAGCTTTGACGGCTCTGAGCAGGTATAAAGCGTTGCTCTTGACTGTTCCTTACCGTCCTTTATGGCAACTGCGGTTATTGTTCCCTTTTCATATACTGCATCAAGGGTAGCGATTGCTTTGACGGGCTGGGTTTCGGCTACGAATTTATCGTTTATGTACCATTTTACCGAATCGGCTTTGGTATATGCCTCGGCAATAAACGGCTTACCTTGATATTCGTCTCCAAAGCTCCAGGTTTCTTCAACGTCATGCCAGTGCCAGCGAGTGCCGTAATGCTGCTTTCCGTAATTCTTTGGATGGGTTACAAAAATTCTTATAGGGGTATCGTCAAACCAAATTGCCTCGCGGTAATAGGATTGAGGTCTACGCATACCGCAAAGGTCAAGGTCACCCTGGAAACAGCTCTTCCACGGATACTTTATGGGGTGAACCTTAGCAACCTCGTCTTCCCAATAGGAAATGCCCATTCCAACCTCTCCGAGATTGTCGATAGCTGTCCAGGTGAAGTCGCCAATGTTATAGGAATTATTTAAAACGTTGTTCCAATAGTCAAAAATGTTTGCATCCGAGCCGATATTCCAGTTTTCGGAACCCCAGATAACCTTGTCGGGATTTGCTTTGTGGAACTGCTCATATTTTGAATGATAATAGTTGCATCCGATGATATCAAGCGGTGCTTCGATCGGCTTTGTAATCTCGATGATTTTTTCGACGTCTCCGTTTCCCGTGCGAGATGCCATATACTCCTTATAATCTGCCGTGTCGATGTCCTCTGATTGATATTCGGCCAAGGAAATCTTTTGAATTGCGGCGGTTACAAGCTTTGTATCATCGTACTTTTTCACCTCGGCAACCATTTCCGCCGAAAGCTCGGCTCCGCCCGAGGTACCGTCGATTTCGTATATCTCGTTTCCTATGGAATAGGAGAGAACGCAGGGGTGGTTACGGTCGCGTCTTACCATAAGGGCAAGATCTTCACGCCACTTGTCGGTAAAGAAAATATGATAATCGTGTGTAACGAATTTTCTCTTTCTCCAAACGTCAAACGCCTCGTCCATCAAAAACATTCCAAGCTCGTCGCAGGCGTTAAGAAGCGCAAGAGACGGCGGATTATGTGCAATTCTTACCGCATTAAAGCCCGCTTCCTTCAAAACTCGAATCTTTCTTCTTTCGCTTTCCGCGTATGCCTTTGCGCCTAACGCACCGTGGTCGTGATGAATACATCCGCCCCTGAGCTTGATGCTTTTGCCGTTTACAACAAGACCGTTTTCGGCAGAAACCTCGATGGTCTTAATACCGAAATTCTCTATGGTCGTGTCGGTCAAATTGCCATTTGTGAAAATCTCTGTTTTCAGCGTGTAAAGGTTTGGAGTGTCGACGTCCCATATCTTAGGATTCAAAACGGTAAGTCTTGTTTCCAACTCGTTTTTGCCCTTTTTAAGATGAACTTCTATGGTATCCGTCAAAACATCATTACCGTTTTTCTCGCTTACCGTAAAGGCGATTTTAGCAGTAACGTCCTCGTCCGAGCTTACTGTATAGGAGAGCTTGATTTCCGCCGTATTGTCCTTAACCTGAGCAGCGGAAACAAACATATCCCACGGCTCAATTCTTACAGCGCCGCCCTCATACAAAAAAACATCGCGATAAAGCCCCGCGCCACTATACCAACGGGTAGCGTGTTCAATGGGATTTGTTGTGATTACAAGCTTGTTATTTATGCCGTAAACGATGCTATCCGTCAGGTCAACAAGATACGGAGTGTAGCCGTGTGGATGAATTTTAAGAACATTCTCGTTCAAGCTTGTCTCGGAGATACTGTATGCACCGTCGACGTGAAGAATGTAGTGCTTGTTTTTTTCAAAGGTCAAAAACTTCGCATATTTTCCGCAACCAAGACGGAAATAGCCGTTGTTTCCGTCACCGTTTTCATCTCTTTCTTGAACAACGGAGTAATCGTGGGGAAGGTCAACGTCTTGATATCCGTTATTTATCGGTATTTCCGTGAACTTCCAGTTTTTGCTGATGCAGGTTTTAATCATATTGATGCCCCTTTCGCTTGTTGCTTCAATATTATCACACAAAATAAAAAAAGTCAACTAATGTTTTGATAATACTTTTAATTTTGACATTCAAAAAAGCCCGAAGGGCGCATCACTTACCGGATTGGATAAACATCACTTTGCGTCCTTGTCCGTTAAGGATGATCTTATATCACATAATATACAAATAACCGACTTGCTTTGTGAAATTTTATGTTGACAAAGTCAATAAATGGTGGTACAATATTTAAGGATAGGCGCGAGCGAGGTCGTTTTTTGCCGCGCCGAACAAAATCGTTCGCTTCCGCGAATAAATAACGGGAGGACATTATGTCTGACAAGATAAGAGATGAGCAGACCGATTTTCTGTTCAAAGCAATTCTCACCCTGAGCGACCTTGATGAGTGTTACGCGTTTTTCGAGGATCTTTGCACAGTTTCCGAGATCCGCGAAATGGCAAAGCGTCTTACTGCCGCAAGAATGCTCAACAAGAACTACATTTATTCCGATATTGCGGAGAAAACGGGACTCAGCACCGCGACTATCAGCCGTGTGAACCGCTGTCTTAAATACGGAAGCGACGGCTACGCCGCAATAATTCCGCGCATCGAAAAGCGC
>CAZVVM010000071.1:0-9369 GCA_964630635.1 uncultured Ruminococcus sp. | reverse complement strand
CCTGCTCTTCACGGGGGGTGAGGGTATGGAGCACTTCGTTTAACTGTTCGCTCAAAAGACGCTGCGCCGCAACGTCGGCGGGGGCGGGGTTGCTGTCGTCCTCGATGAAGTCGCCGAGGTGAGAATCCTCTTCCTCGCCTATTGGCATTTCAAGTGAAACGGGATCCTGCGAGATCTTCATTATCTCTCTTACCTTTTCGGCGCTCATTCCCATATGCTCTGCGATCTCCTCGGCACTTGCCTCGTGACCGAGCTCCTGAAGGAGCTGTCTCTGTATACGGGAGACCTTATGGATCGTCTCGACCATATGGACGGGAATACGGATCGTTCTTGCCTGGTCCGCGATCGCTCTCGTTATTGCCTGTCTGATCCACCAGGTAGCGTAGGTCGAGAACTTATAGCCCTTGCGGTAGTCGAACTTCTCGACCGCCTTCATAAGTCCGAGGTTACCCTCCTGAATGAGGTCAAGGAAGAACATTCCCTTGCCGACGTATCTCTTTGCGATACTTACGACAAGACGAAGGTTTGCTCTTACGAGCTCGTCCTTTGCCTTAACATCGCCGTCTGCCATTCTCTCTGCGAGCATAAGCTCTCTTTCGGAATCAAGAAGCGGAACGGTACCGATCTCCTTAAGGTACATACGAACGGGGTCGTCAACGGAAAGGCCCTCTTGCGTGAGCATCTTTTCCATATCCTCTGCGCTTTCGTAGCGCTCAACGTCGTTTTCTATTGCCTGGAACTCGGGCGTATCGAGGTAACCCGTTACCTCTATTCCCATTCCTTCAAGGACCTCATAGAGCTTTTCGACCTGCTCTATATCGTAATCTACGTCCTCGAACGCCTCCATTATTTCACTCTGTGAAAGCGATCCCTTTGCCTTACCTCTTTCGATAAGCTCGCGGACGTCGAACTTCTTTTCGCCGTTGCCTGCAGTTACGTTTACTTCAGGCACGGTATTGTTAGTGTTGTTTTCCTTTTCCATTTTTTTACCCTCGTTTATATTTTGTTTCGTTTACTTGCGATCAGATCTTCGAGCGACTGGTTTTCCTTTTTCTTCAAAGCTTTTAGCCGGGATATACATTCGGAAAGCACCTTTTCGCCGTTGTCGGTCAGCGACTGCCGCGAGACGGAATTCCGAACGATGCGCGATATTTCCTCCTGGCTGAAATCGTCGCCGATGAGCCCTATATCAAATCCGCTTCCGAGCTCCGTCATTTTCTTATACACCCGGCGGTTAAATTCGGTTACGAAATCGTCCTCTTTAAGTCCCGATTTGCTTTCTGCAATCGGGATAAGCTCGGGGTAGGTTGCGAGTATTCCGAGAATTGCATCCTCGGCACCCGCCGCGCCCTGATTCATAAGCCGCTCTGGGTTTATACGGTCTCCGTAGCCCTCCGTCGACATCATTACGTTTCTCTTGACGTCTTTTTTCTCTGCTTTTTCATTTTTCGACATCTTGCGCTTAATATCTTGCTTGAAGCTTTCGTAAGAAATATCAAGATGCTTCGCCACTTGTCTACCGTAAACGTCGCGCTCGACCTCGCTCCAACCGCTCGCAAGCAGATCTGACAGCTCGTCGGCGGCTTTCACCTTGTCGCTTACGTCGTTTATATTGTATTTTGAGATTATCGACGAGAATTTGAAATCAAATCTGCTTCGGCTTCGGTTCATCAGGCGCGTAAACGCTTCCTTACCGAATTTACCGATAAATTCGTCGGGGTCCTTTGCGTTTTCGACCTTCAGAAGCTTCGCTTCGAGTCCGACCTCGGAGAGCAGCTTGAACACCTTATCGGCATTTCTTTGTCCCGCCTCGTCGGCGTCGAAGCATATTATCGCGCTTTTCGTATATTTCTTCATCAGCCGCGCCTGGTCGGGGGTGAATGCGGTACCGCAGGATGCGACTGCGTTCGTGAAGCCCGCGCCGTGCAAGCTTATGACGTCCATATAGCCCTCGCAGAGTATCATCTGCTCGGAGCAGGAATTCTTCGCGTAGTTGAGTGCGAACAGGTTTCGCCTTTTGTTAAAGACGGGAGTATCGTTCGTGTTTATATACTTCGCTTCCGCCTTATCGTTACTTAACGTTCGTCCGCCGAAGGCGATTATATCGCCCTTGACGTCGATTATCGGGAACATTATTCTGTTTCGGAAAATGTCGTACGATTTCCCGTTTTTCTTGCTTATCGAGCAGAGGAAGCCCTCTTTCATTTCCTCCTGCGTATAGCCCTTGCTTCGCAAGTGCTTTGCAAGCACCTCAAAGTCGTTCGGCGCGTATCCGACGCCGAAATGCTTGATAAGCGCGGTCGAGAGCTTTCGTTTTGCGACGTACTCCTGCGCTTCCTTGCTCTTTTTCAGACATTCGTGGAAGAACCGCGCAGCGTCCTTATTCATTTCGATTATTCGCTCACGGCGGACTCCGTACTGCTGATTTTTTTCATCCTCGGGAATTTCAATTCCCGAACGCTTTGCCAAGGCACGAAGCGCGTCAACGTAAGTCAGATTCTCGGTTCTCATTACGAACGAGATAACGTCGCCCCCCGCTCCGCAGCCGAAGCAGTAAAAGGATTTCGTTCCCGTAAACACCGTGAACGACGGCGTTTTTTCGCTATGGAACGGGCAAAGACCGTTTAAGTTGTTTCCCGCTCTTTTGAGGGAAACGTGCTGTGATATTACTTCTTCAATATCGTTTCGGTATTTGATTTCTTCGATAATTTGCGGTGATATCATCATTTCCCTCCTTTAAGATTGTTTTAATCCGCGAGATCCAATCGACTGCGTTCCGCCGCCGTCATTCTGAGCGAAGCGCAGCGTAGTCGAACGGCGCAGCCGCGCGGAGTGCAGCGGAGCGGAATCTCGGCGGAACTTCGCTCAAGATGACCGCGAACTTATATTCAACCGCGCCACGGGTCGGGCAGGAAGAGCTTTTTGTAAAGATTCGTGGCGTATCGGTCGGTCATACACGAAATATGGTCGCAGACTGCGCGGGATACGCCCTCTCTTTCCGCCGTGTTTCTATGCTCGTCGGGCATTTCCTCGGGGTGGTTTATAAAGTAATCGTAGAGCTTTTCAAGCAGCTCCTCCGCCTTGCCCTCCTCGCCCTTTGCGATCGGGTTGCGGTAGACGTTTTCATAGAGGAACTCGTGCAGGCGATCTGTCGCCTCGCGTATCTTCGGCTCCATTTCGATGACGGGACGTCCCTCGCTTGCTCTTATGATACTTAACGCCATCGTGTTTATACGCTCGCCGTGCGTATATCCGAGGGTTTCTATTATATCGGACGGAATGTCGGAGTAGCGAAGCACTCCCGCGCGGCAGGCGTCGTCTATATCGTGATTTATGTACGCTATATGGTCTGCCTCGAGTATCAGCTTTCCTTCAAGGGTAGACGCGCCGCCCTTCGTGTGATGAAGGATACCGTCGCGCACCTCCCACGTCAGGTTCAGCTTTTCAAGCTTCTCAACGACGCGTATGCTCTGCTCGTAATGTGCAAACGACGGATCGTAGCAACGGCGGAGCACCCTTTCGCCTGCGTGTCCGAACGGCGTATGTCCGAGGTCGTGTCCGAGTGCTATCGCTTCTGCCAAGTCCTCGTTCAAACGCAACGCTCTTGCAATACTTCTTGCGACCTGGCTTACCTCAAGCGTGTGAGTAAGACGCGTACGGTAATGGTCCGCCTCGGGTGAAAGAAATACCTGCGTCTTGTGCATCAGTCGGCGGAACGCCTTACTGTGTATTATTCTGTCGCGGTCGCGCTGAAACTCACCGCGAAGGTCGCAGGGATTTATAGGATATTCTCTGCCCTTTGTGTTCGCCGATAAAAACGCAAACTCCGAAAGGGTCTCCTTTTCCTTTTCGTTTATCATTTCGGTAACGGTCATATAAAACCTCCTGTTACAGATCGAGGATAAGCACGGCCAAGATAAGCGTTTGCACTACGGAATAGTACGAACGCGGGAGCAACGGGGCGTCGGGGACGTCGCCCCCTACAAAATGTTTCCGAATATTTCGGTCATAATGGGAAATCCATCGCTCTCTTAACTTATGATTATATATAATATACGCAAAAAGTGCGAAAAGTCCTCTTTTTTATGTCGAAAAACAAGAGAACGGCTTGCGTTCACTCGAACGTGGGCGCGTTCTCTCATTTTTTACTGTTTATCAAAGCGTGTTCCGTTATCGGTAAACACTGCTCTGCCTGCCGTGATCTCAAGCACTTTTTCCTTGAAATCGTCGTATTTATCGACGGGAAGTGCAAGCGAAAGCTTGACGTTTTCGGCATAATCTATGCCGTCGTTTATCGGGTCTGCGTTAGACAAAAGCGTCGTTATTTTTCCGTGGTCGGTATAATTCAGCACGAGGTCAAACTGACGGAAGGTACTGTAAGTCACTATCTTCGCTTCGTCTACCGCCATTTTTGCCGCCGTTGAATAAGCCCTTACAAGTCCGCCAGCGCCGAGCAAAATTCCGCCGAAATAGCGTGCAACGACGATGACCGCGTCGGTAAATCCGCTTTTTCTTATGACGTCGAGAACGGGGATTCCCGCAGTTCCCTGCGGCTCGCCCGCATCGGAATAACGCGCGATGTTCTTCCCGACCATATACGCGTAGACGTTATGGCGCGCGTCGCCGTGCTTCTTCTTTATCGTATTTATAAATTCTATCGCTTCTTCCTCGCTGTTTACGGGTGAAGCGTAGCCGTAAAACACCGACTTTTTCTCGGTGAATTCCGCTTCGCCGTACTTTTCGAGGGTTATTCTTACTTCTTCAGCCACTTTTCAAACATTCCCTTCGCGCGGCTGTCACAGACTGCCGTGACAACGGTATTTTCGCCTTCGTAATCCACGCTTTCGACCTTTGCAAAGCGGTACATTTTCGCAACCTCGTCCTGCCTTGACATCGGAATTTCAAAGACGAGACGCGCGGTCTTTTCATTCACTATCTCGCTTAAGCGCGTAATGAGCGCGTCGACGTTCTGCCCCGTTTTTGCCGAGATATAAAAGACGTTTTCGCTCGGAACCGACGTCGGGGGCTTCGGTATACTTTCGCCCTCGTTATCGCATTTATTGAATACGCAAAGCGTCGGCTTTCCGCCTGCGTCGAGGTCGGAAAGAAGCTTTTCGGTCACCTCGAGCTGTGCCTGGTTTTCCTTATCCGACGCGTCGGTCATCATTATGATAATATCGGAATAAGCCGCCTCGTCGAGGGTCGAGCGGAACGCTTTTATCAGGTGGTGAGGCAGGTTTCTTATAAATCCGACGGTGTCGACGAGGAGTATCTCGGTTCCGTCGGGGAGCGCAAATTTTCTCGTCGTCGGGTCAAGCGTTGCAAAAAGCTTATCCTCGGCAAGTATGCCCGCGTCGGTCAGACGGTTAAGAAGCGTGCTCTTTCCCGCGTTCGTATATCCGACGATTGCGACCTTACAGATTCCCGAACGGTCGCGTTGCTTTCTCTGCGTTGCGCGGCGCTGTTCAAGGTCTTCAAGCTCGTCGGAGAGCGCCTGCATACGGCGCTTTATATGACGGCGGTCAAGCTCAAGCTTCGTTTCACCCGGTCCTCTTGCCGCAATACTTCCGCTGCCGCCCTGACGGGAAAGCGAAAGTCCCTTACCTATAAGACGCGGAACGGTATATTTGAGCTGTGCAAGCTCAACCTGGAGCTTACCCTCTGCGCTCGTTGCGTGGAGAGCGAAGATGTCGAGGATAAGCATTGAGCGGTCGATAACGCGTATCGGCTCGCTGTCGCCCTCGTTCAGAACGTCCTCCATATTTCTTATCTGCGACGGTGACAGCTCGGAGTCGCAGACGACGAGGGTTATTCCCTCGTTTTGACAAAGCTCTCGAAGCTCCTTTATCTTACCGCTTCCGAGGAAGGTACGGACGTCGGGATTTTCCTTGTTCTGCACAAGGCGCACCTTAACTTCGCCTCCTGCCGTATCAAGCAATCTTTCAAGCTCGTCAAGCGACGCTTCACATTCCTCTGCGGGATTTTCGTAGGTCACGACACCCACTATCGCCGCTTTTTCTATTTCTATCTTTTCGGTTACTTCCATATTTTTCACCTCCGTTTAAGAAAAAAACAAGGGGACAGATACCTGTCCCCGCTTTTACGGGACATAGCTGTCCCGTATAACTCGTTCCTATTACTTTCCGGAAGCTGCAAGACGTCTCTTGAACTTGTCAACACGTCCGCCTGCGTCTACGAACTTCTGCTTACCGGTGAAGTACGGATGGCACTTCGAGCAGATTTCAACGCGGATGCTGTCCTTAGTGGAGCGGGTCACGAATTCTTCGCCGCAAGCACATCTTACGGTTACTTCTTTGTATTCGGGATGGATTCCTGCTTTCATTATTGCACCTCTTATCCTTTAATAATTACATTACGAGATATTATAACACGGTTTTTACAATATTGCAATAGGTTTTTCAAAAATTTTTCTCTTTTTACAGGTTTTTTGCTTCTCTTTTGCTTGCATCAACTCTTTTTACCATCAGCTCATAGCATACCGTCATTACCACGCCCAAAAGTGCGAGATAAAACGGATAGAGCGCGATATCTATATGCTGTGCCAGCACGCCGAAAAACGGCGGCATAAGAGTGTTACCGAAATACGCCATCGCCATCTGCTTGCCGACGAGCGACTGTGAATTTTCACGCCCGAAATTATCCGGCGTTGAGTGTATTACACACGGATATATCGGTGCGTCTCCGACTCCTATGACGATTAGTCCTATAAGCGCGAGAAGATTATTTTCCGTCGGTAATGCGACCATTATTATTCCGAGCATTGTGACGACGCACCCCGCTCTTATCATAAATCTGTCGCCCAAACGGTCGGTGATAAATCCGAGAAGTATTCTTCCAACCGTTATTCCGATACAGAAAAGTGCGCTGTACGATGCCGCGGTTTCGGGATCAACACCGCGGTTGCCGTTGAGATAACTCGTCGCCCAGATGACGGCAGTCTGTTCAAGTGCGCAATAGCAAAAGAACGAGATCAGAAGAAACGGAAATCCCTTTAATTTGAGAGCTTGACGGAATGACAGAACGTTCGGCTTGACATCTTCCGTTTCGCTTTTCTTTGCGGCTTTTTTCCATAACGGAAGCACGGCAAACAGGAACACGGTCATACACAGTTGAATTATTCCAACCGTCAAATATCCGCCCTCCCAGCCGTATTTCGTTCCGAGAGAGTAGCTCATTATGTACGGGCTTATCGTTACTCCGACGCCCCACGCGGCGTGAAGCCAGGTCATATGCTTTGACGAATAGTGGAGCGCGACGTAGTTGTTCAGCGCCGCGTCGATGGCGCCCGCACCCAGTCCGTACGGAACGGCGATAAGGCAGATCAAGTAAAAGTTGCCCGCAACTGAAAAACCAAACAGACCGAGCATCGTCATCGCAACCGACACTGCGGTTACAAGTCCCGTGTCAAATCTGCGAAGAATTCTGTCCGAGAACAAGCTTGATATTATCGTTCCCGCACAGATTATCATATAGATTATCCCCATATACGATAGCGGAACGGAAAGATCCTGCCTCATTATCGGCCACGCCGATCCGAGAAGTGAATCGGGAAGTCCCAAGCTGATAAATGCAAGATATATTATTGAGAGTATCAGCGAATACATTTTATCTGTATTTTCGGTATGAGAGCCTTATTCTTCCTTTCTTCGAAAATCCGCCGACCGAGTCAATGACCGCCTTGCCTTTTCCGCGAAGAGCAAGCTTGTCGCCCTCGTTTACCAATCGGTCGGGCTTCGTGACAGAAATGCCGTTCACGCTGACAAGTCCGCCGTTTATCGCGTCACAGGCGGCGCTTCTTGACACCGAAAAAACGCTTGAGATCACTGCGTCAAGGCGCATTGAAGCAACCGTGTCCGAATCGGTAACGAAGTCCTGCTTCGGCGTCATTTCGTACTTGTCAAAAGCCGCAACCGATACGGGATAACGGCTGATCTTCGTCAGATTTTCGGTAATAAACGGCACGATCTTGCTCTTCACCGCAAAGACCGCCTGCCCGCCGTCTGCCAATATATCTCCAATCAGATGGCGCTCGATTCCAAGCCCCATAAGCGAGCCGAGGACGTCACGATGCGAAAAGCTCGCTGATTTTTCATTGAATTTATCGACAGCCACCTTAATGTATGCAATATGGCAAAGCGACGGCTCGTCCTTCACGTCGTTTTCGGTAAAATAATCGGGCAGGAATATGACGCATTTGCGCTCGGCATCGTCATATCCGCCGAAAAACATATAGTTTTCCGCCTTTACGGTATTTATCAGAATTTCCGCCAAATGCGCGTCGGGCTCCGACATAAAGTCGCTCGAAGTTATGACGTTTCTGCCGTTCCGCCGCTCGCAAATGTCAAAGATATGGCTCAAAAGGATCCTCTGCTCGGGATCCGATGATATTTTATTTATAATTTCGGTTTTATTCATAGTCGTTTACAGCCCGCAACCGTATTTTGCAATGATTTTCTTGGTTTTAGCGACAGGATATGGGACTTCATCGTAACGGTATTCGTTGATGGCAGTTACCTTCGCCAGCTTCTCAATTTCCTCCTCGCCGACGGGTACAATTACCTCGTCGCCGATAGAAATGTCGGGGATTTCGCAGATGTAGTCGTATGTATGATTTCCGCCAAAAGTGACGGTGCAATAGGTGTAGAAAAGCTCATCCAGCCCCGTAAGCGAAAGGAAATAATCGTAGCTTTCTGCGGTCATATCATCCTTGTGCTTAACGATATCGTCGGCGTGGTATGATAGCCAGCCGCTCGAGCTTGAACGGTCAAGAAACTTATTCGTTATCTCGGTCTTGTCGCCGTAAAGGTAGTGTAAAACCTTGAGAATGTGTTTGTCCACTTCATCACCGGGCTTACTCGATAGAATTTCTGCGCAGCATTTAACCGCGCAATCATAGGCGTCGAAAAAGAATTTTGGTCTATTTGTGTGTGCAATTTGATCAAGCTCGGACTCAAGAAGCTCCAAAATTACCGAAACTCGTTCATCGTGGTCAACAGATAAAGCGCGCTTACGCGAAAAAAACATCTTAAACATTTCATCCTCCAAAATGGTTTACCTTATTATACAACAACAAAAGAAGAAAGTCCATAGGAAAAGAAAAAACCTCACCATTTGGTGAGGTTAAATGCTCATTCACAACCGAATATGGAAAGCAAAGGAACTGAAACTCAAGTAGTTTGAACTCATAGAAGTTCAAGCCCTCGGTCAATTAGTATCGGTCAGCTAAACACATTACTGTGCGTACACCTCCGACCTATCAAACTTGTAGTCTACAAGTGACCTTACCAACTTAAGTTGTGGGATATCTAATCTTGAAGCATGTTTCACGCTTAGATGCCTTCAGCGTTT
>CAZVVM010000070.1:0-9627 GCA_964630635.1 uncultured Ruminococcus sp. | reverse complement strand
AGCGTCAGCTTACTATCGCTATTAAGAGAGCACGCCACATGGCGCTCATCCCTTATATCAGCGACTAAAAATTGAAAAGATGAGGGCTGACGCGGTTTCGTGTCAGCCCTCACGAAGTCTTATGGGGGATTTTTTGCCCACAACATTTAGAAAATCTCTCAAAAAATTTCCAAAATAGTGTATCGAAATACCATTTATTGGCATATAATTGTAGTAATGCAGAGAAAGGCAGAGGGGAACACCCCTTCCGAATTATGTTACTTAATAATACGAAAATACGGCTGTTTACGGCGTTTTTGGCAGTGCTTATGCTCCTGCCGTCGTGCGCTTTAAACGTAGCAAAAGATAAACTTCCGCTGAAAACGGAAAGTGCCGTTTATGAGGGCGATGCTTACGGCTCTCTTGAGCTTCCCGTTATAAAGCGACCGCAGAAGCAGGAAGAAAATAAGACCGACGTGACCGTTGACGTCAGCCGTCCGGGTGTCGGCTCCTCGGGTGCAACCTCGGGAAGCACGTTTGTCCCTTACGACGTTCCGCTGACTATTGAACAGCAGAAGATAGTTGAGAAGATCGCAACGAGATTCTATATCAGCGAAGAGCTTATCTTCGGCGTAATGAAGGTCGAGTCGAAATACAACGTAAACGCGATAGGCAAAAACGCGCAGTATCTCGGTATAATGCAGATATCGAAATCAAATCTTAAGATACTGAAGCAGTACTGCGGCGTTACCGATCTTATGGACTTCGAGCAGAACGTAATCGCCGGCTCGTATTACCTGCGCACTTATCTTACGTGTTATAACGACAATAAGCACGTAGCGCTTCTTTATTACCACGGCGGCTACAAGTATGCAAATAAGCTTATAGCAAACGGGCAGTATGAGGACGCTTATACAAGAGCCGTAATAAAGGAAATGAACCGTATAGTTGAAGCAAGAAGAAAGCTCGCAAATGAAATGGGCGTCAAGCTTTACGGCGGATTCTACGAGGATTATACCTAAAATAAACCCCGAAAAGCATTGCTTTTCGGGGTTTAATCATTATTTTCTCTTTTTGACGTGAACGTGGCAAAGACGCTCGTATTCGTCAAAGTCGATCTCGCGCATAATGTTGTCAAGCTCGTCGTCACCCATAGCGGTCGTTCTGCCTTCCTCATACTCGCGGTCGATCACTTCCTTTATCTTTGCGATAAAGGGAGCTTTTTTGTCTATCTTGTCTTCGTCGTTCAGACGGAAGTAGCCGTTTATCCAGAACGCGATTCCTGCAAGACCCGAGTGCTTGTCAACGGAAACCGTCGCAGGGCGTCCGAGGATCTTTTCGGTATCAAAGATGTTGTATATCTCCTGATCCTTGAGAAGTCCGTCTGCGTGGATTCCTGCTCTCGTCATATTGAAGTTACGTCCGACAAAGGGGGTTTTCGGGGGGATCTCGTATCCGATATCCTGCTCGAAGTAGTTAGCGATCTCGGTGATTACCGAAAGATCCATTCCGTCGGTCGTTCCGCGGAGCGATGCGTATTCGATAGCCATAGCTTCAAGCGGGCAGTTACCGGTACGCTCACCGATTCCGAGAAGGGCGCAGTTGATGCCCGAGCAGCCGTATAGCCAAGCGGTAGATGCGTTCGTTACGACCTTGTAGAAGTCGTTGTGTCCGTGCCATTCAAGAAGCTCGCTTGGAACGCCTGCATAGTGCTGTAAGCCGTAGATTATTCCGGGAACGCTTCTCGGAAGCGCGGCACCGGGATAGGAAACGCCGAAGCCCATCGTATCGCAGGCGCGGATCTTGATCGGCACCCCGCTTTCCTCGCTTAAACGCGTGAGCGCCTCTGCGAAGGGAACGACGAAGCCGTAATAATCGGCGCGCGTGATATCCTCAAAGTGACAACGCGGACGGATGCCCTTTTCAAGCACGCTTTTTACCACGCCGAGATACTTGTCCATCGCCTGCGCGCGGGTAAGCCCCATCTTGTTGTAAATATGATAGTCGGAGCAGGAAACGAGCACCCCCGTCTCTTTGATTCCGATAGATTTTACAAGCTCAAAATCCTTTTCGCTTGCTCTTATCCAGGAGGTGACCTCGGGAAAATCGTATCCGAGAGCCATACATTCCTCGACCGCACGGCGGTCCTTTTCGGAATATACGAAAAACTCACTCTGGCGCACAAGTCCCTTCGGTCCGCCGAGGCGGTGAAGCATCTTAAATATCTCGACGATCTGTCTTACCGAAAAGGGGGACGTCGACTGCTGACCGTCACGGAAGGTCGTGTCGGTTATCCAGATGTTTTTGGGCATATTGATCGGCACGAAGCGGTGGTTGAAGGATACCTTCGGAATGCTCTCGTAGTCGAACAGGTGACGGTAGAGATTGGGGGATTCTCTATCCTGAAGCTGGTATTTATATGAAGACTGCTCAAGAAGATTCGTAGCGGACGAAAATTCGAGCTTCTGTGATGATGAAGAAATTCTCTTGTCTTGCATTTTTGCCTCCGCAAATTGTCATTATTTTTGCCGTTTCGGCTAAATATAAAGCGATTATACCACAGACAATGAATTTTTGCAATAGCTTTCTTGCAAAATTTTAAATTATTCCGAGATTGATGGACACAAAAGCAAGGATAGGGCAAAGGAGGGCGGAAACGGCTCTGCCGAGGATATATTTATGCGCGGGAATTTTACCGTCAGAAACGGAAAGCGACTGAAATATCATTGAAAGCCCTGACCAACCGACTGCACTTGACGTAAGTATAAAGGTAATATCGGGCGGAAAACGTCCCGAAATGTATTCAAGCCCCGATGCAAGCTCAACAAACGGGCAGAGGAACAGCTTGACGTTTTCCCCGATCGGCAAAGAAACGAATATTCCCGAAAGGGCGGAGAAGAATATCACGCTTCCGCAGACCGAAAGCATATTTATCGCCGCGTCGCGTATCGACGAGGCGACGGCAACCGATAATTTCTCTGTTTTCAAGCTTGAAGGCGTCGCTTTTTCGATGCGTCTTGTATTTGGACGGAGTATGGCGGCAGTTATCATAACCGAAAGGATTTGAAAAATAAACAACGCGATCCCGCGCCGTCCGCTATCGAGAAATTCATTTCCGACGACAGAGTAGATAAATCCAAACGAAACGACCGAGGAAAGAAGCAATGCGCTTGCCTTTTCGCCGTCGCTTTCGGTATCGCTTGCAAGATTTTTGACCGCCATCGCGCCCGTCGGCGCAGAGCCGAGAATTCCGATAAAAAAAGAAGCTATGTATTTTCCGCAAATGCCGAATAACGGCGTAAATACCTTGTTTCCTATCCTTGATAGAGCTGTAAATATGCCCGAACGGATCGCGATTCCCGTCAAGACCATCATCGGAAAAAGCGTCGGCACGAGTACTTTTCCGCAGAGCTTTATTCCGTTAAGTGCCGAGCGTGCGGCTATATCCGAAAAGACGATGAAGAAAAATATAAATACTAAAGACGCGTACCCGAAAAGCGACCTGTGCTTGACCATGAATTATGCTCCCGTTGCCTGCATATTTTATTATACTATATAAATTTTAGGCGGGAGATATTCTTATGAAGCTAAAAAAACGCTTGCTGCAGCTTGTTGATCTGCCAGAGGATTCGCTCGGCGGCAGTTACATTGAGATCGTGTCAAATTCGACGGTGAAGGTGAACGGCTGCCGCAGGATAATCGAGTATTCGTCCGACAAGGTGATTCTGTCAATGAAGGAATACGACCTTACCGTTACGGGTAGAGACCTTACGCTTTCATCATACGGTGAAAATACCGCAGCGGTTTCAGGAGCGATCTTATCCGTCAAGCTCGGAGGGGAGATATGTTAAAGAAATTGCTTGCGTTTTTCACGGGGAGCAGGCGCCTTTCCTGCCCGAAAAAGACCTTTACGAACATCGTTCCGCTCATGGCAAAAAGCGGAATAAAATATGCAGACGCGTCCGAAAAGGACGGCAGAGTATCGTTTTCCGTTACCGAGCTTGAATACAAAAAGCTGATACGGCTCATTGACGCAAGCGTTTTTCGTTTGCAAAAGAGAAAGGGACTTCCGTATTTTCTGTACCGTTACCGCCGCCGTTACGGTCTTGTCGTCGGAATCGTTATTTTCCTTATACTGACGAAAATGTCAACGGGCTACGTTTGGGATATAACGGTTGACGGAAACGAAAGCATTTCCGACAGTGAGGTGATAAACACACTCGAAAAGCTTGGATTTTCGGTGGGAAGCCATATTCCCGACATTGATTTTTACGATATCTGCCATCGGTTCGTTCTTGAAAACGAAAGCGTTGCCTGGATATCGGTAAATATGGAGGGCACCTCCGCACGCGTGAAGCTCATTGAGCGCGACGCAAAGGGGGAGGACGGCGATAACGGAACGCCGTCAAATATCGTTGCATCGTCCGACGGAATAATCGTACGTACCGAAACGGTAGAGGGCGAGATCTGCGTAAAGGCGGGCGATGCCGTCACCGAAGGACAGCTTCTTATCAGCGGAGTCGTTGAGATCGGACAGGGAATCGACACGGGAAGGTTTATGCTGACGCGCGCAAAGGGGAGCGTTTACGCCTTAACGAAACGCTGTTTTTCGGTGAGCGTTCCGCTAAACGGCGTTAAAAATACCGTCACAGACAAAGTTTTGGCAAAAAAGACGCTTATTTTCTTCGGAAAATCAATTAAACTTAAAGAAAACAGTAGCATTTTAGGTAAAGAGTGTGATATAATAAAAGAAAGCAAACGCGTCGTTCTTTTTGAAAACCTGAACGGAAGCTGGCATATACCGCTTCCCGTCACCGTCGTAACGGAATACGCCCTTGTGACGGAGGAGGTCGAGTTTTCTTATACCGAGGAGGAAGCGCTTAAGATAGCCGAAAAGGAGATGGCGCTTCTTTACGCCTCGGCAATGAGCGGCGCAGAGCTTATGAGCAAGACCGTTGAAAGTGCACTTGAGGACGGAGTGCTTAAAATGACTTGGGAAGTTGAATGTATAATAGACATCGGACGCGAAACGCCGATAGGACTTGTATAGAGGTTAAAAATGGCAGAAAAAACGGTAAAAACTGACAGTATTGAGCAGACCGCGATGCTTTTCGGCGGTCTTGACTGTAATGCGAAAAGAATAGAGGAGAGCTTCGGCGTACGGCTAACAACGCGCGACAGCGAGATCGCGGGCGGAAGCGTAATTGCCGTAACGGGAAACGACGAAGCAACGGTTTACAGCGCCTCTGAAGCACTTAAATATCTTCAGAAGATCGCATCGCTCAACAATAATATCACCTCGCAAAACGTCGATTACGTTATCTCAATGGTACGCGACGGAAAAAACGACGAGCTGTCGGGCTTTGACGGCGACTGCATCTGCATCACGACGCGCGGTAAGCCGATAAAGGCAAAGACCGTCGGTCAGAGCAGATACGTTGACCTTATAAAGAAAAACACCGTCGTGATGGGCATCGGCCCTGCGGGAACGGGTAAAACGTTCCTTGCCGTTGCGATGGCTGTAAAGGCGCTTCGCGCGAAGCAGGTTAGCAGAATTATTCTTACGCGCCCCGCAGTCGAAGCGGGAGAAAAGCTCGGATATCTTCCCGGTGACCTGCAGAACAAGATAGACCCGTATCTGCGTCCCCTGTACGATGCGCTTTTTGAAATGCTCGGCGCGGAGAATTATCAGAGAAACGTCGAAAAGGGCGTAATTGAAATTGCACCGCTTGCATATATGCGAGGCAGAACGCTTGACGATTCGTTCATCATTCTCGACGAAGCGCAGAATACGACGCCCGAGCAGATGAAGATGTTTCTCACCCGACTCGGTTCAAATTCAAAGGCGATAGTAACGGGCGATATTACGCAGACAGACCTGCCGAGAGGAATGAAAAGCGGTCTTGTTGAGGCAATACACGTCCTCGACGGTATAAACGATATTGCGATACACCATTTCACCGAGCGCGACGTAGTCAGACACCGTCTCGTTCAGCAGATAATTTTAGCATACGAAAAGTACGATAAAGAAAGACAGGAAAAGATGAATGAGCGCCAAAGCGGACGTTTTTACAAGAAATGAACAGAAGATCGAGACGGTAACTCCGTCGCTTCGCGCCCTTGTCCGCCGTGCGGTAAAGGCGGCGCTTGAATATGAAAAGGTCGGTTTTGTTCCCGAGGTCTCGGTCACCTTTACCGATAACGAGGGAATAAGGGAGCTTAACGCTTCTCACCGAAACATCGACCGCGCAACCGACGTGCTCTCCTTTCCGCTTTTTGAAAAGGAAGATTTGGAGGACGCAAGCGACGGTGACGCGCTCGGCGATATCGTTATCTCGCTTGAAAGAGCAAGGGAGCAGGCAAATGAGTACGGTCACAGTTTTGAGCGCGAGGTCGCGTTTCTGACGGTACATTCGATGCTCCATCTGCTCGGTTACGATCACGAGATCTCCGAAGAAGACGAAAAAGAAATGTTCGAAAAGCAGGAAGAAATTTTAAAAACAATAGGACTTGAAAGATAAAGGAAAAGTTATGAGAACAGGATTTATAGCAATACTCGGACGCCCGAACGTCGGAAAATCAACGCTTCTTAACGCAATGCTCGGCGAGAAGATAGCAATAGTATCGAAGAAGCCGCAGACGACGAGAACGAGAATAACGGGCATACTCACACGCGGCGAGGATCAGTTCGTTTTCCTCGATACCCCCGGTATGATAAAGAGCAGAAACAAGCTCGGCGACTATATGGTTAAGACCATCTCGAACACGATAGGCGAGGTCGATGCTTGCCTGTTCGTAGTCGAGGCAGGCGTTGCACCCGGACCGACGGAAAAGAATATTATTGAGAGAATAGGTAAGCGCGAGCTGCCTGCAATACTCGTTATAAACAAGACAGATAAGGTGAACGGCGAGGCGGTAGGCGATACTATTTTGCAGTATAAGGACCTTTACGACTTCGTCTCGATAGTGCCTATCTCGGCGCAGAATAACAAGGGCGTTGATACGGTTCTGAATGAAGCGGAAAACTTCCTTTCCGAGGGCGACTGGTTCTTCGGCGAGGACGAGATAACCGACCAGCCCGAAAGACAGATCGCATCCGAGATAATTAGAGAAAAACTCCTCCGTACGCTCGACGATGAGATTCCGCACGGAACTGCCGTCGTTATCGAAGAATTCAAGGAAGAGGGCAAGCTCCTTCGTATAAGAGCAGAAATATTCTGCGAGCGCGAGGCGCACAAGAGAATTATTATCGGCAAGCAGGGCGCACAGCTCAAGAAGATCGGAAGCTACGCAAGAGAGGATCTCGAAGCGTTCTTCGGAACGAAGGTATTTCTTGACCTTTGGGTAAAGGTAAAGACGAACTGGCGCGACGACGTCGTCAACCTCGGAAACTTCGGCTTCAACAAGAACGACCTTTAATATGAAACAAGAATTAACGAGCTTTCCCGCGCTCGTCATTCGTGAAAGCGACTACGGCGAAAACGATAAGCTTCTGACGCTTCTTACCGCCGAAAAGGGAAGAATGACGGTTCTTTTCAAGGGCGGAAAGAGCTTGAAGAACAAAAACAGCGCGTCAAGCCAGCTACTATGTTACAGCGAATTTACCGTTAAGGAGCGTAACGGTTTTTATACGCTGTCCGAGGCGGCACTGATACAGCAGTTTTTCGAGCTTCGGCATTCGCTTGACCGCTTCGCTCTTTCACAGTATATAGCCGACGTTTGCGGTGAGGTCAGTGTTGAAAATGAAAACGGCGAGGAAACACTTTCTCTTGCCCTGAATACGCTTTATATGCTTTGCCGTGAGGACACAGATACCGATTTTATCAAGGCGGTGTTTGAGCTTCGCTGTATGGCGCTGAACGGCTTTTGCCCCGACCTTACTGCCTGCCCGCTTTGCGGAAAGCAGGATAGCGATATATTCTATCTTGACGTAATGAACGGCTCTCTTCGTTGCGGTGACTGCTTCGGAAGCGACGAGGATATCGAGATGCGCAAAAGCGAGGGACAAGCGCTGATGATAATTCCGCTATCGCGCTCGGTTCTTGCCGCGATGCGATACGTTATCGGCTCGCCGAGCAAAAGAATATTCTCATTCAAGCTTGAAAGTGACGAGCTTGAGCCGTTTTGCCGCGCTTGCGAAAGGTATTTAACGAACCACCTTGAGCGCGGATTCAAAACGCTCGATTTTTACAAGAACATAAAGAAACTGGATATATAAGGATAAAACAATGTCAAACTTTTCAAAGGCGATAAAGACCCTTGAATTTGATAAGATACTGTCAATGCTCGTTGATTGCTCGCCGACAGACGGCTCGCGGGCGCTCTCGGCGCGCCTGACGCCCGACAGCGACGCGTATATGATAAGAAAGCGTCTTTCCACGACGACTGACGCAAAGCAGATGATCGCCGCAAAGGGATTTCCGTCGTTTGGCTCTGTCCGTGACGTTACAGACGCGATAGAAAGAGCCGAAAAGGGCGGAACGATGAGCACGAAGGACCTGCTTGATACCGCCGCGCTTATGGCGTCAAGTAGACACCTTTACGACTACTACTTCGGCGACCGTAACGATATAAACGCATATCCGTCACTGAATGAGCATTTTGCGCGTCTTATGACCGACAGAATGCTTGAAACGAAGATAACGAAAACCGTTATCGCCGAGGATATGATAGCCGACGAGGCGTCGCCCGAGCTTTCCGATATAAGAAGAAAGATAAGATCGGAAAACAACAAGATCAAGGAAAGTCTTAATAAATACGTAAGCGGAGCTTACGGAAAATACCTTCAGGAAAACATAGTAACACAGCGTAACGGCAGATACGTCGTTCCCGTCAAGGCGGAGTATAAAAACGAGATAAAGGGTCTCGTTCACGACACCTCTGCGTCTGGCGCAACGCTCTTTATAGAGCCGCTTTCGGTCGTTGATGCGAACAACGAGCTTCGCGCGCTCGAAAGCCGCGAAAAGCACGAGATCGAGAGAATACTCTCGGAGCTTTCGGCAATGTGCGCCGAGCAAAGCTCGGTCATCGTCGGTAATTATTACGTGCTTACGGAGCTTGGCTTCATCTTTGCCAAGGGCGAGCTGTCGTACAGAATGAACGCGACGGAGCCGAAGATAACCGACGGTAAGTCCTGCATAAAGTATAAAAGAGCAAGACACCCGCTCATTGACAAAAAGAAGGTCGTGCCGATCTCCGTTGAACTCGGATACGACTATGATACGATGGTCATTACAGGCCCGAATACGGGCGGTAAGACCGTCTGTATGAAGACTGTCGGACTGCTTACCCTGATGGCACACGCAGGACTTCATATACCCTGTGAGGACGGAGCGGAGCTTTCCGTATTTGATTCCGTGCTTGCGGATATAGGCGACGAGCAGAGCATCGAGCAGTCGCTTTCGACCTTCTCGTCACACATGGTAAATATCGTTGATATAATGGACAGCGTGACCGACCGTTCTCTCGTCCTTCTCGACGAGCTTGGCGCAGGAACCGACCCGACGGAGGGCGCGGCGCTTGCGATGGCGATAATCGGAAAGGTGCGCTCCTTCGGCGCGCTCTGCTGTGCAACGACTCACTACGCGGAGATAAAAGCGTACGCGCTCGAAACCGAGGGCGTGACGAACGCATCGTGTGAGTTCGATA
>CAZVVM010000069.1:0-10121 GCA_964630635.1 uncultured Ruminococcus sp. | reverse complement strand
TTGGGCTTAGCCCATATTTGCGTTTGACCAGTCAAATGCGATGCTTGCACTTTTGTCAAAGTGAAAATTCTCCGCTAAGGATATCACCCTATTCGCCCGGAGAGTTTTTGTCTTATTTATGCTTCGGCGTTGCCGTTACCTGAAGTAGCGCCGTCGATAACGTCCTGCGGGATAGTTACTGCGGAAATACCGACGTTGTAGTAGATGAAGGAGAAACTGTAATTTCTATCTTCATCGCCCTTCATATAATATTTCGCCTCGATATAGGATATCTTTCCGTCGGTTATTTTAACGACGTTATCGTAGCAGATGAGAGTTCCGTCGACGGTACCGTCGAAATCATAATAAACACACTCGATCTCCTCCGCGCATACGTAGCTCGCGGTTTTTGGATCATAAGTAAACTTTTCGAAGTTTTCCTCGAAGGAGACCTGAATTACAGTTTCGGTCTGCGCGCCGACGAGGTATTCGTCGCTGGTATTATCAAGCTTTTCAAAGCCGCCGCTGTATTTGTAATATGTCGTGCAGGTATCGTCCTCGTTTCTTACCGTATAGAACTCCGTTCCGCCCTCAATGTGATAGTACGCCGAGCTTTCGGTAACGACGCAGTGATTATTTTTCGTTTGACCGTCACGCGTCAGAAATACGTCCATTGTGAAATTCGTCAGCTTGAAGTTTTTGAACATTTCGTTCCAGGAGACAGCGTTGTCGACGACGGTGTCAACCTTTTCCTCGGTGACGTTTTCGTATCCGCAGTCAACACAGGTGTATTTAGTGATTATCTTGCCGTCGGAATATGTAACGTCGGGGTTGCCGTAGGCGTGCTCTGCCTTGCTCTGCATCTCGTAGCAGCCCTCCTGCGTACAGGGATACCAGTGGAAGTTTTCGCTGTGCTGATATGTGTCGGCAAATGCACATTCGTGCTCGGGAGCGGTACTAACCTTGTCATTGGTCGCGCCGCAGACGGTACATCTATTGACGGGGTTTCCGTCCTTGTCGACAGAGGGCGCAAAGGTGTGCTCTGCCTTGTCTTTCTTTTCCTTACAGCCGTCCTTCGCTTCGCAGGAGCGCCAGTGGTAATCGCTGTCGGATGCCCATTTTTCGGACGAGAATTTGTGCTCGTGGTCGTTGCAGGATGCAAACACCGTCAGCATCATTGCCAGAAGGCAAATAATGGATATAAGCTTTCTCATAAGTTCACCTCATATTGTTATTTATATTTTCATTATAGCACTTCGCTCCGAAATGTCAACCCTTCGGAATAACGCCGAGGGTTTCGTGGAACTTTTTGCCGTTCTCTATTTCCTTTTGGACGGCTTTTGCCAAGCTCGAACGGGGTAGCTGATATTTGAGGTTAAGCTCCGTCGTGTTCCAAGTGAAAAGGTAGCGTATCAGTGCTGTGCTTTCGTCCTCGCTTACCTTATCGAACATATCTCCGAAGCGGATTATTCCGCTTTCGTCAGGCAGGAATTCCTTTAAGGTATCGTCGAGGAGCCACGAGTGGCAGGTGAAGACCTTATATTCGAAATTCGGGAAATACTTTTCGAAAAATTCCTTTGCACGCGATATTGAGTCCTCGCAGGCATCGGTCGCAAGTTTTCCGCCCTCGGGAACGTGAATTTCGAGGACGTTATCGCCCTTTTTGATGCCGTATTTTTCAATATCGTGCTCTGCTTCGCCCATACAGAACTGAAGCCGTCCGAGACGGAAAAGCTTGACTCCAAGATGGCGCGAAAGCCAGCCGAGCTCGCCGAGGTAAAGCTCGCCATTGACGTTCGACCAGGTTATGCACCAGGTCACGACGTCGGAAAGCGTGTCGAGGATAATTTCCTCTGGGATTCCTCTTTTGCGGGCTTCGCTGTATGTCTTTTCGCACAGATAAAGGTAGGAAAGCAGGTTTCTCTTTCCGTCTTTGCAATCTTTGTCGTAAGCGTCGAGCGTGATCGCGTCGGAGATCGGGATCGTGTTCAGCGCGTTATAGAATTCTTTATCGTACTCCGACGGGAAACACAGCGTTTTATACCATTTTTCGATTATTGCTTTAACGCTCGACTCGGTCGGCAGCCAGATATGTGAATCGTCGGTTTGAGGCGCGATAATTTCCGCCGTTCTTTCCTTTTTGCCGAGGAAGCGCATCACGTTGTCGCAGTAGAGCTTGTTCAGGTTTTCCTTGCTTACGCCGAGATTCAGAAGTATCTCGCCATCGGTTTCGAGCCATTCTTTCGCCCATTCGGAATTATAAGAGTCGGCTGTCGAATCAAGCCCGAACATTACGTTATCGCCTACGTTATAGCCGATAGTATAAAGCTTTGTCAGAAGCTCCTCGCGGTAGATCTTCGGGGTACCGGGAGTGATGTCGAAAAACATATCGACATTTTTGCCCTCGTTCTTTGCGTGAAGGAATTTGCCGTAGAGCGCGATGCACTCGTCGACCCACGGCCACGAGCAATGTCCTATCGAGAACTTAATGCCGTCAATGTCGAGAAGCGATTCCCAGTTTATCGGGCGGTTATATTTCGACGATACGTTTCCGTCCCAGAGAACTCCCGTATGGAAAATGACCGGCACGCCGAGCTTCGCTATCTCGCGTAAAAGCGTCATTGATCTTTCATCGCTTACATAGTAGTTAGTGCAGATCATTTTGAAGGCGACGATTCCGCGCTCGACCGCTTCGTGTACCTTTTCTGCTATATTCTCTTCAAACGGGTGTATCCACATTACGGGGAATAGGCGGTCCTCATAGCCCTTCGTCCAGCCGAGAACTTGCTCTATGCGCTCATTGAAGCCGAGAACGCCGAGTCCTTCGTATTCCTGCTCTTTCGGTGGTGACGAGAAAACGCAGCCGCCGTATATGCCTGCTTTTTCCATTGATTCAAGAAGCTTTTCGGGCGCGGGTACGGTGTTTTTGCAGTGAATGTGCATATCAAATATTTTCATGGTATTTCCGCTTTCGTGTTTGGGGTTGGATTTAATGTATTGTAGCATATCAAAAAAATCATTTCAATAGGATTATTGAATTATTATGAAATTTAAGCGCAATATCGTAAGGGGGGTCCAAAGGAGAAAACGTGTGCGGAATTTTGCGCAGGCAAAATTCAAGCCCGTTGTCACCTTGGTGCCATTCTTTGGTCACCTTTCTTGGGCAGGCAAGAAAGGTGAGAAAAAAGTAACACTACTTCGTCGGAGAAAAAAGCTTCAACTTTTGAAACTCCGTCGAAATGACCGCAGTCGCGGTCATTTCGGGAGAAGGAGATGATTCTAACAGAAAGCCGATTTTCCTTTTATAAAATTTTCAACAAGTTGAGTCGGGTTTTCTGCAGCACCGCTTCGCGGTGCCCGAATCACTCCGTATTTTCCGCGAAAAAAAGAGGCACCCGATTGGGTGCCGCGGAGAAGGAGATGATTCAAGCAGGAAATGTCTGCTTTATTTAAGCTTAGGAATTTCGATTCGCGGTCAAACGCAGAAATTTCCTGCCGGCGAGCGAAGCTCGCTCGAATCTCTCCGTGAATCTGACAAAATAAAAATGCACCCTGAAGGGTGCATTTTTATTTTGGCGGAGAAGGAGAGATTCGAACTCTCGAACCCATCTCTGGGTTACACGATTTCCAGTCGTGCGCGCTCGACCAGCTACGCGACTTCTCCGTGCTTTGTTGCTCACAACGTTTGATATTATATCACGCCGTTTCGGTTTTGTCAATATCCAAAATAAAAAAATAAAAGTTTTTTTCAAAAAAGTGTTGACAAGCGGTATTCGTTGTGTTATAATCACTAAGTCAGCCAAAGACAGCAGGTCAATTACGTAATCGCTTCACGCTCCCTGCCGAGGTTACACGAACGTATACTTGTTTTTTGTGTGCCTGCAGAAAGTGAAGCTTCCTGCAGGCATTTTTATCAGGAGGTGAAAACGATGCCCAGCGCAAAAATTCTTGAAAAGAAGATTGCAGAAACTACTGCCCTTACAGAAAAAATAAAGGCAGCTCAGTCCGGCGTTCTCGTTTCCTATACCGGTATCACCGTTGATCAGGATACTGCCCTTCGTAAGGCACTCCGTGAAGCAGGTGTTGACTACAAGGTTTACAAGAACACTATGACAGAGCGCGCTTGCAACGAAGCCGGCTACCCCGGAATGAAGGAATACCTTACCGGAATGACCGCTCTCGCAGTAAGCGGTGAGGACGCAATCGCTCCCGCTAAGATCCTCAAGGAGTACGCTGAAAAGATCCCGTCCTTCGAAATCAAGGCAGGATTTATCGACGGCGAGCTTCTCGATCAGAACGGTGTTATGGCTCTTGCAGATATCCCGAACAAGGAAACTCTCGTATGCAAGATCATGCTCGGAATCCAGAACCCGCTTTACAAGCTCGCTTATGCCCTTCAGGCAATTATCGACAAGAGCGGCGAAGAGGTTCCCGCAGAGGAAGCTCCTGCAGAAGCAGCAGCTCCCGCTGAAGAAGCTCCCGCAGCAGAGTAATCTGCTATCGGCTGCCGTGTGAGGAACGCGCGGCTTGCTGAAATTTTCGTTCCAAAACAATATTAAAACAAATACTTAAAAGTGAGGTATATTAAAATGGCTAGCGAAAAGACTTTAGCTCTCCTTGAAGAAATCAAGGGACTTACCATTCTCGAAATGAACGATCTCGTAAAGGCACTTGAAGAAGAATTCGGCGTTACCGCTGCTCCCGTTGCTGTTGCAGGCGCAGTTGCCGGCGGTGCTGCTCCCGCTGCTGCTGCAGAGGAGAAGACCGAGTTCGACGTAGAGCTCACCAACTTCGGTGCTAAGAAGCTCGACGTTATCAAGGCAGTTCGTGAGATCACCGGCCTTGGTCTTAAGGATGCAAAGGATCTCGTTGAGGCAGCTCCTAAGATGGTTAAGGAAGGCGTTTCCAAGGACGAGGCAGAATCCTTCAAGAAGGCCCTCGAAGAGGCAGGCGCAACCGTTACCATCAAGTAATCGGTTATCGACTGAAAAACAAATTTCAAAACGAAAAGACAGAAGGTTTAATGCCTTCTGTCTTTTTATATAAAAATTTATGTTGAAAAAGGTATTATATTCTGATATAATCAAAAGAGATAAATTTAAACGAGAGGTAATATCATGACCTATCTTGATAGAGCGATAAAAGACGGATATGCGCACGTAACAGGAACGGACGAAAAGCAAAAGATCACTTACATCACCTCCGGCGAAACCTCTAAAAACTATAACGATCCAAAGGAAAAGATACGCTCTGAATTTTGGGCAGAGCTAATTTACAAATATGAGTATCCCACGAACAGAATCAAGATCGACGTAGATATTCCAGGCAGATTACCCGTAAATTGCGCGGACATAGTCGTTTTCAGCGATGATGCCTGCACACGCCCGTATGCAGTTGTTGAGTGTAAAAAAGACGGCATAACCGACGCGGAATTTGATCAGGCAATCGAGCAAGGAGTAGGCAACGCGACGTGGATAAAGCTGCGTGCTGAATACGCAGTAATAATAGCGGGCGAAACCCGCCGTATTCTTGACGTTTCGGACAAGTTCGGAATACTCGAACGCGAGAAAAACGTAGTCGCCGATTTGCCGAAGGCATACGGCAAGCCGCAGGAATACCGCTTCTATAAAGGCACGGCAAACGATATTAAACCTGTTTCACGCGAAATACTGATAGCCACCATCAAAAAGTGTCACCAGACGCTTTGGGGAGGCGGTCGCCTTTCACCGCCTATGGCGTTCGGTGAGCTTTGCAAGGTCATCTTCGTGAAGATCAGCGACGAGCAGAAGCACCGTAAGGACGGGGAACCGTATCAATTTCAGATAAAGACGCACGAGCCGTCCTCAAAGTTAGCGGAACGAATAAACACGCTATACAATGAACAAAAGACGAAAGACCCCGAGGTGTTTACTGAATCCATCAAGGTTGACGACCGCGTTCTTCGCGCGGTAGTTTCACACCTTGAAGCGATAAATCTAAGCAAAACCGATCTTGACGTTAAAGGCGTTGCCTTTGAGCAGTTTATGGACGGCTTTTTCAAGGGGGATTTCGGTCAATACTTCACGCCGCGTCCGATTATCGAATTTTGCGTAAAGATGATGAAGCCGGAGCAAGACCACGATATTCTCGATCCTGCGTGTGGCTCGGGCGGATTCCTTCTTCACGCGCTCGATTATATGCGTAACCAAGCGGGCGAATATTACGAAAAGGGATCAGTTGATTATTATAACTATTGGCACGACTTTGCAGCAAAGCATCTTTACGGTATTGAAATTAACGATGAGATCGCCCGCGTAGCAAAGATGAATATGATCGTTCACGACGACGGACACACAAACGTCATCAGCCACGACGCGCTCGAAAGCATTGACAAAATGCACGACCGAAACAAAGGCTTCTCCAAGAACCGTTTTGATCTTATACTCACAAACCCGCCCTTCGGTTCTAAGATAAACCTTGCGGAAAAGCCCTATTTGACTACGTATGAGTTCGGCACTCAGACTGATGCAAAGGGCAAGGTCAAGATACGCAAAAGCCAAAGCTCAGAGGTACTGTTTATTGAGCGTATATGGCAGTTCTTGAAGCCCGAAACGGGTAAGGCGGCTATCGTACTGCCCGACGGTATTCTGACAAACAGCTCGATGCAGTACGTCCGTGACTTTATACTTGAACGCTTTCAGCTTCTTGCGGTTGTAAGCTTGCCGCAGTGCGCGTTCTCACACTTCGGAGCAGGAGTTAAGGCATCCGTCATCTTCGTTCGCAAGCGCGGAGACAACGAAAAGCCGAATGATAACGAAGCTGTATTTATGGCAGCTCCTGAGTTAATCGGTTATGACGCTACGGGAAGAAAAACCGAATCTCAGCTTGACGAGATCGTAGAAAAGTGGGAGGAATTTCAAAGGAACGCAACAGCTTTTCAGATAGTTTCTAATGTAAACGACCCCTATATATTTACAGTTAAACGATGCGATTTTGAAGAACGAATTGACGTTCCGTTTTATCATCCGTCATCGCTTCAAGTATTGAGCCAAATTGGCAAGTCAAAATATAATGTGTTTTTTCTCAGTGAATTGCTGGAAAGTTTAACTGACGGGACTCACTATACGCCAACTTATACTGATTCAGGGATAAAGTTTATCAGCGTTACGAATATAACGGAAAACGAAATTGATTTCAAAAATACGAAGTACATATCCAAAAAAGAACATAGTGAATTAAATAAACGCTGCAATCCAAAACATGGAGATATTTTGTTGACAAAAATTGGTAGTATAGGTCGCGCCGCAGTTGTGCCAGAAGACTGCCCCGATTTTAGTGTTTTTGTCAGTGTGGCACTTTTGAAGCTTAAAGATAAGATAAATCCGGAGTATTTATGCGCATATCTGAACTCATCGCTTTCCAAAAAGCAATTTGAACGCCATCTAAAAGGTATAGGCGTTCCGGATTTACATTTGGAGAACATCGAGAAAACACAAGTAATATTGCCGCAACTTCCACAACAAATTGAGCTTGCAAACAAGTACACAAACGCTTATCGTTCATATAAGCAAAAGCTTGAGGAAGCCGAACGGGAATGGCAAGCGGCAAAAGAACAATTTGAGAAAGAATTGCTAAAATAATGAAAACGAGAAGTCGGTTGACTTCTCGTTTTCAATTTATACCAAAGCTATTATTATTACAAGCCGTAATTTAACGCATATCATAAGAAGCTTCATTTTGAGCGGGACGTTAAGCTCGCTTGTTTTCAGTTTTGCTTCTTTCGTGAATTTATCCTTTGCGATATTAAGACAATGGCGGCGTTTTTCCTTGAAGGAAGGGAGCATATCGCGCTCGCTTATGCAGTTTAGGATTATATACCAGCGAAGGCAGGCAAGCTGTTTTTTGAACTTTCCGCCGTCAAGGTCGGAGAATATCTTTTCGCAAGCATACGAAAGCTTTTTCAGCTTCTCGAAGCGGTCGGGCTTGAAGCCCTTTGAGATCGAATCGCCGTTATAATAGTAGCAGTATACTCCTGCTTCTTCTATATAGTAGAACGAATTTGCAGAGTAGATCACTTCCGCCGAGAAGATAACGTCCTCGCTGTTTTTTACCTCTTCGTCGAAGCGCAGGTTGTTTTCACGGATAAACGACGACTTATAAAGCGCCATACAAGCGCTTACCGTCGGTCCGAGAGTCATACTGTCGGTCGCAAGTATACGCGTCAGCACTTCCCTTTCGATGTCGCCGCGGTCATAATAACCCGAACGAAGCTCACATGACGGACCGTCCGTATATGGCGCAAGCTCTGGAAGATTCGGCCAATTCGCCTTATATGGGCGGAAGCGGACGAAGTCGACTCCCGTTTCGGTCGCTTTTTGATAGAGCATTTCCAGTCCGTCGTTTTCGAGCCAGTCGTCGGAATCGAGGAAGAATATATATTCTCCCGTTGCGACATCAAGTCCTGCGTTTCTTGCGGAAGAAAGACCGCCGTTTTTCTTATGGACGACCTTTATTCTTCCGTCCTTCTCGGCGTATTGATCGCATATTTTTCCGCAATTATCGGGTGAACCGTCGTCGACGAGAATGACCTCTAAATCGGTCAGCGTTTGAGAGAGCACGCTGTCAACGCATCTGTTCAGATACTTTTCGACGTTATATATCGGGACTATGACCGAGACCTTTGCTTTACTCACGGTGCTCTCCTTTCTGCGATTTTCTTTTATTTATCAGACGTTGAAGCGGAAGAGGACGACGTCTCCGTCCTTCATTACGTATTCCTTACCCTCGGAACGTACGAGTCCCTTTTCCTTTGCGACCGCCATCGTTCCGCAAGCAACGAGGTCGTCAAACGCGATGACCTCTGCGCGAATGAAGCCGCGTTCAAAGTCGGAATGTATCTTTCCTGCCGCCTGCGGAGCTTTTGTTCCGCGCTTGATCGTCCAGGCGCGAACCTCCTGCGGACCGCCCGTCAGGTAGCTGATAAGTCCGAGAAGCGTATAGCCCGCCTTGATAAGTCGGTCAAGTCCGCTTTCGGATAAGCCAAGGTCGGATAGGAACATTGCCTTATCCTCGCCCTCGAGCTCTGCGATCTCGGCTTCGATTCCCGCGCAAACGGGAATGATTCCCGAATTTTCTTTTTCCGCAAAGTCCTTGAGTGCGATATAGTTCGGGTTGCTTTCATATTCGCCCGAAACCTCGTCCTCGCCTATGTTTGCTACGTATATTATCGGCTTGCGCGAGAGGAGCGGACTCTGGTCGAGAAGGATCGCCTCGTCCTCGGTAAGCTCCATTGAGCGGGCAGAATTGCCCTCGTCGAGCCAAGCTTTGGCGCGGTTGAGAAGCTCAAGCTCGCTTGCAAGCGTCTTATCGCCCTTCATCGCCTTGCTTACGCGGTCGATACGCTTTTCGAGAAGCTCGATATCCGAGAGAATAAGCTCCATATTTATGATGTCCACGTCGCGCAGCGCGTCAACGCTTCCGCTTACGTGAATTATATTTCCGTTTTCGAAGCAGCGAACTACGTGTGCTATCGCGTCCACCTCGCGGATAGGCGAAAGGAATTTGTTGCCCAGACCCTCTCCGCGCGATGCACCCTCAACGAGACCCGCGATATCGACGAACTCGATAACTGCGGGGGTGTATTTTTCGGGGTTATACATTTCAGCAAGAACGTCAAGACGGCTGTCCGGCACTGCGACGACGCCTACGTTCGGCTCTATCGTACAGAACGGGTAGTTTGCCGTTTCTGCTCCCGCGTTCGTTATTGCGTTAAAAAGCGTACTCTTTCCGACATTCGGAAGACCTACGATACCTAGTTTCATTTTATCTCATTCTCCTTTAAAAAATCCTTTATTTATCAGGGTTTTCGGCATTCGGCGTTTTAGCTTCTACGCCATTTTTACGCCAATTTCGCATTGATTTATATTAAGATACATCCAAAACCCGATTGTTTTCAAATTGCCTTACAGCCTGATCCAACGAATCGTTCGTTACGTGAACATAACGATCCATTGTTGTCTGAATACTGGCGTGGCCAAGTAGCTTTTGCAGAACCTTGGGCTGCATACCTGCCTCGATTGCTCTCGTGGCGTAAGTATGGCGTAAAGCATGCATACAAAAATGCTTAATACCTGCTTCATCACACAGTTTATAGAGATGAGTGT
>CAZVVM010000068.1:0-10194 GCA_964630635.1 uncultured Ruminococcus sp. | reverse complement strand
AGGTGGCATTTTCGAAGAAAATGACGAAGGGAGCCCGCGATATATAAATCTTGCAGAGTTGCCCCTCTCATTCGAGGCGGCTCCCTAAATATTTGTCGCCGAGAGTTTCTCGCCCGATGGCTCCTTCAGTCTGCTTCGCAGACAGCTCCCTCCCGGAGGGAGCCATTTTTAGTTACCTCTCTTTTTGCAAAGCGCCCTAAACGCTTCGCGTCATTTCCTAACGTACGTCATCTTATAGAAGCTTGCCGACATTGGCGGGATATCGAAGGATGCCGACTGGGAGTGTCCGTCGAAGGGAACATCCTCGGTCTTTATCTTTTCGCTTCCTCCGCCTGTTGTGAACACCTGCTTTAGGATACACTTTTTCGGCATTCCGATGCGGTAATCGGGACGGTGTACGGGGCAGAAATTGAAAACTGCGATCAGCTCGTTTCCCTTTCGGTCGATACGGCGGAAGGCGAACACGCTGTTGTCGCGGTCGTCGACCTTCAGCCACGAAAAGCCGTTCCAGTCGTTATCGTTTTCCCACAGCGGCGGATTATTTACGTAGAAATGATTGAGCGCGCGGGTGAATCTCTGCATATCGGCGTGGCTCTCGTAGTCAAGCAAGAACCAGTCAAGCTCTCTTTTCTCGTCCCACTCGATAAACTGTCCGAGCTCGCCGCCCATAAATAAGAGCTTTTTACCCGGATGCGCCATCAGGTAGGAATAGAGCGCCTTCAGCGACGCGAACTTCGTTCCGTAATCTCCCGGCATACGTCCGATAAGCGAGAGCTTACCGTGTACGACCTCGTCGTGCGAGAACGGAAGAACGTGATTTTCCGAGAACGCGTACGTGAGCGAAAAGGTTATCTTATCGTGGTCAAATTTTCTGTATATCGGGTCGACCGACATATAGTCGAGAGTATCGTGCATCCAGCCCATATTCCACTTGAAGCCGAAGCCAAGCCCTCCGTCGTAATCGGGCTTTGTTACAAGCGGGAACGACGTTGCCTCCTCCGCTATCATCATAACGGAAGGATTCGTTCTGTACGCCGCCGCGTTCATATCGCGGATGAGGCGCACCGCGTCGTGATTGACCGAATCGTACGGCTTGCGCCAGCAGTCGGGGTCACGCGCGTAATCTTTATATATCATATTCGTGACGGCGTCACAGCGGATTCCGTCAACGTGATATTCCTTTATCCAATATCTTATATTCGAGATAAGGAACGCCCTTACCTCGTTACGCCCGAAGTCGAAGAGGCGCGTTCCCCATTCGGGGTGTTCCCTTCTGCTCGGGTCGCGGTTTTCGTAGCAACAGCTTCCGTCGAACTCGTAAAGCCCGCATTCGTCCTTCGGAAAATGCGCGCCGACCCAGTCGATTATCACTCCGATGCCTTGCTGATGCAGACGGTCGATCAGATACATAAAATCGTGCGGCGTGCCGTAGCGCGAGGTCGGTGCGTAGTAGCCCGTAACCTGATAGCCCCACGATCCGTCAAACGGATGCTCCGCAACGGGAAGAAACTCAACGTGAGTATATCCCATATCAAGCAGGTACGGAACGAGATCGTCGGCGAGGGCGCGATAAGAAAAGGGATTGCCGTCCTCGTATTTCCGCCACGAGCCGAGGTGCATCTCGTATATATTGACGGGGGAATCAAGCGGATTCCGCCTCTTTGCCGCCCTCATATACTTGCTGTCTCCCCACTCGTATCCCGAAAGATCGAATATTCTCGACGCGGTTTCGGGGCGCGTGCAGGTATGGAAGCCGTATGGGTCGGCTTTCATAACGAACGACCCGTCGGGGCGCTCTATATAATACTTATATTCGTCAAACTGACTTGCCTTGACACGGTATTCCCAAAAGCCGCCGAGATTGTTCATCACGGGGGCGTTTCTATCCCAGCCGTTAAATCTGCCGAGGACTCTTACGCTTCTCGCTTCGGGAGCCCATACGCGGAAAACGTAGCTATCCCCGTCACGGTGACAGCCGAGATACTCGTAAGCGCAGTCACAGTATCCGTCCCATATCGCTCTTTTGTATTCTTCGTGCGTCAAAATATCTCCCCCAAACGGATTATTGTGAATAAATTATAACACATTTAAGGCAAAATGTCAAACGAATTTAACGCAAATTAAGCCAATATAAGCAAAAATATACAAATTTTCGCCATTTTTCTTACTTTACAAGCAATTCAAAGAGCATAAAAATAAGCGGAATCGTTCCACAGCTCATAATATGAGATATAAGCGCCATTGATGATCCGACCGACGTATCGAGATCGTACGCCTTCGGAACGACTATCGTATTCAGCCCGAGAGGCATTGCGACCGAGCAGATTACGCAAAGCGATATCGGCTTCGGTATCGGCAAGAAAATAAGCGGCACCATAAATATCATCGGCATAACGACAAGACGCACGAGCGAAACGACGTATACAGACGCCTTTGAAAACGCCTTGCCGAGTCCCATTTCGGCAACCGTCATACCGGTAAGAAGCATTGCGATCGGCGACATACAGTCACCGAGGGTATTGATGGACGAAACGGCAAAATCGGGAAGATACTTAACTGCTCCGCTGATGCCGAGTATCATACCGACGAGCATCGAAATAAACATCGGGTTTACCAGCTTGCGAAGCCGCGAAAGAATATCGGTTTTTTCGCCGCCGTGCGGCATGAGAAGGGACGGTACGCCCCATACGTATATCAATATCCAAAGCGGGATCGTAAGTATCAGATAATACGGAAAGACCTCGGGGAAAAGCGCGTTTACCACCGCGTTTCCCATAAAGCCGAAGTTCGAGAAGGCAAGACCGTATGTAAATATATTCCTTTCATATCTGTCCTTGGCTATGATACGCGAAAAGATCACCGCAAGCAAAACAGACACGGCAGTTACCGCCGCTCCGCCGATCAGATATTGCCAGGATGCCGAAAGCTTTTCGACCGTGAAATCGGTCATAAGCGTTCCCATAACGAGCGCGGGGATAAAAGCGTTATTTTCGAGCTTACTGAGAACCGACGGAGTATTGTCGGGGATCGCCTTTATCTTTTTCAGAATATAGCCGAGTGCTATAAGCAGAAAGAGAAATGCCATCTGCCCAAGAGTTGTGGTAAAAACCTTCATCATTTTACCTTTCGGGTTACTTTACTAAAATGTTAAACAGCATAAATACCAGCGGTATCGTCAGACACGCAAGCACGTGAGAGATGAGCGCCATTCCCGACGCCACCGTACTGTCCTGTCCGTACGCCTTCGGGACAACTACGGAGTTCAAGCCAAGCGGCATTGCGACCACGCAGACCATAAGCAAAGCAACGTCGCGCGGTACGGGAAGAAACATAAGTACCAGCGTAAATGCGAGAGGAAGAACAAGAAGTCTTATCGCGGTAAGAAGATAGACAGTACCCGTTCCGAGCGCCTTTTTAATATCTATTTCGGCAATCGTCATTCCCGTTATCAGCATCGCAACGGGTGACATACAGTCGCCGAGCGACGCCGCCGATTCCGTTACGAAATTCGGTAACGGTATCGATGCAAGACTGATTATCATACCTATTATCATACAAACGAACATAGGGTTGAGAAGCGATTTAAGGCGAGACCCAATGCTCGGCTTCGCCTCATGAGACGGTATAAGCAGAGCGGGAAAGCCCCATGAGTACATTACGATTGAAATAGGCGTTGTAAGAATAAGATAGTTTGCAAAAAGATCAGGGAACACGCCCTTTACAACTGCATTACCCATAAAGCCCTGGTTTGAAAAGCAGAGACCGTAGCTATATAGGTTTCTTACGTATTTGTCCTTGCTTAGTAGACGCGCAACGGTAAGTCCGATAGGTACCGCCACTGCCACAACTGCCGTTCCGCCCAAAAAGAACTTCCAAGAGACTGCAAGCTTCTCTGTCGTAAAGCCGGTCGAAAAGGTATTGAACACAAGCGCAGGAATGAAAAGATTGTTTTCAAGCTTGCTGAGCACAGTTGCCGTGTTATCGGGAACTGCCTTGATCTTTCTCAAAATATAGCCGAGAATAATAAAGAAAAACAAATACCCCATCTGGTTAAGGGTTGGAATAAAAACGTTCACTGAAAAAACACCTTCTTATTTAATTCCCGTAGAGCCGAAGCCGCCTTCTCCGCGTTCCGTTTCGTCAAGCTCGTCGACGACCTCGTAATTCGGCTGAATTACGGGCATTATCATAAGCTGACCTATTCTGTCGCCGTTTTCAACGGTTTTGGGTTCCTTATCGTTATTGACCATAGCGAAGAATATTTCTCCGCGGTAATCGCTGTCGATAACGCCGATGCCGTTAGCAAGGGCAAGTCCCTGCTTGAGAGCCAGACCGCTTCTCGCGCAGACGATAGCAACGTAATCCTTGCTCGGAATCGCGATCGCGATTCCCGTAGGTATCGGACGGCGCTCGCCCGGCTGAAGGGTTATCGGCTCGGGGAGCAGAGCATAGAGATCGCAAGCGGCGGCGCCTGCCGTTCCGAGCGTCGGAACGTGTGCGCCCTCGCGCAGAATCTTTACTTTTATATTCATATATTTTTCCTCACTTGATGCGTTTTATCGCCTCGCGCTCCTTGGGCGGAAGCTTATGCGTATATGCGTAGAGAACTCTCATTACTTCGCCTCTGTCCTCGCCCGTGAATATGAGGTGTCGTTCCTCAATTCCCGACGCGTCGAGGCGGTCGATCTGGTCTGCCATATAAATATTCACGCTGTTATAAAGAACGTCCCTGCCCTCTTCGGGGTAAACGGGGAACGATGCGCCGCGGTTGTCGCGCAGCACCTTTTTCTCGACGGGCTTATGAAGGAGCATAAGCGGAAGCCGTCCGTAGACGATCGCTCCCTTTCTTATTCCCTCGGGAAGAACTATATCTCTTATCTGCGGAAGGATAAGCTCCGCCGAGAGAATGACGCTGTTAAGGTCGCCGTTCTTTACCCAGAAGTCGGCGGAATAATTATTAAAGACGTTCAGTCGGTGGCTTCCGTGTGCGGTAAGCCCAAACTCTCTTGCGAGCTCAAGCTGACCGATATTGTGTATAAGCACGTGCTTTGCGCCGTATTTGACCGCATTTTCGAGCTGACGCTTGACGGTGTCAAGCTCGCTGTCGAGAATTACGGGCGAAAGTGACACGCCGTTTGACACGCTTCTGTATTTAGACAGCGGCAGATACGTTATATCGAAATCGTGGCTTTCGGGAATCTGTCCCGCTTCTCTGAAATAAGCGGTAAAGACCGCCTTCTCCGTTCTCCTCTTCTGCGGAAAATCAAGCTTTGACGGGATCTCTTGCGCTTTCCTTACGCTTTCCTCGACGGTCTTTATCGAGCCGCCTCTGAAGCTACCCTCGTTTCTCGTTTTCGCAATATCGTTTTCGGTACGGATACCGAGCATGTTTTTGCCGATATTACCCGTATAGTAGCCGTCGGTAAAGCCGCTTCGCGAGAACAGGCGCTGAAGCTCGTTTATCTCGTCGCGAGTTGCGTTTCTACCCTCGTCAATCAGACGTCGGTATATCTTCGTTACGCCGTAAACGTACGACGGGTTCTTCATTCTTCCCTCGATCTTGAAGGAACGAACGCCCGCCTCGCAAAGCTCTACTATATGGTTCGCCAGGCACATATCCTTCATCGAAAGGGGATATTCCCTGTTATAGCTCATACGGCAGGGCTGCGCGCACTGTCCGCGGTTTCCGCTCCGTCCGCCGAGCATCGCGCTCATAAGACACTGTCCCGATACGCTTACGCATATCGCGCCGTGAATGAACATCTCGATTTCGGCACGGGACTGACAGAGCGTTCTGATATTCTCAATATCCATTTCCCTTGCGCCCACGACACGGTTAAAACCGAGGTCGTAGAGCTTCTCTGCGCCTGCAAGGTTATGAACGGTTGCCTGCGTTGATGCGTGAAGCTCGAAATCGGGAATATGCTTTTTAATGAGAGAGGAAAGACCCATATCCGCCGTTATCAGCGCGTCGACGCCGCTTTCATAAAGAAACGCCGCGTGATCAAGCGCACTTTTCAGCTCGCGGTCGTATATTTGAGTATTGAGGGTAACGTACGCCTTGACCCCGTTTTCGTGGCAGTAGCCGACCGCCGAGCGGATATCGGCGCGGTCGAAGTTCTTTGCGTTCATTCTTGCATTGAACACCGTTCCGCCGAAATATACCGCGTCAGCTCCGCCCTCGACTGCCGCTGTAAGCGAATCAAGCGAGCCGCAGGGAGAAAGAAGCTCGGGGAGCGGCTTTTTTGTTTTTTCCATTCCAAAAATTCCTTTATGTAAAACCCTGAAAACATATATCTATAATTATATAATATTATTATACTACTTATCTTTCAATAATGGAATAGTAAAATAGAACAAAAAACGCAAAACTCTCAAGAAAATGTAAAATAAATAGCCAAAAATCGCGCGGAATGAGTTTTGCCGATGAACAATAATAAGATAAGACTAAGAGGTGAAGAATTTGAAGGACGATGTCTTGCCTTCCCCTCAGGGGAAGGCAAGACATCGTTCGCTCTATCGAATAACTCTCTAACATTTCTCCGCTTTGATTTGTAGGGACGGGCGTCCTCGTCGCACCCTGCAAAAACGTGGTAAGGATTTGTAAAATGGCGGACAGAGTGAACGCAGAAAATGAAATATCCCCACCGCTATGCGGGGGGGATATTTATTACGCTTCTTGTTTCTTATTTTTCTTTTCTCTGTAGCGGAAAAGACTGATGCCCGTGGATACCAGCGTGCACGAATCGTTTATAATACCTCCGATAGAGAAGACGATGATATTATAGATAAGCGTCATGGGAACAACGATCATAATACCCTTGCGGATACTGTTCGGGTTTGAAAGGGAGAGAATATAGCATCTCACAACGCTGTTGATGAGCTGAAGCACCGAGTACCACGCCTCCCAGGTGATAAAGCCCGCAACACACGCGATAACGGCAAAGGTCACAGTACAGATCATACTCTTCTTTTTATTCATATCCGAGTTGTAAAATACGATGTTTCGGACGGTTGCTACCATATTGAGCGCCATACCGACGTACGCGCCTATCATCGCATAATGCAGAGCAAAGCATACGGTCGATGCTATATTGGCGATCATAATTCCGCGTCTTGATTTGATCTGATAGGTAACGATACCTATGATGATCGCTACGATACCGACCGCCTGACCGATTATATACAGTGCCTTATCCATTAATTATGCTCCTTGAATTCAAAAAACAATTACGTTTTTCGCCCGATTCCTTTATATAAAACTCTTGAAAAACGCGCAGTTTTATTATATAATACCATTATACTATCCGTCCCGCGATAATGAAAGAGCAACAATGAAACAAAATACTCATGTAGACGCAAAAAATATTGAAAGAATGACCAAAAAAATGTTAGGAGCGAGGGTTTCGCACATTCTTGCCGAGATCTACCCCGACGCCGAGTGTGCGCTCAACTATAAGGGCGACCCTTGGAAGCTTCTCGTTATGGCACGCCTCTCGGCTCAATGCACCGACGCAAGGGTAAATCTCGTTTGTGAAAAGCTTTTTGAGCAGTTGCCGAACGCCGAAGCGATGGCAAACGCCGACGTCACTCTTATCGAGGAGCTTATCCGATCCTGCGGTCTCTATCATATGAAAGCGAAGGACTTGAAGGAAATGTCTCGTCAGCTTATAGATGAGCACAGCGGACAGGTGCCGAGCGATATGGACGCTCTGCTCTCGCTTTCGGGCGTCGGACGGAAGATAGCAAACCTCATTCGCGGCGATCTTTATCATCTGCCCGCGATCGTTGCTGATACGCACTGTATCCGAATCTGCGGACGGCTCGGATTTTATCCCGAAACCGTAAAGGATCCCGTCAAGGTCGAAAGAGAGTTAGCCAAAATAATCGAGCCGAGCGAGCAGTCGGATTTTTGCCACAGGATCGTCCTTTTCGGGCGTGAGACCTGCTCGGCAAGAAGCCCGAAATGCGAAAGCTGCCCGCTTAATACGATATGCAAAAAATACGCAAAGGAACAAAAATATGAAGGAAGTACTGCTCCTAAAATACGGTGAGCTTGCCCTCAAGGGACTTAACCGCGGATATTTTGAAAAGCTTCTCAAGAGAGAGCTTGAAACTCGCCTGAAGCTTGCAGGCAATTTTAAGGTAACTCTTGCTCAAAGCACGATATACGTTGAGCCGACGGATGACGACGCCGACATCGACGAGGCGCTCCGCCTCTGCCGTAAGGTGTTCGGTATAACGACCGTTGCACGCGCGGCGGTTGCGGAAAAGAACATTGACGACATCAAGCGGGTGGCAAAGGAATATCTGCCGACTTACCTGCGCGGTCACGTATCGTTCAAGGCAGACGCGCGCCGAAGTGACAAAAAATTCCCGATGACCTCGCCCGAAATTTCAAGGCAGGTCGGCGGCGCGGTGCTTGAAGCGACGCCTCATCTGAAGGTCGATCTTCATAAGCCGTCAATCGTCGTTATGACCGAGATACGCGAGGAAAACGCCTACGTTCACGCAGGAAGCTTCCCCGGCGCGGGCGGTATGCCGAACGGCTCGAACGGCAAGGGGCTGTTACTTCTTTCGGGCGGTATCGACTCACCCGTCGCGGGCTTTATGATGGCAAAGCGCGGCGTTACCCTCGAAGCCGTCCATTTTGAAAGCTACCCCTACACCTCGGAGCAGGCGCGTGACAAGGTCATCCGTCTTGCCGAGATCGTCTCCGAATACTGCGGAAAGATAAAGGTTCACGTTATCTCCCTTACGCATCTTCAGGAGGTCCTGCGCGACTCGGTCGACGAGGAATACTTTACGCTTCTCCTCCGCCGTTCAATGATGCGTTTGGCGGAGCGAGTAGCCGAAAGAAACTACTGTCAGGCACTCATTACGGGCGAGGCGGTCGGTCAGGTCGCGTCGCAGACGATGCAGGCGCTGACGGTCACCGACGCCGTGGTAAACCGTCCCGTTTTCCGCCCCTGTATCGGTATGGATAAAGAGGAGATCATCGCAATTTCAAGACGCATCGAGACCTTTGAGACCTCGATACTTCCCTTTGAGGACTGCTGTACGGTATTTACGCCCAAGCACCCCAAGACCCGCCCCGACATTGAAAAGGTAATTCTGCAGGAGCAGAAATACGATCACGAAGCACTTGAAAACGAAGCGTTCGACTCGCTCTATACGGTCGAAGCAGACGCATACGCGGAGGTATGATTATGGATATTACGTTCTACTCTTATTTCAACAATATGCTGACAAACGAGGGCATCGAAAAGACGCTCTCCTACGCAGTTGAGCGCGAATTTACCGCAGTCGAATTTCTCGACGTTCCGACAGTCAAGAGGATCCCGAACAAGGAATACGCATACGAGCTGAAGAACGCTCTCGACCGCTACGGTCTGAAGTGTACCTGCTACTCCGTCGGCGGAAACATTCTTGCCGAAGAGGGCGGAATGTACGGCGAGAAAAACGGCGTCGACGCCTTCAAGCAGTCGGCAGAATACGCCGCTATCCTCGGCTCGCCCTATTTCCATCACACGATGACGATAGGATATAACAACACGAAGAAGGATCCCGACACCTTCGATACCCTTTTCGGTCGCCTCGTTAAAGCAGACGAGGAGGTCGGCAAGTATGCAAATTCCCTCGGTCTTACCGTTCTTTACGAGCCGCAGGGACGCTTTGTCAACGGCATTGAAAACTTCGGACGCCTCTACAAGGAGATGGAGAGCCGCGGTCTTAAAATAGGCGTTTGCGGCGACGTAGGAAATACGCTCTTCTCCGAGACGCATCCGACGGATTTCTATAACGTCTACATTTCTGACGTTCTGCACGTTCACGTTAAGGACTACATAATCCGCGAGGGCGAAATAATGTCCGAAAAGCCGCTTTGGATATCTAACGGCGGTAAGGAGCTTATCGAGGTCAAGCTCGGCGACGGTGTCTGCGAGGTTGCTGATTATCTGCACAAGCTTAAAAAGATCGGCTACGACGGCGGTATTTCCATCGAAACCGTCTACGACGGCTACGGTGCAAGCGATTCCGAAAGAGACATCGCATTCGTCAAAAAATATTTTGCATAACATAAAAAGAACGCCGAAAGGCGTTCTTTTTTTGGCAAAGCATCGAGGCGTTTTCGTAGGGCGGGGGCAAGCTCGGAACCCCCAAAGCTCATTCATTCGCATCGGGAAACCCCACGCC
>CAZVVM010000067.1:0-10196 GCA_964630635.1 uncultured Ruminococcus sp. | reverse complement strand
CGACGGATTCCATAATGTAAGAAGCATATTCGCGCGTGCGGTTATGCTCCTTCACGCCGTTTTCACACATATTCTTGTAATCCTCTTTCCAAGCTGCTATCTGGTTGATACAGCGGCGCGGATATTCGTCAAGCGGAATGTTGTATTTCTTTATAAGCTCGGGATACTTGCTCTTTATGTAGAACATATTGTACTCGGCATTGTGTTCCGAGCTTTCTGTGCAGTAATATCCGAAGTTCTTGATGTATTCCAGACGTACCTTGTTGTAGCAGTCTGGAGCGTCAATACGCGCGTCAATGCGCTTCTTGATCTCGGGATAGAGATCGATGCCGTTCTTATCGCGGACGTCGAGAAGCCACGCCATATGGTTGATTCCCGCGATCTGGCTGCGGTGTCCTTCAAGCTTGTCTGTCATTCCAACCTCGTTCAGAAGCGACTCAACGCAGACCTGTACGCTGTGGCAGAGACCTACGGTCTTTACACCCGTGTAGCGCTGGATATAACCGCTGAGCATCGCCATCGGATTGGTGTAGTTAAGAAGGATCGCATCGGGGCATACCTCTTCCATTTCATGCGCAAAATCCTCCATAACTGGAATAGTGCGGAGTGCACGCATTATACCACCGATTCCGAGAGTATCTGCTATCGTCTGCTGAAGACCGTATTTTTTCGGTATCTCAAAGTCTGTGATCGTGCAGGGGTCGTATCCGCCGACCTGTATCGCGTTGATTACGAAGCTCGCGCCGCGGAGAGCTTCCTTGCGGTTCTCGACACCGAGATAGCATTCGATCTTTCCGTATCCGCCCTTATCCTTTCTTATTGCCTCAAGTATGACGCGGCTTTCCTCAAGGTGCTTACCGTCAATGTCGTAAAGAGCAAATACGCTGTCTCTTAACGATTCGGTACACAAGCAGTCACCGATCACGTTTCTTGCAAATACGGTGCTTCCCGCACCCATAAAGGTTATTTTCATATTGAACACCTCCCAAAATACTTGTTAATTCAATTTTAACACGTTTTTGTCGTTTGGGTATTGATTTTTGTTAGCAAAACTTGTTATAATGTTGTGTGAGGTGAAGAAAAAATGAGTGTGACCGAAATTGTCATAAATAAAAATTATCTCGATATCAGCCCGAAGGAATTCGGATATGAGGCGTGTCTGCCGTCACATTATTTCGGTCCTGTGGTAAGAGGATATTGGCTTTTGCATTATGTTGTGTCGGGAAAGGGCATTTTTGAGCGCGAGGGGCAGAGACACGAGGTTGGAGCGGGACAGATATTCGTTATCTCGCCGTACGTTGACACGTATTATCAAGCCGACGCCTGCGATCCGTGGGAATATATATGGATCGGCTTTGACTCCGAAACCTTGGCAAGCACCGTTTTTACCGAACACGTAATGACGGTTGCGGGTGCAGGGAAGATCTTTCGTGATATGAAAAGATGCTCCGAAATGGACAACGGCAGAAGTCCCTTTCTCTGTGCAAAAATATGGGAGCTGATCTCACTGATCCTCGACGGAACGGATAATCCGCCCGACCATATAGACAAGGCGCTTAACTATATTCACGCCGACTACGCAAACGGTATAACCGTCTCGTCGGTCGCCGAGCGCCTTAATCTTGACAGAACGTATTTTTCGGTGCTGTTCAAAAAGCGTCTCGGCATCTCGCCCATAAAATACCTTTCCGATCTCCGCCTTGAAAAGGCGGCGGAGCTGATCGTGAAGCACGGTATGTCGCCGACGACGGCGTCGCTTTCCGTCGGTTATCCCGACTACTGCCATTTTTCGAGGTCGTTCAAAAAAACCTTCGGAAAAAGCCCGAAAGAGTACGCAAAACGTTATCTTAACGACAAAAAATGACCGTTTTTTCGGCAAAATAAATATAAAACCGCATCAAAAAGTATCAGTATTTCTATAAAGAAATTTGAAAAAAATATCGGAATTATATTGCATTACGGTGAAAAATCGGTTATAATAACTTGTTGGTATAAATCGGATCAACCGATATTCAATTCTGAAAAAGAGGGAATCTATATGTCAGAGAACGTAAGAAGAGTAGGAACGGTATCGAGAGGTATTCGTTGTCCTATCATAAGAAAAGGAGACGACCTTGCGAGAATAGTCGCGGACAGCGTGATCGAAGCGGCACAGTCCGAGGGCTTTGAGCTTCGTGACAGAGACGTTATCTCGGTAACCGAGAGCGTCGTTGCGCGTGCGCAGGGAAATTACGCTTCGGTACAGGATATTGCCGACGACGTAAAGGCAAAGCTCGGCGGCGGAACCGTCGGCGTACTTTTCCCGATCCTTTCCCGTAACCGTTTTGCAATTTGTCTTAAGGGTATCGCAATGGGCGCGAAGAAGATCGTCCTTATGCTCAGCTACCCCTCCGACGAGGTCGGAAATTCCCTTATGGATATGGATATGCTCGACGAGTCGGGAGTCAATCCCTACTCCGATCTGCTTACGCTTGAGCGCTACCGTGAGCTTTTCGGCGAAAACCCGCTTGAATTTACGGGAGTTGATTACGTTGCTTACTACGAGCAGCTTATCAAGGAATGCGGAGCAGAGGCGGAGATAATCTTCGGTAACCGCCCCGAAATGATACTTCCGTATGCTGACCATATTATTAACTGCGATATTCACTCCCGCGCAAGAACGAAGCGTATACTCCGCGCAGGCGGCGCAAAGGTCGTTTGCGGTCTTGACGATATACTGACTGCTCCCGTAAACGGCAGCGGTTATAACGAAAACTACGGTCTTCTCGGCTCGAATAAGAGTACCGAGAATGAGATCAAGCTCTTCCCGCGCGACTGCCGTCCCGTCGTTGATAACATTCAGAGATATATTCTCGAAGCAACCGGCAAGCACGTCGAGGTAATGATCTACGGCGACGGTGCCTTCAAGGATCCCCGCGGAAAGATATGGGAGCTTGCAGACCCCGTTGTTTCCCCCGCATTCACCGACGGACTTATCGGTACGCCGAACGAGCTTAAGCTCAAGTACTTGGCAGACAACGACTTCAAGGATCTCTCGGGCGAGGAGCTTAAAAAAGCGATCTCCGACAGCATCAAGAAGAAGGACGGCTCGTCGCTCGTCGGAAATATGGCGGCGCAGGGAACGACTCCCCGTCAGCTTACCGACCTTATTGGTTCGCTCTGCGACCTCACCTCGGGCTCGGGCGACAAGGGAACCCCCGTCGTCCTCGTTCAGGGATACTTCGACAATTACACTAACTGATAAAAAAGAGAAGGCAAACGCCTTCTCTTTTTACTTTACCTTCCGATAATTTGAGGGGGATATACCGACCGTTTTCTTGAATATCAATCCAAGATAATTGGCAGATGAGAAGCCGCACTCCGATGCGATGTCCTCAAGACCAAGATTCGTTGACGACAGAAGCTCCTTTGCACGGCTGATTCGGATAAACGTTCTGTATTCCATAACCGAGCAGTTCATAAGCGCGCGAAACTCGGAGCACAGCGAGTTTTTTGACGTGAACAAAGTCTCACAAAGCTCGTTAAGTGTGAAATTCTCGTTAAAATGCTTGTTGATATAGCTGACCGCCCGCATAGCGGGCGTTTCTTTTTCAGCTCCCATTTGCTCGTCTATGGTGTCGTACGGGACAAGCTCGGTGCGCTTCAAAAGTGCCAAAAGAACGTGTATGAAATGCGTCGATATGCGTTCTCCGCCGGGGGTGTCTGCCGAAAGCTCCGATGATTCATCGAGCATATTTAAAAACAGACCCGCCTTTTCACCGCCGAGCTTGTATGCGCCGTGTTCTCCCAGCTCATATAAATACGCAAGCTCACTATCGCTCAAAACGTCAGCTGAAACGTTTAAGGTGATTCGCCGAAACGCACCGCCCTCCGTCTTGTGAAGTGTGAAGGGTGGAATTATGCACACCGTCGGCGCGGTTATATTGTATATTTTATCCTCAAAAAAATATTTTCGCGTTCCGCTTGTCAGACAGTAAATCTCAAAATGCCCGTGGCTCTGAAGCTCCGACATCGACCATTCGTAATCGCGCTGACGCAGATCAATTTCCGCAAAGCTCATTTTGACCTCCACTCAAATTACTGTCTTGATTATACTAATCAAAATCCGACGTGTCAATAAATTTCGGTACGATTTATGTAATATTCTCCAAATAATGACGATTTTATATTGAATCGTACGGTTTTAGCTGATACAATTTAAACATCAAATTGGGAGAAGTATAATGAAAACAGTAGTTATAAATGCAGATATAGTTTGCCGCGACCGTATTATCGAAAACGGCGCGTGCGTTTTTGAAAACGGCATTATTACTGCCGTCGGAAATAATACGCACATTGCCGACGTGATAATCGACGCAAAGGGCGGCTACCTCATTCCCGGCTTTGTCGATATTCACTGCCACTGCGGAATCGGCAAGTCTTTTATGAGCGGAAGCGTTGACGATTTTAAGGCGATTTCCGATTTTCACCTCTCTCACGGTACGACGACGCTCGTAGCGACGACCTGTACCTCCGACGACGAGGAAACCGCGGCGATGCTCGAAACCTGCGGCGAATATATGAGATATGCTGAAAACCCGACCGTGGCGGGTGTCTTTATGGAAGGGCCGTGGCTCAATCCGACGCAATGCGGCGCGCAGGCGGTATCCTGTATGAAAAAGCCGAGTGTCGAAGAAATAAGGGCGCTGAAGGCAAAATATCCGCATATTCTGCGCGTCGGTGCCGCGCCAGAGCTTGACGGCGGTATGGAATTCGGCAGAGCTTGTGAAGAGCTTGGCGTGGTCGCATCGGTTGCACATAGCGACGCAACCTTTAAGGATATAGAAGAAGCCGTCAAAAACGGCTATACCGTTATGACACACCTCTATTCGGGAATGAAGCTCACCGAGCGCGTGAACGCATACCGTATCGCAGGTGCAGTCGAGGCGGGACTGTATTTTGACGAGCTTTATGCCGAGATCATCGCCGACGGCAAGCATCTGCCGCTTGAGCTTTTGAAGTTTATTTATAAATGTAAGGGCGCAGACAGAATATGCCTCGTGACCGACGCGTCACGCGGTGCGGGACTGCCCGACGGCTCGGTAACTACCGGAATTAGCCGCGCGGATAAGGATCAGATAATAATCGAGGACGGCGTTGCGAAAATGCCCGACAGAAAGTCCTTCGCGGGAAGCACCGCGACCGCAGACCGTCTTTACAGAACTATGGCAAGAGCGATAGGGAACGACCTCGTTGCGCTCTCAAAAATGGCGTCGCTCACCCCGTCACGCGCGATGGGCTTTAACGACAGAGGAGAGATCGCGGAAGGAAAGCGCGCAGATATGCTTATCCTTGACCGCGAGCTTGAAATAAAGAAAATAATTTTCGGAGGAAAAGAAATATGAAGCTTATAATCAAAGAAACGGCAGAAATGGGCGCTCTTGCGGCATCTCAGGCGGCATCCGTCGTAAACGAAGCTATTGAAAAGCAGGGATACGCGCGCATACTTCTCTCGACCGGCGCATCACAGTTCCCGTTCTTTAACGAATTTGTAAAGCAGGATATCGACTGGAGCAAGGTCGAAATGTTCCACCTCGACGAATACGTCGGTATCAGTGAAGAACATCCCGCATCCTTCAAGAGATACCTTCTTGACAGATTCGTGAACGTTGTAAAACCGGGTAAGGTTCACCTTATTGAGGGACAGAAAGCACCCGAGGAAACGATAGCCGAACTCACCTCGCTCGTAAACGAAAAACCGATAGACCTCGGTATGATAGGAATCGGCGAGAACGGACATATTGCCTTCAACGATCCCCCCGCAGACTTCAATGACACCCGTGCTTACAAGGTCGTTACCCTTGATGACCGCTGCCTTAATCAGCAGGTCGGCGAGGGCTGGTTTAGTAGCGTTGAGGAGACCTATAAGCAGGCGATAAGTATGACGGTGCCGCAGATCATGAAGTGTAAAACGATAATATCTGTCGTTCCTTACGCTGTCAAGGCAGAAGCGGTATATAACACGCTTACCCGTGAGCTTACTCCCGACGTACCCGCAACGATCCTCAAGGAGCACGCTGACTGCACGCTCTACTGCGACCCTGGCTCTACCGCACTTCTTACCGAGGAGATCAAGAACAAATTCCTTTGATATAAGTGAGAAAACACGATGCAATTAGTTAAACATTCACTGATTGATATTTTAATTCCGAGAGACGCGACTCCGCGCGAGATGTTTGCCGCATCGGAGCTTAAAAAATATCTTGATTTGATGCTCGACGCGAGTATCAGGATAACCGATGAAAACGACGGCAGCGTTTCATTATTTATTATCGGAGGTCCCGAGCGAAACCCCGTTTGTGCTGAGTATATCAGCATAGAGGACTTCAAAAAAGAGGTACCCGGTCCCGAGGGAATGATGATACGAAGCGTGGCTGAAAACACGGTCGTGATCGCCGGTTCGCACGGAAACGCAGGCGAAAAGGAGCGCGGAACCGTCTATGGCGTTTACGAATTTCTTGAACGCTTCTGCTCGTGTACTCTCGCCGCATTTTCTCACCCCGACGTTGACGCGGGCGAGATAGTGCCAAAGCACGAAAAGCTCGATCTTTCTGATATAAACTACGTGAAGAGCTGTGCCGACCGCCCCTACCGAACGGCGATAATTCAGTATGCCGACGAGGCGGGCACCCCCGACAAGGAGTTGAATATACCGTTTTTCGACTGGCTCGTAAAGAACAGATTTAACCGTATCCTTACCTGGACGAGTATTTACGACCACTTCAAAAACACCGAGCTTTTACACGAAATAGAGTGCCGCGGAATTTCTCTTACCGTTGGTCATCACGAGTCGTCGCGCCTCTTTTTGCCTGCATACGGAAACGAATATTTCCCCGAGAAGTATTATGAAACTCACCCCGAGTTTTTCAAGCTCCAAAAGGACGGAACGAGATTTCTCAATCAAAACTCGTGGGGGCAGTGGGTGTATTGCAGCCGAAATACCGATGCGATAAAACAGGTCGCAAATAACATAATTCATTGGCTTGATCTGAATCCCGCAGTCGATATCCTTGCAATGTGGCCAAACGACGGTATCTTTGACCAATGCGTCTGCCCCGAGTGTTCAAAATACAGTAAGATAGAAAACTACACCTATTTTGTAAACGAAACAGCAAAGCTTGTAAAGCCGAATCACCCCGACATTAAATTTGATCTGCTCATATACGTTGACCTTTGGGAATGTCCCGACGGGATCAAACTTGAGCCGTCTGTTATGATCGACGAATCGACTTGGCATTTTGACGGTCTGCGCCGAACGGGCAAGCCCGACGGAAGCTGTCTTAACGGTACTCATTTTGAAGAAAACCTTCTGAAATGGCACCGTGCGGGCGCCGAGGTCGTATATTACGACTACTATATGGGAATCTACTCGCTCCGTCAGAGGTGGATACCGATGGCAGACGAGCTTCAAAGTATTTGGCAAAACTTCGTGAAGAAAGACATATCGGGCTCGGGTACGCAGATAGAATGCTTCAATCTGTGGAATCATCTGCTCAATTTCTACTCGTTTGCCCGTGTCGGCTACGACACGTCGCTTTCGCTTGGTGATTGTATTTCATCTCTTTGCCGTCTTTACGGAAAGGGCGGTGAGCTCGTCGCTCAGATCTACGCCGAGCTTGAAGAGCTGCTCGACGGGCAGGTCGAGATACCCGACTGCGGACATTTCCTTATGGAGCAGGTAGACAAGGAGAAGATTTACGCAAAATTTGAGAAAGCTTTTTCACTTGCCGAAACACCGCGTGAGCGAAACAACCTGCGCTTGACACGAATGGTGTTCCGCTATTCCGATCTCGAGACACGCGATCCCGCGTCGCGCACCGAAAGATACGCAAGTATATTTGATAACTACGTTGATGATAGCGGCGAGCTTGCGAAGATGACGGAATACGACAGCTTTATGAAAAACGATCCCGGATACGCGATCACGATTCCGTTAAGCAGTAATAAGACGAATTTCGTTCCCGATAAATGGTATCTGTTTGAATAAAAAAAGATCCACCCGAGAGGGTGGATCTTTTTTTAGTTTTTCGGCACGGGATCCTTCATCTTAACGATTATCAGATCCTCTCCGATATGTTCAATACAAGCCCACGGTATCTTTAGGCACGGCGCTTTGGAGAACAGCCCGCCTTCACCGGGGATAACTATTGAAAGAAGCCGCGCATCGCAGATGTCAAGCTCAACGTCGCAGACGTACCCGAGACGCTTTCCGCTCGTTATGTTTATAACCTCTTTGTTTTTCAGTTCGGTAAGAAAACAGTCCATATTTTTCTCCTCGTTTCTTTTTTTCAATAGTTATGCGCAGGGAAGATTTTTCATGACTTGGCATATAAGAAAAAACGCCCGCATAATATTGAACAAAAAGAGGCAGAACGGCTCCGCCGTCGCTATGAGAGAAAGGTATCAGAAGATGATGAATTCAAATATTTACCGCGATATTGCCGAGCGCACGGGAGGAAACATCTATATAGGAGTTGTCGGGCCTGTGCGAACGGGAAAATCAACCTTTATCAAGCGTTTTATGGAAAACCTCGTGTTACCTAACATCGAAAACAATTTCGACCGCGAGCGTGCGCGTGACGAAATGCCGCAGAGCGCGGCAGGAAAGACGGTCATGACGGCAGAACCGAAGTTCATTCCCGACGAGGCAGTCGAGATCGTGCTTTCCGATAACGCGCGCCTATCCGTGCGAATGGTCGACTGCGTCGGTTACATTGTTCCCGAAGCAATGGGACATATCGAAAACGGCGGCCCCCGAATGGTCAGCACCCCGTGGCGCGATACGCCGATGCCCTTTACGGAGGCAGCAGAATACGGTACACGCAAGGTCATCACAGATCACTCGACGATCGGCGTCGTCGTGACGACCGACGGAACCATCGGCGAGATTGGCAGACAGAATTACGTTGAAGCCGAAAAGCGGATCGTAAACGAGCTTAAGGAGATGGGTAAGCCGTTTGCCGTCATTATGAACTCGGCAGACCCGTCACGCGACGAGAGCATACGTCTTGCGACCGAAATAGAGAAGGAATACGGCGTTCCCGTTGCCCTCGTGAACTGCCTTGAGCTGAACAGCGAGGACATCAAGCACATTCTCGAAATGATACTTATGGAATTCCCGATAAGACAGATATCGGTCGATATTCCTCTTTGGCTCTGCGCGCTCGGTGACGACCACCAGATATATCTTTCGGTAAAAGACAGCGTTCTCGCTTCCGCTTCCGAAATACGGAAGATCGCCGACGTCAAGGGAGCGTTTGACGGTGTTACCGAAAACGAATATATAGAGAGCGCAAACGTTACCGAAATAGACCTCGGAACGGGAGATGCACGTCTTACCGTTCGTATGCCGCAGGAGCTTTACTATAAGACTCTCGGTGAGATGACGGGCTTTGAGATAACGGGCGAGGAAACGCTCGTAGGGCTTCTCCGCGAGCTTTCGGAAATGAAGAAAAAGTACGACAAGATCGCATCGGCGCTTGATTCAGTCAACGAAAGCGGCTACGGCATCGTCACCCCCGATCTCTCCGAGCTTACTCTTGACGAGCCGGAGATAGTCAAGCAGAACGGCGGCTACGGTGTTAAGCTCAAGGCAGGCGGGCCGTCGATCCATATGATAAAGGCACGCATCGAGACCGAAATTAATCCGATAGTAGGCACCGAAGCGCAATCCGAGGAGCTTGTGAACAGAATGACGGAGGAATATAAGGAAGACCCTGGTAAGATATGGGAATCCAACGTCTTCGGCAAGACCCTGCACGAGCTTGTCGAGGACGGACTCACGTCAAAGCTTGAGCATATGCCGCCCGAGGCGCGCGAGCGCTTAAGCGAAACTCTCGAGAAGGTAATAAACGAGGGCAGCGGCGGACTTATCTGCATAATTCTCTGAATAAATGATAAACGGACGAAATGGATCCATTTCGTCCGTTTTTTTAAAATGTTAAAAATATTGATTTTTATCATTGACTTTGTATTTTATAATTGGTATAATTATAAAAGTAAAATGTTCTCACACGAAAGAGAGGGAAAATTATGCCAAATTTGACTTTTAAGGGCAAGCAGTTCTATATGGACGGCGAGCCGATCAACATCATCTCGGGTACTATGCACTATTTCCGTATTCCCGAGGAATATTGGTATGACCGTCTCCTTAAGCT
>CAZVVM010000066.1:0-10209 GCA_964630635.1 uncultured Ruminococcus sp. | reverse complement strand
TACCTCTGAAGAAAATTTCTACAAAATACGCAAGGAAATAGGCGACGCGCTTGAAACGGCGCTTAAAGCAAAATAAACCATAAAAACAAGGAGAAAAGCTATGAAAACCTGGATGACTTACGGTTTTGATAAGATCGTAGCCGACAAGCCGGCACCTTCGGAGCTTAAAAAGACGTTTGCTCTTTACCTTACAAAGGGCGGAAACGGCAACTGTCAGATCGCCGTCAACAGCGATGCTGACACTTCAGTTACTCTTAAAACCGTTTCGAGCGGCGTGAAGTGCGATATATTTACAGCAGATCACACTCTTACGATAAACGGTCATCAGTATACCGACCCGATACTTCCGTACGGCGGTGAGCCCATTTCCGTCAAGGGCGGAATGACACTTCCGTTCTTCCTCGATTTCAAGGCAGAGGAGGCGGGTGACTATACTGCAACCTTCGAGCTTTTCGAAAACGGAAATACCGAAATTTTCACAGTTTCGCTTCACGTCTGGAGCTTTGCGCTTCCCGAGAATAAGACCTTTGCGACCTCCTGCGGAATCGGTGCAGACAGGGCTTCAAGATACGACAAATCCGAGGACGCTCATAAGAAATATTATGACTTCCTTCTCGAACACGGTATGTGCGGTTATGCTCTTCCTTACGACATTCTCGATGAGAGAGCAGACGCATATATGTCCGATCCCCGCGTAACGTCGTTTATCGTCCCCGCTGACGGCGACGAGAAGGTAAAGGCATACGCTGAAAAGATCAAGAGCAATCCCGTATGGCTGAGCAAAGCGCTCTTCTATTCGATAGACGAGCCGCACACACTTGAGCTTATAGAGACCTTCAAGCAGAAGGTTTCGCGTCTGAAGAATCTCGCTCCCGAGATCCCCTCGATCGTACCGGTTTATACGAATCTTCAGATCGGAGAGGGCAAGGATCAGTTTGACGAAATGGCTCCCTATCTTGATCTTTGGTGCCCGAAGCTCTGCCTTTGGGACGACTGCCAGTCATATACGCCTTTCCTTGATTACACTCCCGAAAAGAGCTTCGAAACGAGAATAAACGAGGTCATGGATAAGGGTCAGAGGGTCTGGTCTTACGTTTGTAACGACCCGATCACTCCCTATTCGCAGATGTACATTGATACCGACGGTCTTATGCAGCGTCTGCTTCCTTGGCAGCACTACCAGAGAAAGATAATCGGATTCCTTTATTGGAGCGTTGTCTGCTGGGTACAGGGCGAAAAGACCTGTTGGGAGGAGCCGTTCAACGGAATCGGCGACGGACAGGGAAGACCCGTTTACGGCTGCGGATATCTCGTATATCCCGGACAGCCCGTCGGTTACGACGGCGTTGTTGCTACACAGCGTCTTAAGATACTCCGCGACGGTTTATCCGACGTTGAGCTTCTTGCTTTGGCAGAGAAGCATTTCGGACGCGAATGGGTAATGGAAAGGGTAAACGAGGCAACTCCGACGCTTACCACTTACACTACTTACGACAGATTTGATGCGATAAGAAAAGGGATCGGTGACGCCCTTGAAGCGGCGCTCAAATAAATAAACTCGATTTTCATACAAAGGAGAACTGATATGAAAGCTTGGATGACTCACGGATTTGATAAGATAATCGTTGATATGCCCGCGCCCGAAAAGCTCGATAAGGATATCACCCTTTATTTTACGAAGGGCGGAAAGGGCGGCTGTCACGTTGTTGTAAACAGCGACGTTGACACCGAGGTTTCCCTTAAAGCGATCCTTCCCGAGGGTATTAAGTGCAAGATATATTCCGAGGACCATATTCACGAAATAGAGGGTCATCTTTACGTCGACCCGGTCGTTCCTTACGAGGGCGAAGCACTTCCCGTTAAGGCGGGTATTTCGCTTCCTTTCTACGTTGATCTTGAAGCTGAAAACGCAGGAGATCACACCGTTTCGCTTCAGCTTTGCGGCGGAGACGGTAACGTGCTTGAGACCATGAACGCGAATATTCACGTTTGGAATTTTGCGCTTCCAACCGAGAAGACCTTTGCAACGTCCGTTGGTATCAACAGATGGCATATAGGCAGATTTGAGCCGGAGCCGTACGCACATAAGTCGTATTACGACCTTCTTCTTGAAGACAATATCTGCGGTCACACGATTCCTTACGATCTTCTTGACGAAAGAGCCGACGCATATATGTCCGACCCCAAGGTAACCTCCTTCGTTATCGGACTTTGGGAAGCTAAAAACTGGACGGACGAAAAGATTCTTGAGTATTATAATAAAATCAAGAGCAATCCCGAATGGCTCAAGAAGGCAATCATTTACGTTATCGACGAGCCCTCGACCGAGGAAGCACTCGCAAAATATAAGGAGATCTGCGAAAGATTTGCCCGTCTTTGCCCCGGAATCGGAGTGATTTCTCCTTTCTATACGAACAAGCAAATGGGCGATAAGATGGATCAGGTCGATGCTATGGCACCCTCTACCATTCTTTGGTGTCCGAAGCTTTGTCTTTGGGATGAGAGCCAGTCCTATACACCTTTCCTTGATTACACTCCCGAAAAGAGCTTCGGCGAGCGATTCAAGGATTTCCAGAAGCGCGGAGATACCGTTTGGGGTTACGTTTGTAACGCACCTCTCACGCCTTACGCACAGCTCTTCATCGATACCGAAGGTCTTATGCAGCGGCTCATGATGTGGCAGCACTATCAGCGCGATATTACCGGATTCCTCTACTGGGGAACTACCTCATGGGGCTACCACGGAAACGACGGTGTAAACCCTTGGGATACCGCGTATAACGGCGTCAGAGGTTGCAACCCCGGTGAGGAGGCAAATGCTGAACCCGTTTGCGGAGAAGGATTTCTTATGTATCCCGGCTCCGTTATCGGACGCCCCGGCGCTATCGGTTCTATCCGTATGAAGATACTCCGCGATGCACTTGACGATATCGAGCTTCTTGCGCTTGCAGAAAAGTATCTCGGCAAGGAATGGGTAATGGCAAAGGTCGACGAGGCAACGCCTACCCTTACAAGCTATACCACTCCCGAAAGATTTGTCGAGATCAGAAAAGAGATAGGAGATGCCGTTGAGGCGGCTATAAAGGCGTAATTTTGACATACAGGAGCATAATATGAAAACATGGATAACTTACGGCTATGATAAGATCGTAGCCGATATGCCTGCGCCCGAGGTGCTGAAAAAAGATTTTTCTCTCTCGCTTGTGAACGGCGGAGAGGGCGGCTGTCAGATCGTAGCAAGCAGCGAGACTGACGGTAAGATCTGTCTTAAGGTCAAGAGCTGCGAGGGCGTTTCCGTCAAGCTTTATTCCGAGCACCTTACTCACGATATAAACGGTCATAAGTATACCGACTGTATCGTTCCCTACGACGGCGGGCTTCTTGATATTAAGGGCGGCATTTCGCTTCCTTTCTACCTTGATTTCAAGGCAGAGAATGCAGGCGATCATACCGCGGTCTTCGAGCTTGTTGACGGCGAGGGCAATACCGTCGAAACCTTTACCGTAAAGCTTCACGTATGGAGCTTCGAGCTTCCCGAAAACAAGACGTTCGCAACCGCAGTTTGGACTGCCGAACGCTATATAACGAAGTTTGATACCGGTATGCAGGGCGACGTCTGCGATAACTATAAGGAATATTACGACCTTCTTCTCGATCACGGTCTTTCCTCGTATAACCTTCCTTACGACGTTCTCGATCCCCGCGCGGACGAATATATGTCGGATCCCCGCGTGACCTCGTTCGCTATCGGCATCTGGTCGCTGGATAATCTGACCGACGACGAGATCGCCGCGTACTATGATAAGCTCAAGAGCAACCCCGTTTGGCTTGATAAGGCGATGGTGTATCCGCTCGACGAGCCGAGAGAGCCGCATCATCTCGTTAAGTACAGAGAGGCGTGCGAGCGCTTTATCCGCCTTTGCCCCGGTATGAGCCGCGTTTCTCCCTTCTATACCAATATTCAGGTCGGTGAAAACAGAGACCAGGTAGACGAGATGGCGCCGACGACTAACCACTGGTGTCCGAAGCTTTGCCTTTGGGACGACAGTCAGTCCTACGACGCATTTCTCAACTATAAGCCCGAAAAGTCATTTTGGAGCCGTATGGACGAGTATAAGGCGAAGGGCGATAAGATGTGGTGCTACGTTTGTAACGACCCGATAACTCCATATGCGCAGCTCTTTATTGACACGGATGGACGTATGCAGAAGGCAATGTTCTGGCAGATGTATCAGAGAGATATAGACGGCTTCCTCTACTGGGGAACTAACTATTGGGGCTACTGGGCGGGCGACGTTGACCCTTGGGAAAACGTCTGCAACGGTGTCGGCGACGGACAGGGCAGACCAGTTTACGGCGAGGGCTTCCTCACCTATCCCGGAACGAAGATCGGCAAGCCGGGTCCTATTGCGACCACCCGTCTTAAAACTATCCGTGACGCGGTAAACGATATTGAGCTTTTCAATCTCGCAGGCGAATATCTCGGAAGAGAGTGGGTCAAGGAGTGTATTAATAAGGCAACGCCTTCCCTCACCGAATACGCGTCCGACGATGTTTTCGCATCGGTCAGAAAAGAGATCGGTGACGCGCTTGAAAAGGCGATTTTGAGTAAATAATTCAAGAAAATAACCGCCCGACGTGTAATTGCGTCGGGCGGTTATCATTTGTATCGGTTTATCAGCTCAAGCTCTGCTCGGGGAAGCTCTGGTAACCGTCGATAGGTTCAACGGTAAGGGTCGAGCCGAGGTTAAAATACTCTACCGTCAATACGGTGTTTGCTTTGACACCCTGAATTTCCATTGCGTAGGTGATGGTTGCCTTTGCAAGGTAGCCGTTCTTATCGACGAGCGAGGTGACGGACGCGTCGGAAATATCCGCTGCGGAAAGCTCGGAGCCGAGATTGGAAGCGAGGTCGGTGTAGAGAGCGAGAAGCTGCTTACCGCTTAAGGTGAGCTTAAGTGTCTTTGAGCCGTCCTCGTTTTCGGTTACGTCAACCTTCTTGAAGAGCTCCTTGGGAAGATCGACGGTACCCATATTGAACATCTCGGAATACTCGTCGTTTCCGCCGCCAAGATTGGTCTTGAACTTCATATTCTGACCCGAAACGGTCATATCGTAGTAACCCCAGCCGTTTTCAACGTAGCAGTCCATAACGACGTTCTGACCGGAAAGATACATCGTTCCGTCAAGACGCATCTTCATCGTCGAGGGTTCCTTTACGCCCGACGCCTTCATATTGAATACGTAGGAAACGACCTCGGTCATACCCTGTGCGCTCATAGAAATATTCATATCGAGCTTACCGTCGAGGCAGTCGAGCTCGTTCGTTTTCTTGAGTGCGTTCGTGTAGTTCTCGTACGCTTCAAGCTGTTCTGCGCTCAACTCGTCCTTGTCGCAGGAAACGAGCGATAAGCAGGAAAGAGCCATAATTAAGACTAAAATGACAGATAAAAATTTTTTCATAAAAAAGTCCTCCGTTAATTTGGTATTAACAGTATACCACTTAACGGAGGATTTTGCAATATTGTTTTTTTATTTTTCGTAGCTCTTCTTTATCTGCCCTTCGCTTGCTTTTTTGACGGTAAAGACAAATTCGCAGTACTCACCGTGCTTGCTCTTGACCCATATTTCCTCATTGTGAGCGTCGATTATCGACTTTGCAATATACATTCCGAGACCGACGCCTGTTTTGTCAAGACTTCTGCTCTTGTCGTTTTTATAGAATCTCTCAAAAACGTGCGGAAGCTCGTCGCTCGGAATACCGATGCCGTCATTATATACCGAAACGAAGATCCTCTTGTCCTTTTCGCTGATCTTTATACGGTATTTGCCGCCCTCACTTGAGAACTTGACGGCGTTGTCGCAGATGTTGTAAAGTATCTGATAAATTGCGTCACGGTCGGCGTAAACGAAGATGTTTTCGTCCACGGTGTCAAATTCAACGTCAAGCTTTTTCTTTTCTATCTGCTGCTCAAAGGAAATCAGAATTACCCTCGCCATCTCGCAGATATCAAAAGCGCTCATAGTAAACTTCCGCTCGCCTGCCTGAATACGCGAAACGTCGAGAAGCGCCGCAACAAGACGGGAAAGACGTCTTACCTCGTCACCTATCATACGAAGATAATATTCGTGCTTTTCCTTCGGTATCGTTCCGTCGAGGATGCCGTCAATGAAGCCCGAAATGGTAGTCATCGGAGTACGCAGATCGTGTGAAACGTTTGATAGGAAGGAGCTTCGCAGGGTTTCGAGGTTTGCCATTGATGCCGCCATATCGTTAAATGCGACCGCAAGCTCGGATATCTCATCTCGTCCCGTTACCGGAACACGAACGTCAAGCTTGCCCATAGCAAAGGACTTCGCCGCCTTGGACATCGCTTTGAGCGGTGATATGATCCTCTCGCTGATAAAGTATACCGCAACGAGAGTGGCAAAGAGAACCCATATACAGATAGTTATGATGGCTTTTACTGCAGAGCTGATAAGCTCGTTGATCGCCTCGTCGGTCGAGCAGACGAATACCGCGCCAACGGTCAGATCCCCGATCTTTAACGGGATTCCCCATACCGCGCGTTTGCCGGGGAGCATTCCGCCAAGATCGCTGTGTGAATAGTAGGGCGTGTCGACGAGCTTGACGATCAGACTTCGCGGCATAGTTCTCTCTCCGAAATCGGAGGGCAAACGCCTTGCGTCGAACGCTTTTACGTTTCCGACAACGTCACAAACGAAAACCGCAACGTCATTGTAATGCTCCGTTACCGACGCAATATACGCCTTCAACTCGTCTTCGTGTTCAACCACAAACTCGTTAAGCGTCATTTCCTCTGCGATAAGACGTTGTTCAAGATAGCCGTGTGCGGTTTTTGATACTGCCTCGAGCGTTTTTTTGTTCGTCTCGGTATAAAACCTCGTCATCATTATTCCGACGATTGCCGAAAGAACGGTGAAGCTGACGATCGTTATCGCAATAAACGCCGTTATGTATTTCGTAAATATACTTTTGAACATATATTTTACCTTTTTAGAAAATTACGGCGGGCGATCGCCCGCCGTAGATTAGTATGTTTTAATTACGAAAGCAGCTCGAACTTGTATCCGACGCCCCAAACGGTCTTAAGGAGCCACTTGTCGGAAACGCCCTCAAGCTTTTCGCGCAGACGCTTGACGTGAACGTCAACAGTACGCGAGTCGCCGAGGTAATCGAATCCCCAAACCTTGTCAAGAAGCTGATCGCGGGTGAAAACGCGGTTGTGGTTTGAAGCAAGGAAGTAAAGAAGCTCCAGCTCCTTGGGGGGAATGTCAACTGCCTTGCCGTTAAGCTTAAGCTCGTACTTCTGGCGGCTGATCTCGATATTGTCGAACTTGATCGCCTCGTCGTCGTTATTGTTGTTCGGGGAAGAGTAGCGGCGGAGAACTGCCTTTACTCTTGCCGAAAGCTCCTTCATATCGAAGGGCTTGACCACGAAGTCGTCGGCGCCAAGCTCAAGACCGAGCACCTTGTCGAATACGTCGCCCTTTGCGGTGATCATAATAACGGGCTTGCTCGACATCTCACGTATCTCGCGGCAGACCTGCCAGCCGTCCTTCTTCGGAAGCATAATGTCGAGAAGAACGAGATCGGGCTCGTACATCTTGAAATAGCTGATACCCTCAACGCCGTCGGAGGCGGTCTTTACCTCGTAGCCCTCTTTTTCAAAATAGATCTTAAGAAGATCGCAAATACCGCTTTCGTCATCAACAACAAGAATTTTTGTACTCATATTTAACCTCTTCCCCGGCACGAATGCCGAATTATTAACTTCGTTATTTTTTTAACCAAGTTCATAATAGCATATTTTGTGGCATAATGTGTTAATATTTTGTGAACGCACGCTGATTTTCGGGTGAAAAATCTAAAAAATTCACAATAAATGACACATTTATTGCAATTTTATCATTTCGGTGTAGGGAAGAATATCAAATCCTGCCTTTTTGTAAACGTGAATGGCACGTTCATTTTCGGCTTCCGCTTCAAGTCGTATGATGCAATCCGAATACTTATCGGAAATAAAGGAAAGAAACTCGCCTCCGATGCCTTTTCCGCGGTATTCTTCCTTTACAAAAAGGTCCTCGACCCAGATACATCTTTTTCCGAACTCCGTCGAAAAGCTTTTTGCACACATAGCGTAGCCCTGAATGCCGATTTCATTTTCAAAAACGTAGCCCTCAAGGAAGGGACTGTCGTTTACACATTCGCTTACGTCGGCTGAAAATATCTCCTCCGAGCCGTTCGTGAGCACCGCGTCGGACGCGTAAAAGCCGCGCATCATGTGGGTTACTGCTGCGCAGTCGCCCTTTTCCATAATTCTTATTTTCATTCGTTCCTCACTACACAGCAGGACTCGATTCCATAGTACTTAAAGCAATCGAGCGCGTGCCCGTCAATGACCTCGCCGCAAACGAGTATCGGTACGGCAGGCGGACAACCTACCGTCGGAACTGCAAGTATTCGTCCGACGCATTTGTCGATCGGAAGCACCTCGCAATCGGAAAGCATCGCGTCACGAATCGGCATTACCCGCTTTGCGGCTCTGAACTCGGGAGCGTTTTCGGTAATGGGCGCCTTTCTTTGAATACTATACAGAGCTTTTTCCAAGCGCGGGAGCATCTCGGTGTCCACAGACAGCATAAGAACCAAATAGTCGGGATCGGAAAATTCAGGTTCAACCTTCTCATTCCGAAGAAGGAGCGCGAGCTGATCTCCCGTGTAGCCGTATGGCTTTGTATCAATAGTGATCTTCAGCGCCTCGTTTCCGTACAGCGAAAATCCGTGTGCGCGTAGACGCGACTTGAACGCCTCAATTTCGGTAAGAGCAGTTTTCAGACGAGAGGGAAGTCCAACCAAAACTCGGTTCGCCGCATCGAGAGATTGCAAAATAAGATACGACGGACTCGTCGAGCCGAAAAGCATAAGAGCGTTTTTCGCCTGCTCGCCTACTTCGGAATCAAATTCCGCCGAAAGATGTAAGTAAGCACCGCCCGTGAGAACAGGCAGAGTCTTGTGCGCGGAATCACAGCAAACGTCAGCGCCGAGATCAATAGGATGCAGGGACTTCGGCATAAAGCGCAAATAAGCTCCGTGAGCATTGTCGACCGCAAGAAGCACGTTATGACGGTGACAGACCTCTGAAATACCGCAAATATCGGCAATATCTCCGAGATAATCGGGACTCGTCAGGTAAACGGCGACGGGCTTTTCGGGGGCATTTTCCAAATATTCGTCGATCTCCTCGGGCGTTAGATCGCAGGACAGATAACCGACGGAGTTTTTGGCGTAAAGCCAGTCAATATCAATATCCAAAAGCGAAGCGGCGGTAAGCAGCGTTTTGTGTGCGTTTCTTCCGCAGACGATAAGGGGCTTTTTGCCGTTTCTCTTTGCATAAAGCAGGATAAGATACAGCATCGCGCGTATGCACTGCGAGGAGCCCTCGGTGGAATAGAGCGTACGGCAACCGAAAAGGGAGCTTGCATTTGCCTCGCTCTCTGCGATAATGCCGTTCGCTTCGTAAAGCGAGTCGGCGCCGTGTATCTCGGTAATATCAAGCGGCTCAACACCCAAAACCCGGTCGCCCTTGTGACCGGGCATATGTAGTCTTAACGTGTTGCTCTCGGAATACGCCCGAACAAAATCACAAATAGGCGTATTCATTATTCACCCAAAGCACGCGCGACCGCAACCATAAGAGCGCATTCCATTCTCTTGCGGAAGAGCTTGCAGCCGTCGGCGTATACGCCTGTTACAGAGCCGGTCGCGTGGTAAGCGTTTGCGGCGCAACCGCCCGAGCAGTAAAGACGTGCCCAGCAGTCGCGGCATTCGGCGTGAGCGTAAACGTTGCAGCACGCAAATTCGTTCTGAATTTCGGTGTTGGTCACACCCGTTAGGATGTCACCGAGCTTGAAGCGTTCTTCGCCGACGAACTGATGGCAGGGGTAAAGGTCGCCCCAGGGGGTGACCGCCATATATTCGGTACCGCTTCCGCAGCCCGAAATGCGCTTGTATATGCAGGGACCTTCGGTAAGATCGATCATATAGTGATAGAACGTGAAGGGCTTGCCCTCCTTGTCCCTCTGAAGCATAAGAGATGCGAGCTTTTCGTACTGATCCATAACGACAGCCATATCTTCTTCCGTCAAAGCAGAGGGATCGTCCGCCGCGCAAACGACGGGCTCCAT
>CAZVVM010000065.1:0-10380 GCA_964630635.1 uncultured Ruminococcus sp. | reverse complement strand
AGCTGTGTGTTCCGTTGCCGTTCGTCCAGGTGCCTTCTGCGTCAACGTGGTTTTCGGGGCTCTTTTCGGTGTATTCCTTACCGCAAATTTCGCAGAGCGCGCCGCTTACGCAGTTAGCTTCGCCGCCCTTACATTCGTATTCAACGGTGTTGACAGAGGAATTATAGGAAAGCTCTTCGTAATGCTCGCCGTCGTGAATAGTAGAATAGGTACGGATCTCGCATTCGCTTCCGTCCTCGTTGAAGTAAAGGAGCGTTACCATACCGGTTCCGCCGTAGAGAGATGCGTCGATTCCCTGCGGGTCAACAAGCATCTGCTTAACGACGTTTCCGTTATCGCCCGTTGCCTCGGTTATAACGACGTTGGTTGCCGAAATATGACCACTGACAACGAACGAAATGTTCTCGTGCTTGCTGATAAACTTATCCCAGATCTCGTCGCCGTCGTTTGCGTCGGGATAGTAATCGTATGCCTTCCAGCCGCCCGTTATGGGATCGGATCCGCTCGCCGCCCACTTGTCGGTGGCAGTAAGATAAGTGCCGTCTGCCTTCAGGTAAGCGTGAGTCGTAACGATAACGTTATGGTGAGGATGGGAAGCAACTACCTCGTTAGCCCATTCGAGAACGTCATCGGTAGGACCGTAGTCGAGAGTCATAATAAGGTAATTGACCTTACCTATCGTAATGCAACGGTATGTGTTCTCGATGCCGTCGCCGTACTTGCCCTCGAAGGTTGCGTTATATTCGGGGGTATTGAAGGTAGCGTTAAGAGTAGCGCTCGTGTCGTGGTTACCCTTGAGGATAGAGTAAGGAACAATGCCGTCAAGACGTGCAAACTGCTGCTTTGCTCTCAACCACTCTGCTTCGCCGCTCGCCTCGGTGACGTCGCCGAGACCCATTACGTACTTGATCTTATGAGCTTCAACGTTATTGACGATCCAGTCGTATATCTTAATAAAGTTTTCAGGATGACGGTCATTTACGTACTGCGTATCTCCGAGGAGAAGGAGCGAGTATGCAAAATCACTCGGTATCTCGTAATCAATGAAGTGACCGGATTTCTTCAAGTCGTTACCGTTGCCCGAAAGATCGGTCACGGTCTCGCCTGCTTCGGCGAAGTCGTACTTACCGACGCCGTCGATTTCAAGATCAATAAGCTGGCCCTTGAAATACTGAGTATTTCTTTCGCGGTAGTCACCGCCGACGAGCATCTTTCTTGTCGGCTTGATGGCATCGACGAACGCGCCGATTCCCGCCGACGCCTTGGATTCCTTCAGAATGCCGTCAACGTAGAGCTTAACGGCGTCATCCTCGATGACGATCTCAAAGGTCGTCTTCTCGCCGTTATAAACGTTAAGAGAGGAGAATACGAGATCCTTGACAGTGCCGGCTTCGTTCTGAATGTAAAGGCGGGGGGCGCCATTCGTATAGATCTCAACGCCGAACGAGGGTGCTTTTCCCATATAGCTGTTGTAGATATTTCCGCCGCGCATCGTATCGGGGTAAAGGTCGGGGAAGTAGACGGTTGCCTTTACTCTGCGGGGATACTTTTCAAGTATCTCGTCTTCGATATAAATATCGTTCCAGCCGAACTCGGTTCCGAGCTTCTGAACGGTTGCAACGGGAATATATTTTTCTTCAACGGTAGTACCTGCCTGGTTGGTCATGGTCAGGTGATTCTGATAAGAGGAATAATCAAGGAGGCGCTCGTTTCCTTCGGGAGAAACGATGTAGTAGGAAAGAAGATCGCTTCCGCCATCGGTAACGCCGTTTGCGTAGTTACCCTTGATCTCATCGGCAGTGCGAACGTCGCTGTATGCCGCAACGGAGTGGATCAGACCCTGCTTGAAGAATTGAGTATTACTGCCGCTGTTCGAGCCGCCGACGCACATAGGGTTTACAGCGGTTTCAACAACGCCGTAGCCCTTTGCGAAATCAACGGTCTGAACAAGCTCGCCGTTAATATAGCAAGAGCCGGTATTGGTCGTGAAATCACGGGTAACGGTGAGGTGTACCCATTCGCCCGTTCTTACGTCAACGTCGGTAAACGTGACGCTGTCCAAGGTGCTGTATTCCTGCTGCCACTGAAGGCGCGGAGCGCCGTCTTCAACGATAAGAAGAGAAACGTAGGGATGACTGTTGTCCTGGTAGTCGGAATAAACCGCTTTATACGTTGTCGCATACGCGTCGTCGGGAGCATCCGTCGGCAGCTTTATCCAAGCTTCGATAGTCATCGGAGCCGCCGCGAGTACGTTTTCCGCCTTATAGCGTCTCGTCATATAGAAGCCGAGACCCGTCTTTTCGGGTTCGGTAAAGTCGATGTTCGGTTCGATAACAAGCTCTTCCTTGGTAGTAGGGATAGTTGCATCTGAATCTGCCCAGATCCTTCCGCAATCGATGCAGCGGTAATGAGCTTTTGTACCTGTGAGGAGGTAGGAAGGAGGAGCAACCTCGTCCACCTTTTCAAGGAATGCGGAATCACACTCGTGACCGTATACCTCTGCAACCTCAAGACTGTGAATGATACCGGTATTTACGTTTGTTGCCGCAATGTCCTCATCATGAGCTCTGATAATATAGACCTGCTCGCCCTCTTCAAGGTAGAAGGAGCCGCCGATAAGCGAGGTCCAATCGTAGTTGCCGCCCGTATAAGCATTTACCGTGCCGCCGTCATAGATAACGGTTCCGTCGGGACGGACGACAAGATAGTCCGCGTGACGCGATGCCCCGCCGTAGTACACGTAAGTTTTGGTCGTTACCGCGCCGAGAGCATAGGTTCCGGAATTGGGAGCAGTAAATATTACTGCCGGACACAGAACTCTCTCCTTCATAGTAGCCAAGGTTCCGCCGTCGGGACCCCACTGGATCGGCGAGTTTCTCAGGTCGAAGAGAGGTTGTGTATTGAAGTTTGTTGCAACTACCGCCTGATAGGTTTCAGTAGAAGCGTATTTTGTAAGAGTTTTGATCTCTGCGTCAAGAAGCGTCTTGTTTTTCAAGTCATACGCGCCCATAGTGAACTGACCGCTTGTAAGACTTGTAAGATCGGTAGTAAATGTATACTTATTATAAGTCTTATTCGGGAGATCGCCTACCTTGGATACGTTGAGCTTCTGTATCGTACCGCCGATCCAGGAGTCTGCCCCCGTCGTATAGTCGCTCTTATAGTCTGTGCCCTGTGCACTATTTATTTCGTTTATCGCATCTTCGCTGCGGTGGAGATAGTATACGTATCTTACAGCGCCGAACACAAGCTCTTCTCCCTTTTTGAGGGCAACGTAGCCGGTGAAATGAGAGGTAGTAGCTTCGCGCAGAGCAGGCGTAGAAATATCAAGAATGACGCCGTCCTTCATAACGAAGAAGCTTACTGCTCTTGATCCGTCGCTCGCCTTACTTGCGCCCTGGGAATTTGCGATCTCAAGGTAAGAGTAAAGACCGTCCTCGGGTGCGGTAAAGGTCGCGGTCGACGCAAGGAACGATCTCTGGGTGGTTCCTCCGCCGGGGTTTACACCGAGAACTCCGTTTTTGCTAATGAACGAGCCGAATCCGCCGATAGCGGTACCGCTTGCATTAACTATGTTTTTGTACCAAGTCGTTGAGTTGTGAGTGGAACCGGCAGCTCCCAACGAGTAGATCGTTCCGTCTCTCATATCCATACCGCCGAGCGTCCATGCGCCGTTGGTGTTGGATGCGTAGAAATCGGTAGGAATATCGTAGACCTTCACGTCCTCGGATATTCTTCTGACGACGGTCTTTCCGAGCTTGATAACGGGATCCTTTGCCGTCGTTACGGTTGCGTCAAGAGTAGTAAGAGTAAAGGTGAACATAAGCAGGTCGCCTGCCTCAAGAACTACCTTACCCATTAGGTTTTTCGAGGGGTTATCGGAGGTAGGAGTGAACGAGTCAACGACTGTACCGTTCTTTCTTACGGTAGCGGTTACCGAAATTTCAACGCCATTTGCGTCGGCAAATTTCACAGCGGTAACAAGCTCGCTGTACGAATAAACGCCGCCCTTGCCTTCCGGAACGGTGAATACTACCGTTGCGTTGTTGCTGACGTAGGTAACGTTATTCAGCACGGTTGTTGTGTTCATGGGGCTGATTCCCATGTAGGTCTCGTTGTCGCCTCTGTAGAATACAGAGCCGCCCTTCCAACGTCTTGCGGGGTTTACGTACCATTCGTCGAAATAGGTAACGTTCGGTACAGTAGTGATTCTGTTGTTATTGGACTCGATGTAAGGAACCGTTCCAATACCCGAGGCGTTGCTTTGCTTGACGTCGCTCGCGTTGATATTTGCGACATCCTCTTGGATCGTGGAGCTGTCATCGGGATCCTCGAAGAAGGAAAGCTTCCACGGTCCCTGTTTAACGAGGTCCCAGCCGGTTTCATCGACGTCAAGTCCCACAGCCCAGTTCATGGGAAGCGTCCACTGGTTTTCGTCTTCAATAAACTCGACCGCGTCTACCTCGACGACGGGACGAGAGATTATGAAGGTCGACACAACCATCAAACACGCCATGATAAATGAGAGTGTGCGTTTTTTCATAATATTCTCCTTATAAAAATATATAGAAATACATAATAATTGTACCCCCCCCGCAAAATTTGTCAAGTATTTTTCGGGGGTTCTCGTGACGAATTTACGCTTGATTTTTTGTGCAAATTGCCATTTCATCATACAAAATTCGCGCGTAGGGGCTTGATTGGAAGTCTCTTGCGGAGCGAGCATTGCTCGCCCGCATAAAACGATGTTACATCACAAACAAAAAGCAGAGTTTTGTTCCTTTTAAAATTTTTCTTTACAAATTGCAGAAAGCAATATATAATAATTATAGAACAAATGCGCATTTCCGTCAACAATGGTGCGTAAATTGGCAATATTCCTGCATTGTAATGCACATTTGCCATTTTTTCGCGCAACAGAATGAGCAAATGACCACGGAGGATATATGTATAACAACGATAGGGAGAATGAGATTCTTGAAACGATAAAAGCGAACGGCTACGTAAGCGTAAAGGACCTCGCAAGACAGCTTTCAATAAGCGAATCGAGTATTCGCCGTGACCTTTCCGTCCTTCTGAGCAAGGGACTGATATCGAGAAAGCACGGTGGTGCCGAGGCGATAGACTCCGTAACGAGGAATATTCCCTACTCCCACAGATATCTGCTCGGTAAAAACGAAAAGAAAAAGATCGCGCAGATAGCGGCAACGCTCGTCAAGGAAGGCGACGTAGTATTTCTTGATGCGTCGAGCACGACGATCTATCTCGCAAGAGAGATCGCGCGGATCAGCGGAATAACCGTCATAACGAACGGCATCGAGACAGCACGTGAGCTGTGCAATTATTCGGTGAAGGTGATTTCCACGGGCGGTCTTATGTATAACGAGGACAGAGTTATGCTCGTCGGAAGTATGGCGCTCGACACCGTCAGATCCATTCACGCCGACATCGCCTTCGTTTCAAGTCAGGCGATGAGCCACGACGGTGTCGCAACCTGCGTATATCAGGAGGCAAACGACGTTCGCCGCGCGATGATCGAAAACGCCGACAAGAGCGTTTATCTCTGCCTTGAATCGAAGATCGGCAAAATCGCGCCCTACCGCCTTGCAACGTTGGATTCGATAGATTATCTCGTATGTGAGACCGACGTACCTAACGGGCTTACCGATAAGTTCCCGAACGTGAAGTTTTTGCATCCGTAATCGTCAGAAATATTCGCCGCGTTGTTTGTAGGGTGCGACGTCCTCGGCGCACCGCATAAAAACAATGTTACTTCTCTTTGAAAACGGCGGGAGAAAGCCCCCGCCCTACGGGTCGTCGAGGGCGCCGACCCCTACCGAGGAACGTTCAATATGCCTCTTGTAGGGGAGGAGCTTGCTTCTCCCGTTCAAAAACGGTGTTACTTTCCTTTGAAACGGGACAGAGGACGTCGCACCCTACAAATCAACGTTCGATCTATTTCCGTAGGGGAGGGGTTTCCCCTCCCGCATAAAGCAACGTTACCTTCAAAGCACAAAAAAGCAGCCGTATTTACGACTGCTTTTTATTTCCGGTCTTATTCCGCTATATCTACGATGATCTTTTTGCCGACGGTATTGCCCGCCGCCTTCATCACAGTGCGTAAGCACTTGGCGTTCTTGCCTCGTCTGCCGATGATCTTTCCCATATCGCTTTCAGCGACGGTCACGGTGAAAACGATCGTATCGCCTTCCTCGCGCTCGTCGATAACAAGCTGCTCGGGATAATCGATTATTGCCGCAGATATGTCGGTAAGAAGCTGCTTAAGCTCCGGCATTATCATCACCCGATAATGTTCTGCTTCTTAAGAAGTGCACGAACGGTATCAGTCGGCTGAGCGCCGTTCTTGATCCACTTGGTTGCCTTCTCTGCGTCGATCTGAACTTCAGCGGGATCGGTCATAGGATTGTAGTGTCCGATCTGCTCGATGAAGCGTCCGTCACGGGGAGAACGCGAATCTGCAACAACGATACGGTAGAAGGGCGCCTTCTTCTGTCCCATTCTTCTGAGTCTGATTTTAACTGCCATTTTTCTTTCCTCCGAAATATATAAATAATAATTTTTTATTAACAAAGGTTGATTTTCAACCGAGTGTTATCATTTACGGTGCTTGCGCGATTTTTTCATCATGCGGTTGAACTTTCCGCTTGACATTTCCTTCATCATCTTGCAGGTCTGCTCGAACTGCTTGAGAAGTCGGTTTACGTCCTCGATCTTCGTTCCCGAGCCGGCGGCGATTCGTCTCTTTCGCGGCGGGGTTATAATCGAGGGCTTGTGCCTTTCGGCGGGGGTCATTGAGAGGATTATCGCCTCTGTGCGTCCGATCGCCTTTTCGTCGATCTGCGCGTTCTGAAGCTTCGACGCATCAACTCCGGGAAGCTGTGCGAGAATATCCTTCATCGGACCGAGCTTTTTGATCTGGCGGAACTGATCGAGGAAGTCCTCAAGGTCAAAGGTCGAGGTACGCATCTTGCGTTCAAGCTCCTCTGCCTGCTTCTCATCGTACGCCTGCTCCGCCTTTTCAATAAGGGAGAGCACGTCGCCCATTCCGAGGATGCGCGACGCCATACGGTCGGGGTGGAAGGGCTCGATAGCGTCGAGCTTTTCTCCGACACCGACGTACTTGATCGGTTTTCCGGTAACGTATCTTACCGAAAGCGCCGCACCGCCGCGCGTATCACCGTCGAGCTTCGTAAGCACTACGCCCGTGATGTCAAGGAGTGAATTGAAGCTTTCGGCGACGTTTACTGCGTCCTGACCGAGCATTGCGTCGACCACGAGGAGAATCTCCTGCGGTTCAAGCTCGTTCTTTATATCCTTAAGCTCCTCCATCATCTTTTCGTCGATATGGAGACGGCCTGCGGTATCTATGAATACGACGTCGTGTCCGTACTGCTTTGCGTGCTCAACGCCCGCCTTTGCTATCTTTACGGGAGAAACGTCGGTTCCCATCGCGAAAACGGGAATATCAAGCTGCTGTCCGACGACCTGAAGCTGCTTTATTGCCGCGGGACGGTAAACGTCACAGCCGACGAGAAGCGGACGGCGGCCCTGCTTTTTGAACATACCGGCAAGCTTTCCACAGTGCGTGGTTTTACCTGCACCCTGAAGACCTACCATCATAACGACCGTAGGAGGACGCGATGCGAGCTTTATTCTCTCGCCCTCACCGCCCATAAGCTCGGTAAGCTCTTCGTTTACTATTTTGACTATCTGCTGTGCGGGAAGCAAGCTTTGAAGGACCTCGGTGCCGACGGCTCTTTCGGTTACCTTCTTTATAAAGTCGCGCACGACCTTGAAGTTTACGTCGGCTTCAAGCAGCGCGAGCTTTATTTCCCGCATACCGACCTTTACGTCTTCCTCGGTCAGCTTGCCCTTGCTCTTGAACTTCTTGAACGCCGCGTTTATCTTTTCGGTTAAGTTCTGGAACATAATTACAGATCCTTATTCAGTTTTTTTGCGGCGTCGATAATATCGTCGACGCTCTGACCTTCGGTCTTAAGCTGATTTAAGCGCTCGATAATGAACGTAACGGTCTTTCCCATATCGCCGAAGCGAGCTGCAAGCCCAAGCTTGTTTTCAAGCTCGGTTATTATCTCCTCGCTCTTAACGATGCGGTCACGCACGCCCTGGCGCGTTATACCCGTTATCTCGGAAATTTCCGAGAGCGAGTAATCGCCGTTATAAAAGAGGTCGGCGGCTTCTCTCTGCTTTTCGGAAAGAACGTCTCCGTAAAAGTCGAGCAGGAGCGACATATTGAGATTTTTTGACATAATTCACTCCGTTTTTAACTGTAAAGCAAATCGGCTTACACATTATAACAGAGGTAATAGTCATTGTCAAGAGCTTTTTGAAAAAAATTATATTTATTTCGGCTTATCAGATAACGGTAGCTCCTGCCATCGCGTCTACAAGCTCTTCCTTCGAATTAAGAGTTATATACGCCTTGTCGGAAACGGTAATTACCGTCTTGCCGTCGACGTTTTCCGTCGGAAGCTCGTTTCCTTCGTACTCGTCTCTGTACGAAACGTCAGTGCAGGAAAGAGCAAGCTTTGCGCTGTCCTTCTTGTGCCAGAGAGTTACGTGGTACTTTCCGTTATGCTCAAAGCCGTAAGCGGTAATTCCCTCGGGCGCGGAAAGACGGTCGTAAGCAACCATCTCCAAGCCGTCGCCTGCCTTAAGGAGCGTATATTCCTTTTCGGGATCGCGGAGAAGAAGCTTCTGCTCCTCGGTAAGCTGATCACGGTATTCCTCCCAACGGCGGATGACCTCGAAATTGTCATTCGCGCGCTTGTTTGCGGGAAGCTCCCACGTTGCGGGACATATAAGCGTGATCGGGCAATCGAATGCCACTGCACGGCTGATTCCGAACTCGTAAATATCGGGCTCGATATCCTCAAAGAAGTACCACCAGCCGAAGTCAACGCGCGTAAAGTCTTGTCTGATCTGTTCCGCTTCATCGAACGGGAATTGAGTGAGATGCTTCTTGAAATTCTCGGTCTTGAATACGTCAAACGCGTTACCGCCGCTCATCCAGTGCCAGCCGAAGTGCGTCTTTGCGGCGCCCTCGCAGAATTTAGGCGGATTGTCAAAGAGCTTGATCGTGCGGTACTGTGCGTTAGAAACGTGATAATCGTGAGGAGGAGGTGTTCCCTCGGAGCCGTCCATATAGCAGAACTCAAATCCGCAATTATAAAGACCCGCGAGCTTTGCGCTGACCTCGTCCTGAAGTGAGGAATTCTGACCGACGTAAACGCTCGTCGCGCCGAATTCAGAAACGTCAAGCGTTCCGCCTATCAGTCCGAGAGGATGCTCGGTCACGTTGGTGTCAAAGTGTCCGCGCTTACAGCCGAGGAACGCGTAAGGCGGCTCTGTCGTGTAGCTTTCGTAATGGATAAGCTCACCGCCGAACTGAAGAACGCGGCAGTCTACCTGCATAGGCGCGTCGTTGGTCGGCTCTTCAACGTATACCGTAGTATCGGTTTCCGAAAGCGGCTTTGCGAGCGTGAAGTTACGGGTAAGATTAAGACGGTGATCCGCTACGGGAGTAACGTAACGGCTCTTGATTCCGATATGTGTCTGAAGGAAGTGAAGTCCGGGGGTAATGCCTGCCGCCTTGATCTTGTCAAGAAACGCCTTAACGTCCTCGGGACCGTTCGGGAATCTGTCGTTATAGTCGTAATTGCCGTGAAGCTCGTATCCTCTTTTAGGCGGAATAAAGAAATACGAGTCAGCAAAGAGGAATTTAGTGATTCCGCACTTTTTCGCAATGTCAAGTATATAGTCAAGATCCTTGGGGTCGTGAACGTAGTATCCGAGACGAAGGATCGACGTTTTGTTGCTCGGGTCGCGGCGGCTCTTGACTCCGCGGGGAAGATCAAGCGCCTCCTCAAACGCGTCAAGTGCGTCAAGCATACTTTCCTTGCCTTCCGCACAAATAAGTGCGCAGGAGCAGCCGACGAGCTTTATTCCGCGTATCGCGTCAGCAGTAAGGGTAAGCGCACCGTTGTCGCGCTTTTCGTGGTCTATTCTCGTCGCGGTCGAGGTTCCGATGACTGCAACTGCGGCATCGTCATCCCAGGTGACGTTAAGCCACTGACCGAAGTTCTTCATTCTCTTGACGGAGAGACTGAGGAGCCGGAATTCCTGAACGGGCGGAACGTCCATATTCAGCTTTACGCCGGCTCCTTGCACGACCTCGAAGTCCTCCGAGGTTATGATGAAATCTCCAAGACGGAATATAACGTATTCGTCCTCTATCTCAACGTCTACCCAAGCACCGAAGGTGACGAGTTCAAAATATACCTTGATACGTCCGTCAACAAGCTCAACGCTCTTCGCACCGAACACGGTTCTCTTGTT
>CAZVVM010000064.1:0-10427 GCA_964630635.1 uncultured Ruminococcus sp. | reverse complement strand
CTGACGAAGTCAACATCACTTGCCCGTAAGGGCAAACATCGTTTAGCGTGAATGCCCCGTTAAGAGCATCACGCTATGCGGGTGGATTTTTTATGTCAAAGCGGTTGACTATTCCGCCGCTTTATGATATAATTATACTGTGGTCGAACCGACCGCAATACTATGCTTTGGAGGAGCAGAATATGAAAAAAATAATATCGTTCGTAATTGCACTAACTATGCTTACCGCGGTGCTTTCCGCCTGTGCAGAGAAGCATTCGCACAAGAACGACCTTTGGACGGCTACCGTTGAAGGACATTATCAGATATGCAGATCAAGCGCAAAGAAGATTAACGAGGGCGAGCATACCCTTGATGACGAAAACGCATGCAAGGAGTGCGGAGCGACGCTTCACGCCGGCTCGCCGATCGAGCTTGAGTTTACCGCGTACAATAAGTATGGGCTCAGAGATTACTACGTCGAATACCGCAACGGTACAGAAACGTACAGACGCGTATATGAGTACGCATATAAGAACGGCGAGCCGGCGTCGTATACGGCGTATGAAGGCACCGACGTATATGAGGAAGGCATCGTCGTAAAGAAGAACGGAGAATACGAGCGTTTAAGAACGAAGCGCAATTATGACGATTATTACACCGTCAGAACCTATGACGAAGACGGCTTCCTTACGTCAGTGACGGATTATACTAAAACCGGCAAGGTTATGACGAGCGAAAAATATACCTATGAGAAGGACTCGAAGGGAAACGTTATCAGCCGCACCTGCTACGAGTCCGACAAGAAGATAGGTCTCGATAAATACGCACTTGATGAAAACGGCGTTTCTTATATCTGCGAGAGTATCGATTATACCACTGACGGAACGGTCGGAAGCGTTGAAAAATTCTCTTCCGACGGTTACGCGCAGGAATACGTCACGTATGAAAACGGTGAGATCGATTACGCTGAGAAATATGAGTTCGTTTTCGACGAAAAGGGAGAGATCCTTTCGCGCAAGTGGTTTGTAAATGACGCTCTCCGCTATGAGGATACCTACAAATACGCAGATTACGAGTACGCGTATCCCAAGACGATAATAAGCGAACGTAAGTATTATTCGTATAGCGAAACGCATATAGCTACATACGATGACTACGGAAAGATTGTACTGTCGAAGGTCGTTGACTCCGACGGCGAAACGATAAGCGAGACCAAAATCGAGTATACCCGTGACGAGCTTGGCAGAGTGACTCTCAAAAAGGAAATTGAAGACGACCTTCTCTCAATAGAGACCGTATACGAATATGATGACAATTCCGACGACTGGTCAAGGTGCACCGAAACCGACTACTATGATGACGGCGGAAAGGAAGTAACCGTATATAACGATAACTACGATAAGCTTTCATATATTGAGTACGACGCGGAGGGCGTGGTCGTAACGAATGAGACCTATGAATACGAATACAATGAAAACGGTGATCTGATAAGCGAGAAGAACTATTCGGACGGCACCTTGATCGGGGAAGTAAAGTATTCGTACGACGAGGACGGTAATAATATCCTTGAAGAAACGTACGAAAACGGCGTTCTTGTCGAAAGCGAGGAATATTTGTACGATCAAAACGGCGACTGGACCTCGTTAATTCGTACGGAGTATTACTCCGACGGCAGAATGCGAGTTATAAATTATCTCGAAAGCGGCAATATATCCCTTGATATTATGTACAATGCCGACGGAAGCTACTTTCACTATTTTAAGTACACTGAAGTGACGAATGACGACGGCAGCATAACGACCTATACTCACGACGAAAACGGCGAGCTGCTTTACGAAAGCCGCGAAGCCGCAAACGGCTACACAATCGAATTTACCACGTACCTTAGTAACGGTAAGAGTGTCGAATTCTATAACGAGGACGGATATCTTGCGCGCGAATGCAAATACGATAAGGACGGAAAGCTGACCTCGGAGACCGTTTACGGCGATGGCAACAGCGTCATTACCGAAACGCAGTACTATGACGAAGGAAAGACCGTCTATACTCACAACGGTGACGGTACGGTTACCCGTGAGGATTTTGACAAGGACGGAAAGCTGGTCTCGAGCGAAATCATCTGAACGAAAATCACCCCTTTGAGGGGTGATTTTTTATCGGTTCAGAAGGAAAATGCCGAAATTGAGATAACCGGCAAAGGTTACCCAGATAATATACGGGATAAAGAGAAGTCCAGCGCGGTGGTCGATTTGGTAGAAAAGATATGCGTTCACGATTATCAGGACGAGAAGCGCGATAAGCCATATAAATGCAAAAAGATACGCCTCGAAATTGAAAAATATGATCGACCACATAAAATTGAAGAAAAGCTGAACGCCGTAGACGGCGAGGGCGGTTCTTGATCTCGCGGGCTTGCCCGATTCGGTTATGAGGTAGGACGATATTCCCATAAGAATGTAGAGGATCGACCACACGACGGGGAACAGCCACGCGGGCGGGGAAAGCGGCGGCTGGTTAAGCTGCGCGAAGGACTGCATACTTCCCATACTGATAAGCGCCGAAAGTGCGCCGACGCCGAGCGGGATCGCAATATTTATTATAAGTTTTTTCCAATCTGTTTTCAAAGAAATCACCTCCGTATTGATAAGGTATTCAAACGGAGGTGATCGTATTCATTTTTTGAGCTTTTCGGCTATAATTTTTATTGCCTCGCGGTCGAGGTCAATGTCGAACTTTCTTGCAAAAAGGTTTTCCGAGGTCATAAGCGCGGGAACGTCCTCGGCGCGGAATGTGTAGGGCCCGCCGCGCGTCCAGTCGATCTCGCGCAGGCATTTGCCCGTTACCGTATCGCGGTAGGGCGACGCCATAGCGACGCTCTGCAAAAACACCTCGTCGGCGCAGTGCGAAACATAAAACTGCTTCTTTATAAGCTTCTTTTGGCTTAATACGTACTGTATCATTTCGTCGGTTATACTGACCCAGTTTGCGCCCTTATAAAGCGGAATTATCTCCTTCCGCTTCATTTTAAGCTTCATCTGACATGAGATCAGGCACTCCTGAAGCCCGCGTAAATGGCATTTGAAGCGGTCGTAGCTTCTGCCGACTACGTTCTGGAAAAGGTGATACCAATCGACACGCCGAGTGAATTCACGGCTTGACAGCGCTTTTTCGTCGAGGTCGATGAAATTCTGTCCTTCGTGTTTCTTGAAAAACGCGTGTATCTCGTCCTGCGTTTTGATCGGAAGATCAACGCCCGACAGCAGGTGATAATACGCGTAGTGCTTCTTACCCGCGCTCTCAAACAGGCGCTGCTCGCACTTTACCATACTGTCGCCGCCCCAGATAACGGACATCGGTTTGACGAAATACAGATTTGAATACTTCGTTTTTATCGAGGCGCGGTCAAAGTCCTTGGCTTTTTTGTCAATATGAAGATAAATGTCGTTTCTTTCATCGTCGAGCAAGCCGATAAGTACGGCGAGCTGGTCGAATTTATTGTGCGCCATTATCAGATAGGCGTGTTTTCTTTCGTTGTTGATCGGCATATCGTGTCTCCCGTTTAACGCTGTGACAATTATAACACGGTTTTCAAATAAATACAAGCACAACTTATTTTTCGGTTATTTGTTGCATTTAAATGAACGCTGTGATAAAATGGTGGTGAAAAAACGTTCGGAGGCACGAAATGTTAAGTAACCTTACGATAAAAAAGAATATAACGACCTTTTCCGTTTCACCCGAAAACCTGACGGGTGAAAAGGGCAAGGGCAAGATAAAGTTCTATATCGACGGGGACAAGGAGTTCACGACAAAATACGAATCGGAGATAATATAATGGCAAAATACGTAATAGGTATTGATTACGGCACCCTTTCGGCGCGCGCACTTCTCGTCGATACTGCCGACGGCAGAGCCAAGGCGAGCTGTGAATACGTGTATCCGCACGCCGTAATGAGCGAAAAGGATATAAACGGCGGCGAGCCGAGCGTGAGAACGGCTCTTGCGCACCCCGATGATTATATTGAGGCGCTTACCGAGACGGTCGGCGGCGTTCTTTCGGAATCGGGAGTTTCCGCCGATGACGTGGTCGGTCTTTGCATTGACGCGACGTCAAGCACCGTTTTGCCGCACCTGAACGACGGCACGCCGCTTGCGAGCTTAAAAGAATTCTCGCGCGATCCTCACGCATATATAAAGCTTTGGAAGCATCACGGAGGCGAGGAGCAGGCGGACAGAATGACGCGCGTTGCGTCCTTGCGCGGCGAAGAATGGCTTGAAAGCTACGGCGGAACGGTCTCCGCCGAGTGGGCGCTCCCGAAAATGCTTGAAACGTTCGAAAGATCGCCTGAGGTGTATAATGCGGCGGAAAAGTATTCCGAGATAGGCGACTGGCTCGTTTCTCTTCTTACGGGAACAGAGCGCAGAAGTGCTTGTCAGGCAGGATATAAGTCGATGTATCAGGACGGATATCCGTCCGAGGAGTACCTTAATGAGGTTGCGCCGACCTTTTCATCGGTGCTTGACAAGCTGAGAGGCGAGGTCGTTCCTCCCGGAACTGTTGCGGGATATATAAACGAAAACGGCGAAAAGCTAACGGGACTGAAGATCGGAACGGCGGTCTCCGCGTCGGTTATTGATGCGCACGCATCCATTCCTGCGGCAAAGGCGGTATCAAACGGCGACCTGACGCTGATAATCGGTACGTCCGGCTGCCATATTCTCATTTCGAATACCGACGCACCCATCAAGGGAATTTGCGGTAAGGTTATGGGCGGTGTCGTTGACGGCTACCGTGCTTACGAAACGGGGCAGTCCTGCGTTGGAGATATGCTTGCGTGGTTTATAGATAACTGCCTGCCCGAAAGCTATACCGAGAATGCGAAGCGCGAGGGAATGGGTGTTTTCGACTACCTTAATTCGCTCGCTTCGAAGCTTGATCCCGATGCTATCGGACTTCTCGTTCTCGATTGGTGGAACGGTAACCGTTCGCCTTACGTTGATTACGACCTTTCGGGTATGATTGTCGGAATGACGCTTATGACGAAGCCCGAGGAAATATATCACGCAATGCTTTCTTCGATCGCCTTCGGAACAAGACGAATGGTCGAGCTTTACCGAGAGGGCGGATTAAAGGTCGAGCGCATATTTGCAGTCGGCGGTATACCGCTTAAAAATCCGCTCCTTATGCAGATAATGGCGGACGTTCTCGGCGAGAGCGTCAGCGTCGTTGACTCAAAGCAGACGGGCGCAAAGGGAAGCGCGATATATGCCGCCGTGGCGGCGGGGATATATCCCGACGTAAAGAGTGCTGCCGAAAAAATGGGAGATGGCAGTGCGGCGGTATATAAGCCCGATGCCGATGCGCACGCGAAATATACCCGTCTTTACAATATGTACGTTGAGCTTTCCGAAAGCTTTGCAAAAAGCGATATAATGAAACGGTTGAGAAACAAATAAATATCGGGAGTTTGATTGAACGATGCAGCGAGCCGTCTGTGAGCAGCAGAATGATGAGTATTTAAAACGCCTTGAAGCCAACACTTCAAGGCGTTTTCTTTTATTTCGATTTGTAAATTTCCATTGCGTTTTTTATGCTGTTGATTGCCGTTTTATGGACGTGCATCCAGTCGCGGTCGATGCGCTCCCAGGTCGTCTGCATCATACCGAGCCAATGCGAAGGGTCGATGCGCTCCGCGCAGTATCCGACGAGCTCCTCGAGGTTATCCGGCTCTGCCCAGACGCTTGCTGTCGGCACCTGATCGTAGCCGAGAGCCGAAAGGCGCTCAAAGCCCGCGAGCATCGTTTGAAGCTCCTTCGATTTTTTGATCTCCTCGCCGAAGCACTTCCAGTAATACCAGCCGCACATAACGACGGATTTCGGCATTTTTTCGATGCACTCCTCGGGGTGCGACCAGAAGTAGTCAGCCCATATCCAGGGGCGCGCGCCGACGCGCTCGACGCACTCGACGAGATAGTAGAAATCGTGCCACCAAAGCTCGTGCTGACGGACGATTGCGATCATCTGATTGCGCTGATTTCCCATCGTTTCCTCGTCCATTCCGAGGTGAAAATGGTTTGGCTTGAATACCTCTGCGACCTCCTCTATAACGTCGCGGCAGACCTGATAGTAGATCGGCGTTGAGATCATACGCGAATAATCTTTAAGCCATATATCGTGCGCGGTCGAGAAATTGAGCTTCGGAATGACCTCAAAGCCCATATCCTTGAGACGCTGAACCTCTGCCGACATTTCCTCGTGCGTGAGTGCGCCTTCGGCGGAGATTTCGGGGTGAGATTTATAGAGCAGCGACTCTGCGACGTCGATGATGAGGGTATTTACGCCGATATTTCGTAGTTCTTTTGTATGTGAATGCCAAAGCTCGCGGTCAAAGCGCAGGACGTTTGACGCGCAGGGAGTTGAGCGGTGAGTGCGTCCGCGCGTATTGCCTTCCTCGTTCCACATATTGCTTCCGAGGTGCAATAGATGCGCCCACATGAATTTGTCGTTTTGCATTGTGATTCTCCTTGTGTTTTATGGGGATATTATAACATATTGGGAACATCGTGTCAATTTTTCCGCATTTCTTTGCCCACGCAAAGAAACGCTCGCAAAGAAACGTGCCAAGGGGACAACCGGTTTGAATTTTGCCTATGCAAAATTCTGCACACGTTTTCCCCTTTGGAAACCTCTTTCAGATTAGGGAAGCTTCGCCACGTTGTTTTGCCTCGCCCTTTGGGAGAGGTGCCCCGAAGGGGCGGAGAGGGTGTAGGGACGGGCGTCCTCTGACCGTCCGTTGCTCCCACACTCACTCTATTCGCTATATCAAAAATCTTTGCCACTTTAATTGGTAGGGGTCGGCGCCTCGACGACCCGTACCTCCCACGCTCGCTTTATCAAAGACAACAAATTTACCTCAAATTTCATAAAATAGGATAAATTATAGGTTGACAATATCCTAAATAACGTATATAATAATATTGCAACTACAACGAAAGGGGTTTGAAAATGAATATAAACACTGAAAAGATCGTTTCAATCACGGAAGCAAATCAGAATTTTTCCAGAGTTGCGAAGCTGACGGAAAAGCACGGCGAGCTTTATATTTTCAAGAACAACAAGCCGAAATACAGATTGGTCGATATAGAAAATGACACGAGCATTGAGATGACTGACGACGAGAAGATAGATTTTATCGCCGCGCGCATATTGAAGCTTTACCGTCCTGCATTTGAGGAGCTGGCAAAATAATGATTAAGTTTTCAGACGAAAAAGTTATGCTTTTACACAAGCTCATTACCGAGGAAACGGGCGGAGATCCGAACGTACGTGATATTGCGCTTCTTAACAGTGCGCTTGAATCGGCTTTTGCTACCTTTGACGGACAGGAGCTTTATCCGGCAAAAGAGGAAAAAGGAGCGCGTCTCGGATATGCGCTTATATCAAATCACGCGTTTGTCGACGGAAACAAGCGCATAGGAATGTACGTGCTATTGACGTTTTTAGAAGCAAACGGCATTAAGATTCGTCCGACGAACGAAGAAGTCGCCCGCGTAGGTCTTGCCGTCGCGGCAGGGGAGATGAAATATCAAGAGCTTCTTGATTGGATAATTGAAAACAAGTAAGAACAGCAAGCCAAGCGGCTTGCTGTTCTTTCGTTTAGTTATAATTTAAGTATGTTGAACGAGCGTTATCTGCTTGTTCTTTTTCTTTGCATATTTAAGGGTATATTGTGCGCCTTTTGAGACACCGTCCCAAATTACAAGCACGCTGTCTGCCATATCGACCATTTGCTCGTTTCGTTTGAGAGGCGCGGCGCGTCCGTAAAGATCATAGCGCGGGCGCAGGATATATTTGGTGAGACGGTGCAAATCGGCATATTGCTCTGCCAAGCTGTCTATTCCGCAGGCACCGCCGCTGATTATCGCATCAACGTCCGCAGATATATACGGTGATAAGTCGAAGTTCTCGATGCTTCGTGAGCCAACTATAAGTAATTTCATTGAATAAAAGTTTCCTTTCGATTATATACCTATATAAGTATATACTCTCATAGGTAAATTGTCAATCGGGTATATATTTTTTAGAATGTATATCAAGGGAGGGATATTTATGGTAAGACTTACTATCGACAAATATTTAGATAAATGCGGAATTACTCGTTATGAGTTAGCAAAGCGGACAGAGGTCAAATTTCAAACGATAGACCGTTACTATAAAAACCGCGTCGTTCGTTACGACAGCTATATTTTAGACCGTATATGCGAAGCTCTCGGATGTGATATCAGCGATATTATTGAATACGTAAAGGATTGAGAAATTCCTATAACTATATTATTCGGTTGCTATTATGAAGATTTACGATTATAACGGCAAAAAGAACGTTTGCGGTGACAGGATACACGAAGCGAGGTGCAAGCACCGTATGACGCAGAGTGATCTTGCGGCGCAGTTGCAGGTTGCCGGGATAATTATTGAGCGAGACAGTATTTCAAGAATTGAGATCGGAACGCGTTTCGTTGCGGACTATGAATTGCGCGAGCTTGCGAGAATTTTGAAGGTTTCCGTGAATTGGCTTTTGGGACTTGAATGATTAAAAGGCAATACCGTTTTCACGGTATTGCCTTTATTTTTACCCCGCTGCGTTCAGCATATTTTCGATAAACACACCGTAGCCGCGGCAGGGATCCGAGATGAGAACGTGTGTGACGGCGCCGACGAGCTTACCGTCCTGCACGATTGGAGACCCCGACATTCCCTGAACTATTCCGCCGCTTCTCTCTTTAAGCACGGGATCGGTTACCGTGATGACGAAGCTTTTATTATCGGTGCTTGTGCGGTTGATCTTTGAAATTTCGACCTCGTACTGCTTTACGCCGTCGTCACCGAGGGTGGAATAGACCGTTGCTTTGCCTTCCTTTACGTCGTCACGGGTGCCGACGGGAATCGGCTCGCCGAGTGACGGGAGAGATGAAAAATATCCGAAAACGCCGCAGACGGTATTGCTCTTCACGTTACCTGTCCGCTCCGAGAGAAAGTAGCCCTTTATTTCTCCGGGTTTTCCGCTTTTTCCTTTAATAACTCCGCCTATCTCGACGCTTATTGCCGAGCCGCTCCGAAGCGGCATAAGAACTCCCGTTTCGGGGTCGCAAATACCGTGTCCGAGACCGCCGAACTCACCCGTTCGCGGGTCGACGTAGGTGACCGTTCCTATGCCTGCCATACTGTCCTTGAGTTTAAGCCCTGCGCGGTAAATGCCCGTTACGTCCTCTTTGACGGGAATGACCTTGACCGTTATCTCGCTTTCGCCGCGTTTGACGGTGATTTCGGTGCCGTCCTTACAGCTTTCGATAAGCATTGACACCGATTCTGCGGTATTGACCTCGGTTCCGTTTACCTTCGTTATTATATCCTTGACTTTTATGCCCGCGTCAAGGGCGGGCGTCAGCTTTCTTCCGTCCGATATTACGCTCGGCGTGTCGAGAACGAGCACGCCGGCTGTACCGAAACGGACGCCGAAGGCGAAGCCCCCGACGCATAAACGCTTTTCTGCTATATCGGTTTTTTCCTCTGCCGAAACCGATATTAAACAGAATGAAAGTAGTAATGAGCAGACGACAAGTGTCGCCGAAACGGCGCGCACGCATCTGCATCTGTACGCTTTTTTTGCTGCCATTTTTCCGCTCTGCCGTTCCTTTTTTATTTCAAGCCGCTTTTTTGCGGCTACGTTTATTTTGGCTTTCTGTCGGATTTTTATAACAAGCAAATTTTTCTCGTTTTATAAATAAATTTTGTCATTAAAAGCGTAATTATGTCAAAAATATACTTGATTAGTATTTTGATATATGGTATAATAACTCTATCAATACGACTTTTTCAGTCAAGAACGGTGCGGGAAGGAGAGTCTGCTTTTATGCAGACGGAAAACGGAAATGGATAATTATTACGGCGAGCTTACGGTTATATGTATGCCCGGTTGCGAGAAGTTTGTCGACGAGGTCGACGGCTACCTTCGTGAATGGAGAGGAACGGCTGTATGCGATACCTTCGTTGTAAAGCCCGAGTGCAAGAGATTTGCAAACGGTGAGGGCAAGGCAGTCCTTCACGAATCCTTCAGAGGACGCGATATTTATATTATTGCCGATATGTATAACTACGGCGTTACTTACAAAATGTACGGCAAGGAGTTCCCAATGAGCCCTGACGATCATTTTGCAGACCTCAAGCGCGTTATCAACGCTATCGCAGGTAAGGCGCGCAGAATTACCGTTATTCTTCCTATGCTTTACGAAAGCCGTCAGGACAAGCGTCACGTAAGAGAGTCGCTCGACTGCGCGGTAGCTCTTCAGGAGCTTGAAAATATGGGCGTTACGAATATCGTGACCTTCGACGTTCATAATATCGGTATACAGAACGCAGTTCCGCTTATCGGCTTCGATAACGTTCA
>CAZVVM010000063.1:0-10515 GCA_964630635.1 uncultured Ruminococcus sp. | reverse complement strand
CCGAGGAAAGAGCTCGTGGTATCACAATCAACACCCGTCACGTTGAGTACGAGACCGCTAACCGTCACTACGCTCACGTTGACTGCCCCGGACACGCTGACTACGTTAAGAACATGATCACCGGTGCTGCTCAGATGGACGGCGCAATCCTCGTTGTTGCCGGTACTGACGGCCCTCTCGCTCAGACCCGCGAGCACGTTCTTCTCGCTCGTCAGGTTGAAGTTCCGCAGCTTGTTGTATTCATGAACAAGACCGACCTCGTTGACGACGCTGAGCTTCTCGACCTCGTTGAGATGGAAATTCGTGACCTTCTCTCTTCCTACGACTTCGACGGTGACAACGTCCCGATCATTCGCGGCTCTGCTCGTGAAGCTCTTACCTCTACAAACACCGACGCTTCCGCTCCTGAGTATGCTTGCATCGCTGAGCTTATGGACGCTGTTGACAGCTACATTCCTACCCCTGAGCGTGGCGCAGACCTTCCCTTCCTTATGCCTGTCGAGGACGTATTCTCCATCTCCGGCCGTGGTACCGTTGCTACCGGTCGTGTTGAGAGAGGTACTGTTAAGGTTGGTGACGTTGTTGAGATCGTTGGTCTTTCCGACGAGAAGAAGAACACCACCGTTACAGGTGTAGAAATGTTCCACAAGCTCATGGATCAGGCAGAAGCAGGCGACAACATCGGCGCTCTTCTCCGTGGTATCGCTAAGAACGAGATCGAAAGAGGTCAGGTTCTCTGCAAGCCCGGTACCGTTCAGCCCCACACCAAGTTCTCCGGTAACGTATACGTACTTACCGAGAAGGAAGGCGGACGTTCCAAGCCCTTCTTCCCCGGCTACCGTCCTCAGTTCTACTTCAGAACTACTGACGTTACCGGTACTATCGGCCTTCCCGCAGACGTTGAGATGTGCCGCCCCGGCGATAACGTTGTTATGAACGTTGAGCTCATCACTCCTATCGCTATTGAAAAGGGTCTTCGTTTCGCTATCCGTGAGGGTGGTAGAACCGTTGGATCCGGTGTCGTTACCGAGATCAACGCTTAATCTTAGTTAATTTTAATTAAGAACCCTTAAAAGCCCCAAACGCCCATAAGGGTGTTTGGGGCTTGTTTTTTAATTCGGTTTTCTTCTCACCTTTCTTGCTTGCCCAAGAAAGGTGACCAAAGAACGGCACCAAGGAGACAACCGATAAAAATGCATACGCATTTTTATACGTTTTCTCCTTTGGAAACCTCTTTCGATAAACGATAACTTCGAATACTTATCAATAGAGGCATAGGTTTCCGAGCGTGTCAGGAATTATTATCAACATTTCGAATTTCCTTTGAACAAAAGGGGATTCCAAAGGGGAAAACGTGTGCAGAATTTTGCGAAGGCAAAATTCAAACGGTTTGCCCCTTGGCGGTTTTCTTTGCGAGCGTTTCTTTGTCCGAACAAAGAAATGCGAAAAAATCTTTGGGGCGCGGTGAAATTCCGCACCGGCGGTGACAGTCCGCGAACACTTATGTGCCGAATGGGTGAAATTCCCATACCGACGGTATAGTCCGGATGAGAAAAGAGAGCTGTGCTTTGCGTCCCTTTTGTCGGTCGACGCGAAGCTTTTTCTTTTCGCAAGAAAGGATAACATATTATGAAAAACAACAAGAGATCAAACAAGAAAATTCCGACCAAAAAGCTCGTTACACTTGCGCTTTTTACCGCGCTTGCGTTCATCTTCAGCTTTTTGTCGTTTACATTATTCCCCGCCGCGCCGTTTTTGAAGCTCGACTTCGGAAACGTATTTATAATGCTTGCAGGATTCCTTTTCGGCCCGCTTGAAGCAATCGCGGTCACGCTCGTTAAAGAGCTTCTCGCACTCACGAACAGCACAACGGGCGGTGTCGGCGAAATTGCAAACTTCCTTATGACAAGCTCGTTTGTAATTCTGCCGTCGATTCTTTATAAGTATCGCAAGGGGTTAAAGACTGTTGTTCTGTCGCTTTGCGGTGCTTGCGTTATCGGCACCGTGACTGCGGCATTTGTAAACAGGTTTATAACGTTTCCGCTCTATATGGGCGATGCTGCTGCGGGTGTTTTCAACTCGGTATTTTGGTACGTTATCGGATTTAATGTTCTCAAAACCGTGTCGATAAGCATTATAACAGTATTGTTCTATAAGCGGCTGTCAAGGTTTTTGACCGAGTTTGGAGCGAAATAATTATGAATGTTGATTTTAACATAAACGGCAAGGTCATTGAGACTGATCGGCTTATTTTGAGACCGTTTTGTGCGTCCGACCTCGACGACTTTTTCGAATACGCGTCTGTTGATGGCGTTGGCGAATGTGCCGGCTGGAAGCATCACGAAAGCAAGGAAGAGAGCCAAGAGATCCTTAACCGTTTTATTGAGGAAGACAAGACCTTTGCCATTTGCTTAAAGGAAAGCGGAATGGTCATCGGCTCGCTCGGCATCGAGAAATACGGAATGGAAGAAGTGCTGACCGAGTTTGACGGCTATCGCGGTCGTGAGATCGGCTACGTGCTTGCCAAGGAGCACTGGGGCAAGGGCGTAATGACAGAAGCCGTCAGTGCGGTCGTTGATTATCTGTTTGGCGAACTTGACCTTGATTTTCTGATATGCGGATATTACGATTTCAACAGCCGTTCTGCGCGCGTTCAGAAAAAATGCGGCTTCAAGCCGTACAGAAAGCTCGTTATGGAAACGCGTCTCGGCACGCAAGAGCCGGGCGTACTGAATCTGCTTGTTAATCTGAGGAAGAAGATTAAATTTGAGTTTTCGCATCCTGAGACATTGATATACGAGGATTGATTGAACGCTTCGCCACGTTTTTTTAGGGACAGGCGTCCTCGACCGTCCGCGCAAAAACGATGTATCCTATGGCTCCCCCTTTGGGGGAGCTCCCGCGGAGCGGGTGAGAGGGCATCACAACTACTCTTCCGTACCCTCTCCGTCGTGGCTTTGCCACTTGCACCCTCTCCCAAAGGGCGAGGCATAACACGCAAAAAATCCTGCCTTTCGGCAGGATTTTTTAATCTTATTCGTGATTTCAATTTATTTGATACGTCAGCTCGTGCGGATCGAACGTGAGAGAAATGCTCTCATTTTCGAGCGAGCGCGTGACGGTGACGGTGTCACCGTCGAGGGTGATCGAGAGATCGCCTTTTTGAAGTGCGGGGGTGGTATTGCGGAGTGTAGCGAGCGATCTATAATGCTCGGTCAAGGTTTCCGCGTTTTCGGTCGGGCAGAAATAGCCGCGATTATACGGGTCGCTTCCGCCCGTCATTCCGACCTCGTCGCCATAGTATATACTCGGCATTCCGGGGAGGAAAAACTGTATTGAAGACGCGAGCTTGAGCGCCTTGACTGTGTCCTCGATCTCTCTACCGAGTTCGGTAAGGATTCTCGTAGTATCGTGGCTTGAAAGGAACGTCATTGAGCAGTTGAGCGCGTCGAACGGGTAATTTTCGTACAGATGCTCGATTATTGATCTGAATTCGATCGGGCAGATGCGTCCGCAGAGGAGATTGATTATCGCGTCTCTGAACGGATAGTTCATAACTCCGTCGAGCTCTCCGCCGCTGAAATATTTACGTCTAACGTCATACGAAATTTTATTCGACGCGTCCTCCCAGACCTCGCCGATGACGATAGCGTTCGGATCAATTTCCTTTACGCGCTTACGCAGAAGAGCGATGAAGCCGTCGGGCAGCTCGTCCGCGACGTCGAGGCGGAAGCCGTCAGCACCCAGCTTGAGCCAATGCGCCACCACGCTGTCCTTGTCTCTTATAATGAGGTCGAGGAAGCCGTCACACATTTCGTTCACGCAAGGGAGCGTATCGATATCCCACCAAGACGTATATTTAGTCGGGTATTTTTTGAAATCAAACCACGAGCGGTATGGCGAATTTGGATCACTTACTGCACCGCCGCCGAATACTCCATCGCGGTCGAAATATTTGCTGTCACTTCCGACGTGCGAGAAAACGCCGTCGAGAATTATCTTGATTCCCTGCTCCTTTGCCGAACGGCAGAGCGAGACGAAGTCATCCTCCGTACCGAGCATAGGGTCGATACGCATATAGTCTGCGGTATCGTAGCGGTGATTCGAGAACGCCATAAATATCGGGTTCAGATAGATAACGCCGATGCCGAGCGAACGCAGATACGGCAGCTTTTCCTCGATTCCGCGCAGGTTTCCGCCGTAAAAATCGGTGTTCCAGAAGCCGTGCTCGTCGGGCCCCTTCATTGGCGGCTCGGTAATATCCTTATGCACCGTGAACGGCTTAAGCTTATCCGTCAGGTCACATTCGCCCGATTTATTGAAGCGGTCGGGAAAAATCTGATACATGACCTTACCGCCGAAGCCGTCGGGAACCTTATAATCCCTCGGCAAGACGGTGAGCTGCCATTTTTCGCCGTCCTCGATATTCGTATCGTGGTCACCGTAACGGAAAAGTCTGAACGATCCGCATTCCTTACGGACTACGAAATAGTAGAAATACAGCCCCTCTTCGTTAAGCGAAAAATCGCCCGAAAAGCATCTGTATTCGTTCTCATCGCAGATAGAACCAAGGGGGACGGTCAGAGTTTGACCGCCCTCCTGTTCGATAATGATCTTTACCTCTATCGCTCCCGTGCTTATCGGCACCGAGATCGAAACGCGGCAATTTTCATCTGCTCTTATGCACCCGAAGGGTGATTTGTGCTCTTGTTTTGCGCTGTCGTACAAAATGCGCAGGGGGTAATTACTCATTTAAGATACCAGATATTATCTGCGTACTCCTTGACTGCTCTGTCGGCAGAGAAGATTCCTGCCTTTGCGATATTGACAAGCGATTTCTTCGCAAACTCACGGCGGTCGCCGTAAGCGACGGAAATATCGTTCTGCGCTCTTACGTAGTCGCCGAAGTCTGCAAACGACATATAAGCGTCGGCGGGGCCGTAGTTGCCGCGGAGAAGCGCATAAACGATGTCGTCGAAGCGCTCGCCGTTAATGCCGTTCATAAGGAGATCAAGGACTGCCTTAAGATCGGGGTTGCTCGATACGTAATCCATCGGATTGTATCCGCGTCTCCAAAGCTCCTCGACCTCGTGTGCCTTGAGACCGAAGAGGAACATATTCTGTTCACCCACCTGCTCGTAGATCTCAACGTTTGCGCCGTCGAGCGTACCGAGGGTAACTGCGCCGTTTATCATAAGCTTCATATTACCCGTTCCCGACGCTTCCTTACCTGCGATAGATATCTGCTCGGAGATGTCGGCTGCGGGAATGATTATCTCGGCAAGAGATACTCTGTAATCCTCTATGAATACTACACGGAGACGGTCACGCGAAACGGGATCGTTTTTAAGCATTTCCGAAACCGCGCAGATGAGGCGGATTATCTGCTTCGCCATAAGGTAACCCGCAGACGCCTTTGCCGCAAACACGAAGGTGCGCGGACGGAATTCCATATTCGGATTATTCTTGAGAGTAATATACATATGAAGTATTTGCAGGACGTTAAGAAGCTGTCTCTTATACTCGTGCAGACGCTTTATCTGAATGTCAAAGATCGAGGTCGGGTCGACGTTCACGCCGTTTGCCTCCGCGATATAGGAGGAGAGGCGTTTTTTGTTATCGAGCTTAATAGCGTTGAGACGGTCGAGAACGCTCTCGTCGTCATAATACTTAAGAAGTTTTTCAAGATGAACGCTGTCGTGCTTGAAGCCGTCGCCGATAAGCTCGGTAAGGAGCGAAGTCAGACCCGGGTTCGACTGGCAGAGCCAACGGCGGTATGCGATACCGTTCGTTACGTTAGTAAATCTGCTCTCGTCCATTACGCAGTAATCACGGAAAAGCGATTCCTTAAGGATAGACGAATGGAGCTTCGAAACGCCGTTTATCTTGTGACAAGCGGCAAGGCAGAGGTTAGCCATACGAACTTCACCGCCTGCAATTACTGCCATATAGTCGAGCTTTGCGCGGTCGTCTCCGTAGAATGCGCGGAGATTTATGAGCAGACGGCGGTTTATCTCCTGCGTTATCTGGTAGATACGCGGCATCTGCTCTGAATAGAGCTGCTCGCTCCATCTTTCGAGCGCCTCGCTCATAACGGTATGGTTAGTGTAGGAAAGGGTACGGCAGGTGATGTCCCACGCCTTATCCCAGTCGAGATCGTGCTCGTCGACGAGCAATCTCATAAGCTCCGGAACACAGAGTGCGGGGTGAGTATCGTTAATATGAACTGCGACCTTTTCGGGAAGCTGTTCAAGTGTATGACCGCGGCGAAGGTGGTCGCGGAGTATCGTCTGAAGGGACGCCGACACGAAGAAGTACTGCTGGCGCAGACGCAGACGCTTACCCTGAATATGGTTATCGGCAGGATAGAGGACCTTTGAAATGACCTCTGCCATAGTTTCCTGCTCAAGTGCCTTTGCGTATTCTCCTCTTGAGAAAGCGGACATATCGAAGCTGTTAGGCGACTTTGCTTCCCAAAGGGTAAGCTTATTAACCGCCTTGCTGTCGTATCCCGAGATATACATATCGTAAGGAATTGCCATTACGACCTGGTAATCGCGGTGGTCAACGCGGTACTTGCCGTCTGCATCAATGCGTCCGACCGCCTCGCCTCCGAAGCGCACCTGTACTGCGTCATCGGTACGGGGATTAAGCCAAACGCCGCCGTTTCCGAGCCAATCGTCGGGGAATTCCATCTGCCATCCGCCGACTATCTTCTGGCGGAAGATACCGAATTCGTACTTGATCGAGAATCCCGTGCAGGAAATGTCAAGGGACGATGCCGCGTCCATATAGCAGGACGCAAGACGACCGAGACCTCCGTTACCGAGACCTGCGTCGGGCTCGATATCGTAAAGGGTCTGAATGTCCTTACCCGCATCAGCGAGGATCTTCTTCATCTGGTCTTCAATTCCGAGGTTAAAAAGGTTATTGCGAAGCGAGGTTCCGACGAGGAACTCCATCGACATATAATATACCTTCTTGTCTTCCTTGATTCCCTTGCGGAATTCGTGGTTCTTCTCGACGAGAAGCTTACGAACAGCGATACATACCGAACGGTATGCCTCAATGTTCGATGCGTCAGAGAGCGACGTGCCGAAATTCTGCAGGCAAGTCTCTTCTGTCCGTTTTCTTAAAAGTTCTGTGTTCATTGGTTTAATTGGTTTCCTTTGCTGAATAATATTGATTAATATAATGGAATATTTTAAGTCCATCTGTATTACATCGTTATTATACGGGCTGTCGAGGGCGCCAGCCCCTACCAAGCAGCTTTTGAACGTTTCTCGGTAGGGGTCGGCGCCTACGACGACCCGCGGCTCCCCAAAATGGGGAGCCGAAATTTATACCTTGTTCCTATATACTTTAAGATACTTCTTGACCGAAACGTCCCAAGAAAAATCAGTCTTCATATTCTTGCGGACAAGGCGGTCAAAGCCCTTTTTGTCGTTACGGTAGAAGTCGACGCATCTTTCGACTGCGCGGAGCATTTCGTGCGCGTTATAGTCGACGAAGGTGAATCCGCGGCCGCTTGCGTCGGTCGGGTCGTATGCGGGAACGGTGTCCTTTAGACCTCCCGTTTCTCTTACTATCGGTATAGTTCCGTAACGCATTGCGACCATCTGCGAAAGCCCGCACGGCTCGCTCTGCGAGGGCATCAGAAAGATATCGGCTCCCGCATAGATCGCGTTTGCGAGCTTCGGGTCGAACCTTATCTCCGCCGCCATTCTGCCGGGATATTTTTCCGCCGTCATCTTCATTATATTCTCGTAAGCGTATTCGCCCGTGCCGAGAATAACTACCTGAACTCCGAGCGCCATTATCTCGTTTATCACGCAGGCAACGAGATCCATTCCCTTGTGGCTGACGAGCCGCGTTATCATTGCGATTATCGGCGCGTTTTTGTCGGGGTTAAGCCCAAGCGTTTCCTGAAGGAAAAGCTTATCCTTCTGCTTGTCTTTGACGGCTTCCACGGTCGCACCGTAATTCGCGTAGAGCGACTTGTCGGTCGACGGGTCAAACACCGTCATATCAATACCGTTTACGATACCGAAAAGCTTATCCTTGTTTTCCCACAGGATCGGGGAAAGCCCGTGAGAATAATACTCGGTCAGTATCTCTCCCGCGTAGGTTTCGGAAACGGTCGTTACCGCGTCGGAGAACACTATCGCGCCCTTCATAAGGTTTATGCAGTCGCCGTATGTAAGCGCAGCGGCGGTGTCGCTGTCAACTCCGACGACGTCTGACGCAAACGACAGCGGCATCTTTCCCTGATATTCGATATTATGTATCGTGAATACCGTTCTGACCTTCTTAAACTGCGGGTAGAACTTACGGAGGAATACGGGCGTGAGCGCCGTCTGCCAGTCGTTACAGTGGATAACGTCGGGGGTGAAGCCGATGGATATCATCGCCTCTATCACCGCGCGAGAGAAGTACGCAAAGCGCTCTCCGTCGTCACCGTGACCGTATATGGGAGCATCGCCGCGGCGGAAATAATACTCGTTATCAATGAATATATATTCGGGATTCTTTCCCTCTCCCTCGCGGAAGATTCCCGTGTACTGGTTTCTCCACGAAAGCGGTGTATTGACCGAACCATGGTAGGTCAGTCCCGACATCAGTTTTTCATTGTCTTTTATTTTTCCGTAAAGCGGAAGTACGACCTTTACCTCGTGTCCGAGAGCTGCGAGTGCCGACGGCAACGCCTGACCGACGTCGCCGAGACCTCCCGTTTTAATATACGGCGCCGCCTCGGAGGCGGTAAAAAGTATTTTCATATAATTTCTCCCTTTTGGACTATCATCGGGCTCGTCGGCGCGCCGACGATACGGCGCAAGCTCGAAACCGTCGCTTCCTTATCAATTATCGCGTTTTCAACGACCGCGCCTTCCTTGATTACACAGCTTGCCATAATAACGCAGTTGCGGACAACGGCGTTCTTCTCGATTACTACCTTACGGAAAAGCACGCTGTTATCGACCTTGCCCTCGATACGGCATCCGTCTGCAACCGTACAGTCGGTAACCTCGGAATCCTCGCCGTAGTAGGTCGGGACCTCGTCGCGTACCGTCGTGTAAATCGGTTTTGACGGACGGAAGATCGCGCGTCTGACGTTTTCGTTCTTCATAGCGAGCGAGTTGTTGAAATATTCGAGAATGTTGCGGTTCTTCATTATGAGCCCGTCGTGGCAGTAAACGCCGACCTTTAATTCACCCTTGTTGAACTCCTGCTGGAGGAAGTCACGCTCCAAGTGATAGAATCCGCGCGAAGCGAGAGCTGATACCTTTTCGATAAGCAGCTCGCGGGAGATGATATACATTCCTATCGAGGTGTACTGTCCCTTGCTTGCCGCGTAATTGAGGTACATGGCTTTTACCTCGTCGCCGTCCTTTTCAAAGACGAGCTCGGAGATATTGCTCTCGTTTTCGGTTGCCTCGGAAACAACGATAGTTATATCCTTACCGCTCTTTTCGTGCTGTCTTATTATCTTTTTTATATCAATATTGCATATCGTATCGGTGTCGGAAAGAACGACGTACTCGTCCTCGTGCTTTGAGAGGAACGGAAGCGCCGCGCGAAGCTCCTCTATCTTACCGCGGTAACCGCCCGAGCTGCTCGATGCAAAGGGCGGAAGAATGGTAAGACCGCCTCTCTTGCGGTTAAGATCCCAGTCCTGACAGGAGCCGAGATGGTCGATAAGCGACTGATAGTTATACTTTGTGATAACGCCTATTCTTTCAATACCGGAGTTTACCATATTAGAAAGAACGAAGTCGATCTGGCGGTATCTTCCGCCGAACGGGAGCGATGCAACCGTACGGTTTCTCGTCAGATAATCAAGACCGTCGTTATACATTCCGGAGAAAATAATTCCTGCTGCTTTCATACCGTTACATCCCCCTCTCAATATACCGTCTTGGCGGCGATAACTTCGCCGTCGGGTACCGTTTTATCGCTTCCGACAACGGCGACGCCCCACTCGGGCGAATCCGTCTTCTCTGCGCCGACGTGAGCGCCCTCACCGACGGTACATCTTTCGCCGACGATGGCGTATTCTACCGTTGCGCCGCTCTTGATAACCGAGTTGGGCATTATTACCGTGTCGGTAACGACTGCGTCCTCTTCAATATAGCAGCCCGTCGAGATAATGGAATTTTCAACTCTGCCCTTGATTACGCAGCCCTCTGCAATGTAAGAATTCTTTACGACCGAGCCCTTTACGATATTGGACGGCGGCTGTGCGTAGTTACGGCTGTAAATACGGAACTTCTTCGGCGCGTTTACGTTCATCGGACGGCTCGGATCGAGCAGGTCCATATTTGCCTGCCAGAGCGAATCGAGCGTTCCGACGTCACGCCAATATCCGTCAAAGGTATATGCGTACAGACCTCTGCCGTCGTTAAGAAGCGCGGGAATGACGTTCTTACCGAAGTCGTTGCTTGAGGTCGGATCGTTTTCGTCGTCGATAAGGTACTGACGGAGCGGTTTCCAGGTGAATATGTATACGCCCAGAGA
>CAZVVM010000062.1:0-10663 GCA_964630635.1 uncultured Ruminococcus sp. | reverse complement strand
GAAAGAAGGTATGGATATGGCAAGAGAATTTGGGAAACGCAGTTATAATCCCGAACAAATAGCTTTTGTTATGAACGGTAAGGATGGGAAGAAAGGACAACCTTGGTCTATTATCACGCATTTGTTATACAAAAATATTTTTCTTGAGACGTATGAGAATCCGCAAACAGCCGAGGAACTGGCACTTGAGATAGGGATAGCTTTACCTTATATGGAAGATGAACTTGAGTTTTTGACTCGTGAACAGTTGCTTGTCAAGAGCGAAAAAAAGTATCAAACGGCATTCAAAATAATCAGCAAAGAAGAACAACGCAAAAAATACGATAATAACAAAAGGATTCAGAAAGTGTTGACTGACAAGATTTGTGAACTGATTGATACTTATATTAACGATGACGGATCGAAAGTGAATTACGATTACGTCGGATATGAAGCAGCAAAGTGGACTTTGATCGTACGTGCATTTGATTGGTTACAGTGGTCAGCAAATACAGTAAATAATACTTCGGCGGAATACAGAAATACATATCCAACACGACCTGATGATGGTGCTTGGGATTTGATAGGATATGAAACCATTGATTGGAAGCAGCCCGAATTCGTAGGACAACATGGATATCTTTCGTATGATATGAATGAAATAAAAAAGGATATTGATTTCGCTCAATATAAGTTTCAATATAATAACATTTGCGAAAAAACTCCGCTTAATTTGAGTTGGAAAGAAGCGTACACGCTATGGCTAGTTTGTTGCGGGCGTATTGAGGCAAGTGAGAAATCTTATCTTGATAAGCTGCTGGAATACGGCTATCTTAAAGAAGATGGTTCTATTATTCCCAACGTTGTAATTTTCGATAGAAATGCAGAAAAACCGCATAATGAACAATTAACTGAGAAGCTTACATCATTGAGGGATGATATTTACAGTTTGTTCAAGCAGGTACCTGACATCGAGAGGGGCTATATTGTTGAGCAAGCTATACTCGATGGATGGCTTAAATACGATGACAATACAATCAATACGATTGGAGCTTATATTTATCTTTGATATCTTTAAGAAGGTATAACTAAACCGCCGAGAGTTACCGTTAGATAGCTCTCGGCGGCGGTTTTTGTATTACATTATTTGAATTGCTTTTTATAAGAAGAACTCTTTTTATTCGAGATCTTCTTTTTTGTCGTTTTACGAACGATGAGCGCGACAAGCGCGCCGACAAGATAGAGCAGAGAAAATGCAAGGAGAGTGCCAAAAACGTTTTGTCTTTGTCCGATAAAAATAAAGGATATCAATACGTTAAAGAGGTATATGACGTAATGAATGAAATGCGCTCCCGCAAAGGACATTTTCTCATCGTTAAAAATCTCTTTCGACCAGCACAGGATCAGAGAAAAAACAAAGAACTGAATAAGACTTATCAAGTTAGTTGCATAAAGAGTAGGTTTCTCTGTAAGCTCAAACAGGAGCGAGAATGTGAATACTATTGCCGTGAAAATGAGGCAGGTGGGGTATAGCGTGTTTTTTACGAATTTCTTGAAGCTTTCCAAGACGGTTCCTCCGAATAAGTTATGCATACATTATACATCAAGAGAAAAGGAAATACAAGAACAATTTGTAAAAAACGCTTTTAATCGGGAATATCGTATATAATTACGTCTTTTTCGGCAACTCGGTCCTTGCCGTTAGTTGAAACAATGACGCCCATTCTGTTTTGCGAAAGGAATTTAGTCAGCTCGTAGCAGTCGATCCATATCTGATTATATCCGTCTTTTTGGCTCTGATCGAAGATGAGCTGAATACCGAAGTGAAGATGCGGCGTTTTAATATTATTCACGTTCTCCTTTGAGCTGTAACCTGTCATTCCGAGATACCCGATGACCTGACCTGCATTTACTATGTCGCCGACTTCAAGATCTGTAACGTATGGATGATCCTTGCGAAGATGCGCGTAGTAATAGTAACGCTTGTTATCAAATGAACGAATACCGATCCGCCATCCACCGTACTGGTTCCAGCCGAGCGCTTCAACGTATCCGCTTTCTATCGCTATAACGGGGGTTCCGACAGAGCCCATCATATCGTGACCGAGATGCTTGCGGTTGTATCCGTAGCTGCGCTTGTTCCCGAAGTCATCAGAATGGTTATAGTAATATCCCTTTGCAATGGGAGAAAACGCGCGAAGTCCGTAATACTGCTTTCCGTCGATAGAAAATTCGCCGACGTATTCGCTTAAAACAGCGCCGTAAGCTTCAAGATAATAGGGATAGTAGTTATATTTCGCGCCTATCGTATCAAGCTTTTCGCCGTTTTTTATCCTGCCATAAAGGTCGGTCAGATCTTTCTTTTTGTAGTGCTTGAAGTCACCGCCGTATTTTGCTCCGAGATAGGAAATAAGCTTGACAAAGTCGGCGTCGTAGCCCTTTTCATAGGCATCAAGAGAGATTTGAAGCGCATCGTTCATCGCCTCGGCAGTAACAGAAAAATCAACCCATTTTATGTATTCTCCGCTCGTCTGTCGGAACATTTTTTCGTGACTGAACAGCCGTGCGATACCTATCATAAGGACAGTCACCGCTATCAGAAACGCGCCGAATCGAAGTTTTCTTTTTATCATACTTTTTCCGCCTCAAAAAAAGAATATTCACACCTATGTATATGGCTGATGTTGCGCCGATATTCAGCCGTAAGGGCGCGCTTTTAGTATTATATTATATATAAGATGTAATTTTTTAGGTTAAATACCCTATTTCCGTTGACAAAGCAATGAAAAAAAGGTATAATGTATAATTGCAGTAATAGTAGTGTATATACTGCATATTCATTCTACTAATCGACTTGAAGAGGAACAGTTATGGAAAGACGTAAGGCGCGAGAGGCGGTAATGGAGCTTCTTTTTGAGAAGGAATTTAATATGGACGTAACGGCAGAGGAAACGTACCGTCTTGCCGAGGAAAGCCGTGAGCTTGAAAACGACAAGTATCTGACCGAAACGTATTTCGGTGTTCTCGATAATATCGCCGAGATCGACGATATTATTTCACAGCACGCTATCGGCTGGAAGACGAAGAGAATGAGCAAGGTATCTCTTTCGGTTATGAGAATCGCGGTTTACGAGATGAAATATACCGACGTCCCTTTCAGCGTTTCGATAAACGAAGCAGTCGAGCTTTCAAAGAAGTATGACGACGACAAAGCGCCCGCATTTGTAAACGGCGTGCTTAACGCCGTGGCCGATCAGCTCGGGCTTAAAAAATGAAGCCCTGTCTCGGAATAGATACAAGTAACTATACGACCTCGGTTGCGGTCTCGCTAAACGGCAAGGTCGAAAGGAATATCCGAATACTTCTCAAGGTTTCCGAGGGCGAACGGGGACTGCGTCAGAGCGATGCTGTCTTTCAGCACACGGTAAATCTTCCGTCAGCTTTTACAGAGCTTGGAGAGGTTTCTCCCCGTGCGGTCGGTGTTTCGGCTACTCCGCGTGATAACGAGGGCTCGTATATGCCGTGCTTCCTTTCGGGAATTGCAGCAGCAACCGCAGTTGCAAGCACGCACGGTGTTCCGCTTTACAAATTCAGCCACCAGCGCGGACATATAGCGGCGGCGCTATACTCTTGTGGTAGAGAAGACCTGCATCACTCATCGTTTCTTGCCTTCCACGTTTCGGGTGGAACGACAGAGCTGACATTGGTTGAAAACGGCAAGATAACACTCCTCGGCGGCACGAAGGACATTTCCTGCGGAAAGGCGATAGACCGTATAGGCGTTCTTATGGGACTCAATTTCCCCTGCGGAAAGGAGCTCGATGCGCTCTCTTGCGACCCATCGGCGGCAAAGCCGGGTAAGATAACGGTCGACGGCTTCGACTTCAATCTTTCGGGACTTGAAAACAAGGCGGAAAAGCTCCTGCACGACGGCGCGGAGAAGAGTTACGTAGCCGATTTCGTTCTTTCGCACATAACCGCAGTGCTTACGAAGCTTACAGAAAACGCGCTTGAAAAATACGGCGATTTGCCTATAATATACGCAGGCGGCGTTATGAGTAACAGATATATAAATAAAACCTTGGCCGAGCGCTTCGGCGGCCTTTTTGCTGCAAGCGAATATTCCTGCGATAATGCGGCAGGCATCGCTCGGCTGACCGAACTTAAAATTAACGGAGAACTGTAAAATGCCCGATGAATCGAGGATACTGACCGTCCACGGCTTAAATGAATACGTTAAGATGCTGATCGACGGCAATCCCGTTCTGTCAAACGTCTACGTTCGGGGTGAGATTTCCAACCTGAATTATCATTCCTCGGGTCACTATTATTTTTCGCTCAAGGACGAAAACGCGAGAGTTTCGGCGGTGATGTTCAAAAGTGCCGTAGTAAAGCTTAAGTTCCGACCCGAAAACGGAATGAAGGTCGTTCTTCACGGACGCGTTTCGGTCTATCCGCGCGACGGTGCGTATCAGCTTTACGCGACCTCGCTTGAGCCCGACGGCATCGGTGCTTTAACGCTCGCTTACGAGCAGCTTAAAAGAAAGCTTGAGGCAGAGGGACTTTTCAGGACGGATCTGAAAAAACCGCTTCCGAAGATACCTTCGGCGGTAGGAATAATTACTTCACCGACGGGTGCGGCGGTGCGCGATATTATAAACGTGTGCGGAAGACGCTTTCCGTTTGCAAAGCTCGTTCTTTTCCCGTCGCTCGTGCAGGGCGAGGGAGCTGAAGCAGACCTTATTCGCGGAATCAAATATTTTAACGAGAGCAGAAGCGTTGACGTAATAATAATCGGTCGCGGCGGCGGCTCGATCGAGGACCTCTGGGCGTTCAACAGCGAAGCTCTTGCAAGAGAGATATTCAAGTGCGATATTCCCGTGATCTCGGCAGTCGGCCACGAAACCGATTTTACGATATGCGACTTCGTTTCTGACAGACGCGCACCGACCCCTTCTGCGGCGGCGGAGCTTGCGGTTCCCGAAAGCGAAGAGCTGAAAAGAAAATTCGGAAACGTTGTTTCCCGTATGCAGACGCTGACCGAAGCGAAGCTGAAAAGTCACCGTCAGGTGCTGAAAATGCTTTCGGAAAGACGCGCGCTGACACAGCCGTCGGCATATATAGACGACAAGAGAATGATACTCATATCGTTGACAAAGGAGCTTGAAAGCTCTGTAAATTATAAGTTGACGACCGAAAAGCAGAAGTTTGCACGGCTTTCGTCGGTGCTTGAAGCAGTGAGCCCCTTGAAAGTTATATCAAAGGGGTATTCAGCAGTATTCAAGGAAGGCGGAAAGCTCGTTAAGAGCGTTGACGACTTAAACGAGGGCGACGACGTCTCCTTTAAGCTGACAGACGGAAGTATTAACGCAAAGGTAGTTTCAAAAAAGAAAGCGTGAGGCGGATATGGATAAGAAAGAAATTAAATTTGAAGAGGCGCTATCCCGCCTTGAAGAAATAGTAAGAGAGCTTGAAAACGGCACGGCGGAGCTTGATAAATCCCTCGATATGTTCGAGGAGGGTGTTGCTCTCGTAAAGCTTTGCTCGGGTAAGCTCGACGAAGCGGAGAAGCGAATAAACGTACTTGTAAATAACGGTAACGGTGGCTACGATGAAAAACCTTTCTCTGACAATTAAAGAAAACGCCGAGCTCATCGGCTCGGCTATCGACGGATATCTTTCGGGAAGCATTGAGGAAATATCCGTGCTTACCGATTCGATGAAGTACAGCGCTTCCTCGGGCGGAAAGAGAATAAGACCTTTCCTCACTCTTGAGGTTGCAAAAATGCTCGGCGGTAAGGTTAAAGCAGCGCTTCCTTACGCTTGCGCTATCGAGATGATACATACCTATTCGCTCATTCACGACGATCTGCCGTGTATGGATAACGATGATATTAGACGCGGTAAGCCGACCAATCACATCGTTTTCGGTGAAGCCAACGCGCTTTTAGCAGGCGACGCACTTCTTACCAAGGCGTTTGAGGTCGCAGCAGGGAACGAATACGTTTCGAGAGATAATAAGGTCGCGGCAGTTATGCTTCTTGCAGTCAATTCGGGAGCAGACGGAATGATCGGCGGTCAGGTGCTCGACCTTGCGGGCGAAAAGGAGCGTTTGACCGAAAAAACGCATCTTATGATGAACCGTATGAAGACGGGCTCTCTTATCCGTACCGCGGCGCTTCTCGGCTGCCTTGCGGCGGGATACGGCGAGGGAACGGATGAGTACGCCGACGTGAAGAAATACGCAGAGAATATCGGACTTGCGTTCCAGATCGAGGACGATATTCTTGATGTGGGTACAGAGGATAATAAGACTACCTTCCTTTCGTTTATGACCGAAGGCGAAGCAAAGGAAAAGATAAACGCGCTGACTGATGAGGCGATATCCGTCATCTCGAAATACGAAGGAAGTCAGACGCTTGTCGATTTTGCCCGTTACCTCTCGGATAGAGAAGTATAATGCGCCTCGATCAGTTTTTGACCGAAAAGGGTTACGCCGAAACGCGCACTAAAGCTAAAAACCTTATCGAAAGCGGATCGGTGACCGTAAACGGCAAGCTTATATTAAAGCCCGCCTTTGACGTAAGCGGAGATGATGAAATATCCTGCCGTACAGACCTTATTTGTCCCTACGTCAGCCGCGGCGGACTTAAGCTCGAGGGCGCGCTTAGTGAGTTTGCTATCGATCCTACGGGTGCTGTTTGTCTTGACATAGGCGCGTCGTCTGGCGGCTTTACGGATTGTTTGCTCAAGCACGGCGCAAGCAAGGTTTATGCGGTAGATTCGGGAAGCGGTCAGCTTCACAAATCGCTTCAGAGCGATAACCGCGTTATATCCCTTGAAAACGTAAACGCGCGTTATTTGAGCGAAAAAGAGATACGTGAGAAGGCGGATATTACGGTAATGGACGTTTCGTTTATTTCGCAAACGAAGCTTTATCCTGCGATCATTCCGCTTATGAAGGAAAAAGGAATACTTATTTCCCTTATCAAGCCGCAGTTCGAGGTCGGACGAAGCGGCGTCGGCAAGGGCGGTATCGTCCGCGACGAGAAAAAGAGAAGGGAAGCAGTAGACGAGGTCATCGCCTGCGCTTCTTCCTTTGGACTTACGAATATAAAGACCGTTATTTCACCCATCAAGGGCGGTGACGGAAATACAGAATTTTTGGCATATTTTACTTTAGATAACGAAAGGAGGCAGGATAGTGAAGATTGAAGTTGCATCAACGGTCTTAAAGGACCCGAATCTTAAATATACCACTGAACTGATTTCGATTCTCAAAGACCGCGGAGATGAAGTGTGGCTCGACTGCGACGCTGATACGCATATCGACGGCGTGAATAAAGGCGTTTCGTCCTGCCCCGATATGATAATCGTTCTGGGCGGAGACGGCTCGATTATGAGAGCGGCGAGACGAGGCGCTTTGATCGGAGTTCCGATACTCGGTATCGACCTCGGACGTGTAGGATATCTTGCAGAGCTTTCGCCCGACGACAAAGAGGGACTGAACGCAGTTCTGAACGGCGAATACTATATCGAGAAGCGCGCGCTTCTTGAGGTTTCGACGGTCAAAAGCGGACTTGAATCAGAAGAAACGATGGTAGCGATAAACGACGTCGTTCTTTCGCACGGAACCGTCTCGCGGCTCCTTGAAACCGAGATATTCTGCGACGGAAGCTCGCTCGGACGCTATCGCTCCGACGGATTTATCGTTGCGACACCGACGGGATCAACCGCATATTCACTCTCGGCGGGCGGCCCCGTGCTTTCGCCGAAATTAAAGGGCATCTGCCTTACTCCCATATGCCCTCATTCGCTTACCGCAAGACCGATAATAGTTCCCGAGGATTCTCATATTGAGATCAAATATCTCTCTCCCGTATCGTCGCCCTCTCACCTGACGGTCGACGGTAACGAAGCAGATATGCTTAACTGCGGTGACTCGGTAACCGTTCGACGTTCGAGTGTAAGCGCCGATTTCATACGCGCAAACAAAAAGCGCGACGTAAGTTTTTACGATATACTACGAGAAAAAATGTCTGATTGAGGAAACGAAAATGAAGTACAAAAGACATAATAAAATCATTGAGATCATAACCGAATACGATATCGAAACGCAGGACGAGCTTATAAGCAAGCTCCGCGAGTCGGGCTTTGACGTAACGCAAGCAACTGTCTCGCGCGATATTCGCTCGCTCAAGCTCGTTAAGGTGTCGACCCCCGATCACCGCTATAAGTACGCACTTTCGCCGAGAGACGATATTCACATCTCGGCAAAGTACAGAAACATTATAAGAGAGACGATAATCAAGGTCGATTTCGCCAATAACTTCGTCGTTCTCCGTACCTACGCGGGTATGGCGCAGGCGGCGGCTGCCGCAATCGACGGAATGGGTTGGTCGGAGCTTGTAGGAAGCATCGCGGGTGACGACACCATTTTCGTTATGATGCGTGACAACACGGGCGCGATCGAATTTTCAGAAAAACTTAAACAGATAACGAGAGGGAACTGATGTTATCATCACTTCACATTGAAAATATCGCCGTCATAAAGCACGCCGATATTGATTTTGAAAGCGGCTTTCAGGTCCTGACGGGCGAAACGGGTGCAGGTAAGAGTATTCTTATCGACTGTATAAATTTGCTTCTCGGCGCTCGTCCGAGCAAGGATCTGATCCGAAACGGCGAGACGAGGGCGGCGGTATCGGGACTGTTTACCGATATTTTAGCACCCCTTTCGCGCCTTCCGTCGGAGCTTGATATAACGGCTGACGAGGACGGATGTATACTCCTTACGCGTACCTTTGACCTTGACGGCAAAGCGCAGACGAAGCTCAACGGCAGAACGATCCCCGCGTCACTTCAAAGGGAGCTTATGCCGTACCTGATCAATATTCACGGTCAGAATGACAACAGAATACTAATGTCGCTATCGGCACAGCTTTCGTATCTTGACGGATATGCAGGTAACGATGAGCTGCTGAATGAATATTCGGTAGTTTACGAGCAGCTTGAAAATTGCCGCAAGAAGATGCTTTCCCTCAAGCGCGACGAAAGAGAAAAGGCGCGTATGAGCGAGCTTCTTCGATACCAGGTAAACGAAATTGACGAAGCGAAGCTCAAGCTCGGCGAGGAAGAGGAGCTTGAAAAGAGACGCGAAAAGGTAAAGAACGCAGAAAAGATACTTAAACAGTCGCGTCTTATAACCAAAGCGCTTTACCGCGGTGAAAAGGTGCTTCCGGCATATGAGCTTATTAAGAAATCGGTAGCGGCTCTTGAAATCATTTCGGAGTACGTTCCGAACGCGGAAGAGTATATCGAAAAGCTCAACAATATGACGTACGAGCTTGAAGAGATCGGGCTGACCGTTTCGGATATAGCCGAAAGCGATTACGACGATCCCGAGAGTGAGCTTGACGAAATAGAAACGCGTCTCGAGCTTATTTCCAAGCTTGAAAAGAAGTACGGAACAGGAATTGAGGAAATACTTGCTTTCCGCGATAAGGCGGCAAATGAGCTTAAAGAGATCGAGCAGGCGGACGAGCTTCTCGACGAGCTTCGGATCGAATATTCAAAGCATAAGAAAAAAGCCGCCGAGCTTGCCTCACGCCTGACGGAAAACAGACAAAAGTCGGCATTGACACTTGAAAAAAGCGTCGTCAGCGAGCTTTCATACCTTGAAATGCCGAAGGTGCGCTTCAAGGTCGATATCAAGCCGTCGCTTGACGAAAACGGCAAGGTCAAGCTTATTAAGCAGGGCGCTGACACGATCGAATTCCTTTTATCAGCAAACCCGGGTGAGCCGCTTAAGCCGTTATCGAAGATAGCGTCGGGCGGTGAGCTGTCACGAATAATGCTTGCCCTCAAAAATATCAACTCCTACGGAAGCGAGGGCGAAACGCTGATATTCGACGAGATCGACACGGGCGTTTCGGGTAAGACTTCGCAGAAGATAGGAATACGCCTGCGCGCGCTCGCGGCTAAAAACCAGGTAATTTGCGTTACTCACTCGGCACAGATAGCCGCCGAGGCACACGAGCATTATCTGATAAAGAAACAGGAAATTGACGGCAGGGTAGAAACCTCCGTTACACCTCTGACGAGAGAGGGAAGAATAAACGAGCTTGCCCGTATAATGGGCGGCGTAAACATCACAGACAAGCTTCTTCAGTCGGCGGCAGAAATGCTCGATACGGCAGGAAGCGACGCATAAGAAAGGAAAAACATTATGACACTTTACGACGAACTGATTGCAAGAGGTCTTATCGCTCAGGTAACTAACGAGGATGAGATCAAGACTATGATTAACGAAGGCAAGGCGACCTTCTATATCGGCTTTGACTGTACTGCCGACAGCTTGACTGCAGGTCACTTTATGGCGCTTACTCTTATGAAGCGTCTTCAGATGGCAGGCAACAAGCCGATCGCCCTTATCGGCGGAGGCACTACGATGATCGGTGACCCCTCGGGCAGAACCGATATGAGAAAGATGCTTACCAAAGAGGACATCGACCATAACGCTGAATGCTTTAAGCGTCAGATGGAGAGATTCATCGACTTCTCCGAGGGCAAGGCGCAGATGATAAACAACGCAGACTGGCTTCTCAAGCTTAACTACGTTGAGCTTCTCCGCGAGGTCGGTGCTTGCTTCTCGGTAAATAATATGCTCCGCGCAAAGTGCTAC
>CAZVVM010000061.1:0-11149 GCA_964630635.1 uncultured Ruminococcus sp. | reverse complement strand
AACGACCCAGCCGTGAGTAAGCACCTGCTTGAAGGGAGCGCCCTTGTCAAGCGCACCTACGCTGGTAAGGAGCGACGCCTGGAACCAACCGCGGTACTGGTCAGCACCTTCGAGATATACGTCAGCGGGCCAAAGCTCGGGAGTATCGTGCATAAGGGAAGCGTAGTGAGTCGAGCCGGAGTCGAACCAGCAGTCGAGAGTATCGGTCTCCTTTTCGAATTCCTTACCGCCGCAGTGCGGGCAGGTGAATCCGTCGGGAACAAGCTCCATAGCGGTCTTTTCGAACCAGACGTTGGAGCCGTACTCATCAAAGAGAGCGCTTATTTTAGCAATAGATTCGGGAGTAGAAACGGGCTTGCCGCAGTCGTTACAGTAGAATACGGGAATAGGCATACCCCAACGGCGCTGACGTGAGATACACCAGTCTGCACGCTCGCGGATCATGCTCGTCATTCTGTCCTCGCCCCAAGCAGGGTACCACTGGACGTTCTCAATAGCGCTGACCGCCTGATCTTTGAAGGACTCAACGGAGCAGAACCACTGGGGAGTTGCACGGAAGATAACGGGCTTCTTGCAGCGGTCGTGATGAGGATAGGAGTGAATGATCTGCTCGGACGCAAAGAGCGCGCCAGATTCACGCATATCTTCAAGAATGATGGGATTCGATTCCTCGGTCTTAAGACCTGCATACTTGCCTGCGTAATCGGTATGTCTGCCGTGATCGTCAACGGGAACGACGAGATCCATACCGTATCTCATACAGGTATTGTAGTCGTCGGCACCAAAGCCGGGAGCGGTGTGAACGCAACCCGTACCGCTGTCCATAGTAACGTACTCGGCGTAGACGAGGCGCGAGGTCTTGTCAAGGAAGGGGTGCGACGCGTACATATTCTCAAAGAACGCACCGGGGAATGTAGCGAGGATCTCGTAATTATCGAAACCGCCCATCTTCATCGTCTTCTCTGCGAGCGCCTCTGCCATGATGTAGTTCTCACCGTTATCCGCCTTGATAAGAGCGTAGCTCTCGCGGGGATGCAGACAGATCGCCATATTACCGGGAAGCGTCCATATAGTGGTCGTCCAGATAACGAAATAAGTGTTATCAAGGTCGTATCCTACGAGCTTGCCGCAATCGTCCTTGATCTTGAATTTTACGTAAACGGAAGTACAGGGATCGTCCTTGTACTCGATGTCTGCCTCTGCGACCGCAGTCGTACAGAAGGGACACCAGGTAACGGGCTTAAGACCCTTGTAAATATATCCCTTGTCGAACATATTTCCGAAGATCTTTACTTCCTGCGCCTCAAAGTGCTTGTCCATAGTGCGGTATGGGAGATTCCAGTCGCCGATAACGCCGAGACGCTTGAAGCCCGCCATCTGCTTCTGAATGAAGTCCTCAGCAAACTCCTCGCACGCCTTTCTGAATTCGGGAACCGACATTTCCTTATTGAGCTTCTTCTTCGAAAGCTCGATAGCTCTTTCAATCGGGAGTCCGTGGTTATCCCAGCCGGGAACGTAAGGGGTATAGTATCCCATCATCGCGTGGCTCTTTACGATAAAGTCCTTCAGCACCTTGTTGAGCGCGTGACCCATATGAATATAGCCGTTCGAGAAGGGAGGGCCGTCGTGAACGATAAAGGGAGTCTTCCCCTTATTTCTCTTCTTTATTTCGCCGTAAAGGTCCATAGCGGTCCAGTTTTCATAGAATCCCGGCTCACGCTGGGGAAGGGAAGCACGCATCGGAAAATCCGTCTGCGGCAGATTAAGTGTCTTTGTGTAATCCTGTGCCATAATATTAACCTCTGTCCTGAATGTCAGTTTATTTTTTGCCGTCGTATACTACGTCAAACTCGTCGGTGCTTGACGATGTGCTCATATCGTTTGAGTCAAGCATTGAAAGAAGATCGTCGTCATCGTCCGACGCCTCGTTGCTCAACTTACGTATCGAATCGAGAATGCTTTCGCCCTTTTCGAGAATTATCGTTCTCTCGGAAAGGAAATCCTGCTCGCTGTCGCGCGCTTCGGAAAATGCGTTCTCGTCGGGCTTTTGAAGGTTATCGTCGATACTGTCGGGAATCGGCGCTTCGGCGCTTCCCGAGCCGCTTGATACGGTATCACCGTCCTCATTCACGGGAGTGAAGGGATCTTCGGAGCCGGAAAGAAGCTCGCTGCTTCCGGTAAGATCTCGGCGGATTCTTTCCATAACCTCGCCCGAAAGCCTTTCGGCGATCTGCTCGTCGTTGTTCTCGATTCTTATCTCGGGAACTATCTTCTCTATTCCCGCAATATGATCGCGGTAAGCTTCAAAGAGTGCCGCCTTGAAGGAAGCCGTTTCTCTCTGCGCGTCGCGCAGACGCTCGTTTTCCTTGACTACGTTCGCCTGAAGCTCGGCTATCATTCGGTCACAGCTGTTTTTAGCCGAACGCATAATAACGTCTGCACGCTCATTCGCCTCGTTGATTATCTGCGTGCTCGCCTTTTGAGCGTTCACGAGCGTCGATTTGATCGACTCTTCCTCGGCTTTAAGTGCATCGAGCTGTGCCTCTACTATTCGAAGCTTCTTTTCAAGCTCGTCGTTAAGACGGTAAAGCTCGGTATATTTCTCGATTATGAATTCTATATGCTCGTCGACCTCTACGGTGCTGTAACCGCGGAGCGACTTGGAAAAATCTGTGTTTTTGAGTTCGTGTGGTGCAAGCATTGATATTTACGCCAAAACCTTGGCATCCTTTCTTCCGCGGCTGAAGCCCCCGCGGAAAGGCGCGGTAATTTTATCCCAAAAACGGGGTGAGAAGCGCCCCCACTATCATAAGAAGCGCGTAGCCGACCAAAACGGAAAGGTCAAACGGACCACCGTTGTCGATCTTTAAAAGGACGAGTATTTTTTCGCTCAAAATAAGCAGCGGCTCTGTTAAAAAAGCGATAAACCTTAAAACAAGCCCTTCGCCATTCGGATCGAATAACGATAATATCATACGAAGCAAGAGCGCCCAAAGGAGAATATCGCAGTAAAAACTGACTGCGTGTGCTATCATCGGAACAACGTATTGCAAGAGGAACCGTCCTTTCACGAGTTTGAAAAAATACCCATACAAAGCAAAACAAACGGTACGGCAAGGATAGCTCCGAGCAGTCCGTTTCAGCTTGATAAAAGCGGGAGATCAATAGCGCGGAATGTGCGCCGAAAAAGCCCCGATCGGCATATCAAGCCGTCAGATAAGTATGGCAAAAAAAGCACCAACACCGGATTGCCCGTAAAGGACAACCCGGCTTAAGCGTTTTATTAGTAAATGTCGTTATCGTCGGTCTTGCGAGCTTCCTGAAGCTGTTCGCCGGAGATATCAACGTTCTCGGGAACGATGATAAACGTATTGACTGCAACTCTCTGGATGTAGCCGCCGATGGAATAAGCAACGCCGGAGAGAAAGTCGATAAGACGTCTTGCGGACTCCTTGTTGGTGGATTCAAGATTAAGTACTACTGTGCGGTTGCTGAGAAGATGGTCAGCGATCTTCTGTGCGGTCTGGCTGTCATATTTGTCGGGCTTAACGACCTTCATCTCGAGTGCGCCGGAGTTAAGACCCATACCGCGGTTTGCCTTCGGTGCAGGAGCGGCAGCATTATTCTGCGTGTATCCCGGCTCGTCGTATTCGGGCTCGTCGAAGCCGTCGTCGCCGTAATCAACGAACTCGTCGTTGTACTCGTCACCCTTAGGATTAAACATACTTTTTGCCTTGTCAAAGAAACCCATTTTGTACCTCCAAATATATGAAATGATATTTTCAATTTTTTATCGGTGAAATCGACCTTTCACCATACATAAGGTAATTATAACACACTTTTTTTCTTAAAGCAACCGTTTTTTCAAAAACCTTGACGAATATTTTGCGTTTTTTTTGTGCAAAACGGCGTAAAAACCGTGCCTTTTGATCTTTAAACGTAATTTCTCGCTCCGAATATCGCGCTTCCGGGACGGACGAGGGTCGATCCGTACTTAACGGCAAGTGCATAATTATCCGACATTCCCATACTTAATATCGGCTTGTCGGACAGAAGTCCCTTTTCCGAAAGGGAATCGAAAAGCGCCTTCGTTCTTTCAAAAAACGGTATGTAATCGTTGGCGTTTTCACAGTGAGGACCGATGACCATAATTCCTCTTATCTTAATTCCCTCAAGGGCAGACACGCTTCTTATAAATTCCTCGGCGTAATCCTCGTCAATGCCGCCCTTCGCTTCTTCACTACCGATATTTATCTCGCAAAGGCACTCGGTGACCGTACCGATCTTAAGCGATCTTTTTGATATTTCCTCGGCGAGCTTTACGCTGTCAAGAGAATGAATAAGACAGACCTTTCCGACTATATATTTCACCTTGTTTGCTTGAAGCGTTCCGATGAAATGAAGATTTACCTTGTCCTTTTCGAGCGCATCGTATTTTGAAATGAGTTCCTGAACGCGGTTCTCGCCCACGTCGGTAAGACCGCATTCGGTTATCGCATAATTTATGACCTCAACGGGAACTGTTTTTGTCGCCGCCATAAGGACAGCGTTATCGCCGATGTCCGCCCGTATCTTGTCAATACTTGCCTTGACGCTTGCCTTGACGGCGTCGGGAATATTATTCAATGATCTTTCCGTCATACAGATCCTTGCCTTTCGTAACGATGAAATCGTTTTTCGCAATGTAAGATGAGTCGTCAGCGGACTTGTCCGCGGAAATTATATATCCGTCGTATTCATACAGCGGCTCAACCTTCTTGAAAACGATCTTTGAGCCCTGAAGAACGTAAACGCCCGCATCGCCGTTTACGACGCGGAGAGCCGATATTGGAATACGGCAGCCGGTGTAGTATTCTCTTACAATTTGAACGGTCTGATGGCGAAGATAATTGAAATTCGCGGGAAGCGTTCCCGTCTCAAAGACGAGGACTGCGGTATCGGCGCCCGCCTCGGAGAGAATGCGGTAGAGATTCATCGTGATAGCGGTATCGTTATTGTAGGGAAACCTGATGCTGTAATTTTTGCCCGTCTCGTAATTGTGAAGCTCCGATATGTCAATCTCGCACGCAACGTACCAAAGATAGTCTGTAACAATCTTTCCGACGGGATAACCGTTTTCGCTTACGTCAAGATCCTCTGCGGAGCGCGATGCAAGGTCAAGATATTCCCTGTACGACATAGTGGCGATGTTTTCCGATGAAAGCACGTTTTCATATCCGTCGAGAGTCGAATAAAAATATCCGCCGCTTGATGCCTTGACGGTGCTTTCGCTTTGAGGGAGGGAAGCGGAAAGCAGCTCTTTTTCTTCCTTTAAAGCGGCTATCTGCTTATTGAAATTAACGACGCTTTTGGTAATTATTCTTCGTCTGTTGAGCTGAACGAGAAGCTCATCGGATATTGTATGCGCTCCCGAAATATTGCCATTGTCAACGGAATCGAGTATCTTGTAGATATTCTTTCTTATAACAAGGTCCGTGCTTTCGGTGTCGGTACGCTTTTCGGCGTCGGACATATTACTGCGTTCGAGCAGACGTATTGCAAGGTCGATCTCCATTATTCTGTGACGGATCTCCGACGAGCCGTTCTGCGGATAGACCTCGGCAACCGTTGACCTTATCGCAACCTTTTCGCCGTCGGCAAAAAGATAGCTGACGTCGCCGTTTACGGGTGAATAAAGCACCTTTTCCTTACGCAAAAGCGTAACGCCCGTCGTGTAGGTGGATTCAACCGTTACGAGCGATGCGGGGGTTGTACCGATCTCGGTTTTGAAGCCACCCGCGAGATGGTAGATTATGTATGCAATCAGTATAAGGCAGAGGACTGCCGAGAGCATATATTTGACTACGTTTTTTAAGTATTTGACGTCCACGGCGTCTCTCCTTTCCGAAATTTAACTCATTAAGTATAGCACACTTTGCCGTTCAGTTTAAGTGATTTTTCGCAATATTTACAATATTTTCAAAAATAGTATCGGTGCTTTCCGAATCGGGATATGACCATATCACGTTCGGGTCGCGTCTGAACCAGGTCAGCTGACGCTTTGCATAGTTACGGGTGTTCTTTTTGAGAAGCTCGACCGCCACGTCATAAGAAAGCTCACCGTTAATATAGCAAAGAAGCTCCTTATACCCGATCGCCTGCGAAGCGGTCTTCCCAAGTCGGGAAGCAACGGCTCTTACCTCGGCTTCAAGCCCGCCGTTCATCATTATGTCAACGCGGCGGTTTATCCTGTCGTAAAGGGTATCGCGGCTTTTGTAATCAAGTCCGAAAATAAGCGCGTCATAAGGCGGCTCGGCTTCAAGGGAAAGCTTGTCCCATTCGGTTTTCGTCCTGCCTGTTCCGTGATATATTTCAAGGGCGCGGATAACTCTTTTTGAATTGTTTTTGTGAGTGAGCGCCGCCGCGTCGGGATCGACCGACAGAAGCTCGTTCCAGTTTTCTTCAATGGAACGCTTTTCAAGGGCTTCTCTTATGCCCTCGGGAATATCTGGTGAAAGATTTCCGCCGCGCAGAACGGAAGAAAGATAAAGCCCCGTTCCACCGCAGAATATCGGCGTTTTGCCTCTCTCTGAAATATCCTTGATCGCCGCCTCGGCAAGATGCTTGTAATCGGCGCAGGAAAACTCGCGTTCGGGGTCGCAAATATCGAAAAGATGGTGCGGAATACCGCGTCTTTCATTTAGCGACGGCTTCGCGGTGCCTATATTCATATCGCGGTATATCTGCATCGAATCGCAGGATATTATCTCGCCGTCAAGCGCTTCCGCAAGACGAAGGGAAAGGTCTGTTTTTCCCGACGCAGTAGGCCCTACGACGGCTAAAACTTTAATTTTGCTGTCCAAATTATTTCCTTACTTTATAAGCGCATCAACCGTCTCAAGCGACCTTTTGACAAGCTCGCAAGGGTCAAGATAACGCCTATAATATTCGTGATTTTTCTTTTTCATTTCGTATAGCTTTTCGGGGGACGATACGAGACGGTCAACAGCGTCAAGGCACTGATCTATGCCTGAAAACTCAAGGTAATTTTCATCGGGAACAAAATCGCCCGTTACCTTGTAGTTAAACGGCTCGCTGACGATTGCCTTACCTGCCGCAACGTATTCGGCAGTCTTCCAGCCGATGCTTCCGTGAAGCCCCGTAGATGCGATACAAATATCGCTGTTCTTCATAAGCTCCAGGTAATTATTCCGTTTCGTGTACTTATTACTTACGATGAGATCGGGAGCAAGCTCGCGTGAAAGCGGCGAATCGTTAAGCCCCGCGACCGCGTTGTCACCGTATTTTTCGCGTAAAGCGCGGATAATCGCAATGCGCTCCGCGTTTATCTTTTTTCTCTCTTCAATGTAGTTTTCGTGAACGCACTCCTTCGGATCCCAAAGCCGCGTCAAAAAGAGAATCTTTATATCCTTGTCCTTGTATTTCGGCTCGCATTCAAACCTTTTCTGTGTAAACGGATTGAAGCTTTCACGCTTCAAAAACAGCTTGATAAATCTCTTGACAAATCCGTCGTTCAGCGGGTTTCCGCGGTAGGTCAGATGGTAGTTGAAGCCGAGAGGGAACATCTTGCTTTTAAGCTCACCAAACTGCTCGTTTTGACTGTCGGAAAAGCTGCGCTTGAAATAAAAGTCGCAGTTTTCAAGCAGATCGGTAATCATTGAAGGACCGATATATCCGTCCATCAGGTCGTAAATTATGACCTTGCCCTTATACAAAACGCGCAGTATCGACATATCGGTGTAAATGCGCTGGGCTTCATCGGAACAGTCCTCGAAAACGACGCTGTACTCACCGCTTTTGTCAAGCTCGTTAAAACCGCAAAGAATTTGGCTTATATGCGGAATATGGCAGTATAGCTGTACCCTGATATTCTCCATATTAAAGTCCTTTCTATCCAAATACCTCGCAGGCGGCAATAAGTGAGAAACGCTCGAAATCAATATCGCTTCTTCCGTAAGCGTCGAAAAATATATCCTTGTACTTGTCTGTTTTAAGATTGAACCAAAGCGTCCAAGCACCCCAGAAAAGGTCGATGTGACGGTCGCCTATCCCGCCGTTTCCGACGTCAATAAAGCCCGAAAAGGAGTCGCCGTCAAACATAACGTTCGGCAGACAGTAGTCACCGTGAATAAGCGTGTTCGTTTCAAGCTCGTTAGCTCTCTTTTCGATCACGCTCCAAGCTTCCTCCGGCGAAGCGTAGCCCCAGTTATCGGGGAAAAGAGTATCGTCATACCGCTTGTTTTTGTAGCCGTATTCAGCGCTTTTAAGATAGCTTTCGGTCCTGTTTACGGGACAACTTTCGAACGGCAGAGAGTGAAGCGTTTTGAGTGTCACGCCAAGCTTTTCTGCAAGAAATTCGGGGCGGGAGAGATAGCTTTCGTGCGTAAGATCCTCTCCCTTGACCTCGCTCGTCAAAAGCCAGTCGTGTTCATCGGAAATATAGGTGAGAACCTCTGCTCCAAGCCCGATCGAACCGAAATATCCCGTCATTTCCGCCTCTGCTTTAAGAGAGCCGAGAGGGGCTTTTTTGAGAAACAGATGCCTGTCGGCAATGTAGTAAACACGCGCCTCACGCGAGCAGCTGCTGTCAAATACTTTCCCCGTAAGAAGCGAATGAAATTCCAACGGAAATTCGTTTGTGTCGGTCGTAATTAGCGTTTTTTTCATAAAATCCCTGTGAATTTAACCGTAGTACATTGTAATGACTAAAAATTTACGCTTGCAATTCCGCGAGATCCGAACGGCTCCGCCGTTCGCCCTTCGGGTTTCGACTTCGTCCGCCCGTTGTCATTCTGAGCGCAGGACGTAGTCCGAAGTCGAAATTTTGCGTTAGCAAAATCGCCGTAGGCGGAATCTCGGGCGGACTTCGCTCAAGATGACGCGCGGATGCAGTATTATCAAGTTTTAGATGTTACAATGTAGGGGCGTTCTTTGAACGCCCGCGGGCGAACGCAGTTCGCCCCTACGAAAATAGGTTTCTGTTACTCTATAAGCATCGCATCTCCGAAGGAGAAGAAGCGATAACCCTTTTCAATGGCTTCGTTATAGGTTTCAAGCATCAATTCTCTGCTTGTCAAAGCCGAAACGAGCATTAAAAGCGTGCTTTCAGGCAGATGGAAATTCGTGATAAGAGCGTCCGTGACCTTGAAGCGGTAACCGGGATAAATAAATATACCCGTGTCGTCGGTTATCGGATGAACGATACCGCTTTCGTCCGACGCACTTTCGAGAACTCTGCAAGAAGTGGTGCCGACCGCAAAAAGGCGTCCGCGGCGGTTGTTGATAATTTCAGCCGACTCCTTTGAAACCGAAATGAACTCTGCGTGCATTTCGTGATCGGTTATGTTGTCCTCTTTGACGGGACGGAAGGTGCCGAGTCCGACGTGAAGCATAACGGGAGCGATCTGAACGCCCTTTGCCTTGATTCGCTCAAGAAGCTCCGAGGTGAAATGAAGCCCCGCAGTAGGAGCGGCGGCAGAGCCCTCGTCCTTTGCGTAAACGGTCTGATAACGGCTCTTGTCCTTTAATTTTTCGGTAATGTACGGCGGAAGGGGCATATTGCCGACCTTGTCAAGCACCGAGAAAATATTGTCACCCTCATATTCAAATTTTATAAGTCGGTTTCCGCCCTCAACGGTCTCAAGCACCTCGGCACGAAGAATGCCGCCGCCGAATATAATTTTAGTACCCGGCTTGCATCTTCTTCCGGGGCGCACGAGCGTTTCCCAGGTATCAAGACCGCGCGAACGGAGAAGAACGACCTCGATCTCAATTCCGCTGTCTTCCTTTATTCCGTAAAGACGCGCGGGAATGACCTTGCTGTCGTTGATAACGAGAACGTCGCCGTCGTTAAGATAGTCGATTATATCGGAAAAGACCTTGTGCTCACGCTCGCCGCTGTCCTTGTGAAGCACGAGCAGGCGCGAGGAATCACGCGGCTCGGCAGGCGTTTGAGCAATAAGCTCCTGCGGCAGGTCGTAGAAAAAATCACTCTTTTTGAGGTTGGTAGGGGATAGATCATTCTTTATCATAGTCAAATTTCTTTCAAGTAGGTATTATCCACTTAATTATATAACAAATTCGACGGAATTTCAACTGTTTTCGGGAAATAAATGCAAAAGGAGAAATATAATGAAAAAACCGCTCTTCAAAGGCGCGGCGACCGCGCTTGTAACGCCGTTTTCTGACGGCAGAATAGATATTGAAGCTTTAAAAAAGCTGACGGAATTTCAAATAAGCGAGGGCATCGACGCACTCGTCGTCTGCGGAACGACGGGCGAAGCGCCGACGCTGAGTAAAAAAGAAAAAATAGAAATAACGGCAACCGTTGCCGAGGTGTCGAACGGCAGAGTCCCGATAATAGCAGGTACGACCTGTAACGACACCGCCTCGTCGGTCGAGCTTTCAAAGGAAGCAGTCCGCGCGGGAGCCGACGGAATACTTGCCGTAACGCCGTATTATAACCGTCCGGGCGCTTCGGGACTTCTGCGCCATTTCCTTACGATAGCCGAGGGCGCAGGAGTACCGACGATCCTTTATAACATACCTTCGCGTACCGGCACCGATATACCCGAAAGCGTCTACGACGGCTTCGCCTCTCATCCGATGGCGGCAGGTGTCAAGGAAGCGTCGGGAAGCATATCGAAATGCGCCTATATAGCAAGCAAATACGGCGCTGAACTGCCGTTATACAGCGGAAACGACGATATGACGCTCCCCGTCCTCGCAATCGGCGGATACGGCGTAATATCGGTGGTATCGAATATGTTCCCGCGTGAAATGTCACACCTTTGCAAGCTCTATGAAACCGATAGGGAAGAGTGCCTAAAGCTCTACCACCGCTTCATTCCCCTTATGCGCTCGCTCTTCACCGAAACCAACCCAATGCCGATAAAAAGCGGAATGGAAAAGCTCGGTCTTTGCCGTCACGAGCTTCGCCTTCCCCTCACCCGCGCAAGCGCAAAATGCGAGGAAACGCTATTTGCGGAGATTGATAAATTTATTGGATGAAACGGGCTGCGAACAACGCAGCGAAGCATTGGGGCGTTGTTATGCCTTCTCCAGTGGGAGAAGGTAAGACAACGATGGAACTATCTTTTTAAGTGGAGAACAGAACGAACGCGGGAGCGGCGGACGGTCGAGGACGCCG
>CAZVVM010000060.1:0-11226 GCA_964630635.1 uncultured Ruminococcus sp. | reverse complement strand
AAGGTTTATCAGAAAGAGCTTGAGCTTCAGTCCAGAGGTTGGATCCCCACCTTCCACGACGTAACGAGCGAGATCATGAAGATCGTAGCTGAATCGGGAGTTAAGAACGGTACCGTTTGTATCGCTTCTCACCACACCACCTGCTCGGTAATGGTTCAGGAGTGCTCTCACGACATCGACTCCTTCGACCTCGAGTATCTCCAGCACGACCTTCTCGACATCATGAGAAAGATGATCCCCGACTACGTAAACGAGGGCGACTACCGTCATCCCGGTCCTATCCACTCCAAGTTCGGCAGATTCGTAAACGAGCCCGGTGACTTCACCTCTATGAACACCGACGGTCACCTCCGTTCCTGCTTCTTCGGCAGAAGCGAGACCATGACCATCAAGGACGGCATCCTTGACGGCGGTGAGTTCGCTCACGTTTACTTCATCGACTGGGACCACGTCCGCGCTCGTCACAGACAGCTTAACGTAACCGTTATGGGTACGACCGAGCCCGTGAACGACAGAAAGTGGAACGACGGCAAGGTCGTTGACACTCTCCACAAGTTCACCGACGAGGAAAAGGCAGACGACATCCACTACACCCTTAACTGGAAGAGATAATTTCTGAAATGAGACTACTTTTAGACACGGCGAACCTGTCCGATATACGCTACTTTAACGAGTACTTCCCTATCGAGGGCGTGACGACGAATCCGACCATTCTCTCGGCAGAAGGCGGAAACGTTCTTGAGCTTTTAAGCGAAATACGCGCAATAATCGGTTGGGATAAGGAGCTTCACGTTCAGGTCACCGAAAAAGACTTCGACAAAATTATCGAAGAAGCCATCGCGCTTGTCAGCTTCCTCGGAGAAAACACCTACGTTAAGATCCCAGCAACCGACGTTGGTCTCAAAGCCACAAAGTATTTGAGCAAAAGGGGCTATAAGATCACGGTTACGGCGATTTTGAGCGAGGCACAGGGAATGCTCGCGGCAAACGCAGGTGCTTCTTACGTTGCACCCTACGTCAGCCGACTTGATAACCTCTGCGCAGACGGTGTCGGAACCGTTAAGCAGATAAGTGATATTCTCAGTTTCTCAGGACAGAAGACCCAGGTCCTTGCGGCAAGCTTCAAGACCGCAAAGGAAGTCCTCGACGTAGCGGCGGCAGGTTGCCACTGTGCAACGGTTGGAAGCAGCGTGATGAAGAATCTGCTCTCCCATACCTCGACCGACACGTCGATCGCCCGCTTTGATTCCGACTGGAAAAAGGCATTCGGCGAAGTGACGATTTTGTCGCTTTTGAATGAAGGCAAGAAATAATAACATAAAAAAGATGCTTTCGAAAGAAAGCATCTTTTTTATGTTATCTACACATTATCATTCTTACTGCTGTTATAACTCTTGTGTAGTATCAAAAGCTCGAGATGATCAATAAATTCAATCACTTCATCAATTAAAACATCTTCATTAACCGATAAGTTCTTATAGGATAACTCGAAGTAATCGCTTGAGAACCGAGAAATATCAATATCACGAGAAGCTTGCCTATGCTTAATTACATCGTCCGAAAACTTACGATACTCCACATGAGCATCTATGAAAATCTTCAATTCGCTATGTATTGAAACGACGTGGTCAAGACTGATGTATTTAACGGAACTCACGCGAAGAAGCTCATATCCGATAAAAGTGCCTTTCGTCCATACCTCGGTGTAAACATCGTGCTGCTTGCCTTTCACCTCGATTTTTACACAACCATCTTTCTTGATAATTAGTTTGGTTATATCACAAAGGCGAAAATACTTGTTCTTATCTTCGTCATACAAAAACCTGGTATTGAGTATGAGCGTATTATACAAATTCTTTCTGCATATTTTTGTAGCTATTCTGTTTATAATACGAGTCGGAAAACAGCTATTATCATCATAATAGTATCGATCTTGAGTAACAAGACGAGCTTTGAACTTTTCTATCAATGTTTTCTGATCATATGTACTTTCAAACGGTAACTCCACCATTGCCGAGGAAGATTGTGCCGTAGTAGTGGTGTTTGCTTCGATTTCAAATCTGTCAATAAACTCTGTCAACATCGAAACGGCGGATTTATAGTTTGATATATGCTTTTTTAAAATCTTATCATCGGTGTTTTCAAATTCATTAGAGAGTTTAGACATCAAGCGTTCGCAAAGAATCGCTTTGACATTAATATCTGAACTGAAAAACATTGATTCAAGATAATCTTTATCAAGATTTAAAAAATCACATGCTTTTCTTAAATAAGTACAATATTGGTCTGCCGTATTAGCAGAGTGGTCTGTTTCTACCAGGTATTCCTTGTACTCTTTAAAAAAGTTCTTAAGAATTTCGTTTTTCATAAGCATTTGTCATCAAAAATCCAAGTGAAAAAACGCCATCTTTTTATATTCGATTCCGTGTTTTTGAAGAGCGTGTTCAAACTTGATGTGTGGCAATTTTCCTTTTAAGAAGGCAGCTAATTTCTTTAGTCCGTCTCCTCTTTCTGTATGATGTAACACCTTTTCAAGAAAAATCAACCAATTATCCCATGTTAGTTCATAGTGTACATCGTCGGCAAACTCAAAGTTTAATTTCACTCCTACAATATGATGGTCTCTGTCATGCCAATATTCGATATTCGCTTCATCCGTTACGTCGTACGGGATTGATTTTTGAATTGAATCGTCCTTTATCCAAACATCGCTATACATATAATTCCTCGATTATCTAAGCTTCCTTGTTCCTTCAAATCTGTTTGAAATCCCCATAGCAACCAAAGAGTCGCGGTTCAAATATGCCAGTCTCTTCACACAAACGAAGTATTTCTCGCTCCACTCGTTCACCGTGAGGAGGGTACTCTATCGTACCGTGCAATTTTTGCATTATATTACCGGAATGTCGGATTTTCAAATTCCAACATGATCCATCACATACATCTACAGTATAATTAATCCTTTTAGTCATATCTTTGTTTGAGTCTTCAATGACAGTAAACAGTCGCTCGCCACTATTTTTCAAAAACCGTCCTTCTTGTTTCAATAGTATAGATTTTCTTCCGTCAAATTCCTCGTAAATAATTCGTCTGGAGTTTCTGTAAATTGTTAATCGGCTTTGTGAGAGGTCATCCGCAGAATGCTCCGACCAGTTATACCATTCTAAAACAATCGATGTTACCACAAATATTCCTCTGTTTTATCTTCAAGAAATATATTTGAATGTAATTATTATGCCAAAAACGCTTTCGTTGAAAGCGTTTTCTTTCGGCGGGAGCAAGCCCCCGCCCTACGTTTTTTATTTCTTCCCCTCTATGAAGAACGCCGCTTCGCTGTCGGCGACCGAAAGCGCGTAGGCAAGCGGGAACATCTCAAACGCCGCGCCGACGTTTCTTTCGTCGTCGGTGCTTGAAAAGCCCATATGGTAACGGATAGCAAACGCTTCCTCGCGGGTAAGCTTCATATATCCCGAGATAATATAAACGCTCTTTTCTCCGTGACCGTAGGGAAGCTTATCGTCGTATTCGTAGGTCGGAACAGTCTGCCAGACACCGTTTGCGTCCTTTACGTTACGGGTTCCTTTTTTATAGCAGTTGACCTTGCAGACGTCGTGAAGGAGCGAAACAATAGCGATGCTCTCGTCGCTGTACTCCATTCCGTAGGTTTCCTTAACGCGCGGACGGTTGAGATAATCGACAAGGCAGTCGTAGACGTTGAGCGAATGCTCAAGAAGTCCGCCCTCGTATGCGCCGTGGAAGCGCGTGCTTGCAGGGGCTGTAAGAAAATCTCCCGTCGAGGTCAGATAATCGTAAAGCTTATCCGCGCCCTCTCTTTTTATAAGCGTCGTATATAATTCCTTGAATCTTTCTTTCGGTGTCATATTACTTCCCTTTCTTGATTTGGATTTTGTCATAGACTGCGTCTGCTATCAGCGCAAATTCGGTTATACCGAGCTTCTCGCCTCTTATATCGGGTGTAAACGATGCACCCGCTACCGCCTCGGTCAGCTCTTCCTTATTAAGCTCGGAAAACTCCGATGAAAGCGAGTTTACGAGCGTTTTTCTTCTCTGCGCAAAGGCACCGCGAATAACTCTCGTCATCGTTTTTTCGTCCTTGACGGAGTATTTTCTCTCCTTATCGACCTCGATGCGGATAACGGCGGAATCGACCTTCGGTGCAGGAACGAAGCTTCCTGCCGACACGTTAAAGAGTCGGCTTGCCTTGCCGTAGCGCGCGACCGACGCGGTAACTGAGCCGTAGTCGCTGTCGCCCGGCTTCGCGCAAAGACGGAGCGCGACCTCTTTTTGGATCATTACGGTTATATTATCAAAGCGGCAGCCCGATTCGAGAAGTCCCATAATTATCGGAGTCGTTATGTAATACGGAAGATTTGCGCAAACGGTAAGCGGCATTTCCCCGAATTCTTCTTTGATAAGCGCACTTAGATCGACCTTTAAAATGTCGGCGTTTATGACCTTGAAGTTGTCAAACTCCGCCATCGTCTCGCCGAGCGCGGGAATGAGCGTCGTGTCGATCTCGACGGCGACGACCTTTTTATACAGCTTGCAAAGCTCCTGTGAGAGAGTTCCGATGCCCGGTCCGATCTCAAGTATGGCAGAATCCGGGCTTGCCCCGCATTCCTCGGCAATTCTGCGCGGCACGGCTTCGTTTATCAAGAAATTCTGTCCGTAGCCCTTGTTGAAGCGCAGACCGTGCTTTTCCATTATGCTTTTGACTTCGTTTAATGACGTCAGCTTCATTATAAAATATTTTTCCTTTTTGTATCGTAATTTTCTCTTGACACAGCGAGATTTTTATGGTATAATCTATCGGTACGCTGGTATAGCACAGTCGGTAGTGCAGCTGATTCGTAATCAGCAGGTCGTGTGTTCGAGTCACATTACCAGCTCCAAGAACGCTCTCAAACGAGGGCGTTTTTTGTTTCTACACACATTATACACCACTTTTCTTGATACGGCAAGAGTTTTTACAAAATTGCTTGTTGCGTTAAAGGACGCTATGTGTTATAATGAAAAAAACGGAAAGGAGAAAGGTATGGAAGATAAGACTAAAAACCGCATACGGGACTTTTTATACGGTATTTTGCTTTCATCTATATTCCTATCCCTGCTCTTTTCCGTCGCTGCGGTCGTCTTCAGTGAATACCAAGACCCGAATCTCGCGCTTAATCTGACGCTTGCGCTCTCCTTTATAAGCGCCGCGCTGTACTGGGTATTCGAATACTGCATTTTCTACAAAAACCGATCTTCTGCTTTTTCCGTCGGTTATTTCGGAACCGTCGTTCTCGGTGCCGCAGTCACCTTCTTCGTCACGAGCGTGTTTCCGATATACTTTGTTTTCGATACGGAACCGTATATAACGGCTATGTATTTAAAGACCGCCTGCGTCAGATTCTGTCTCTTTAACGCAGTCGCGCTGGTGCTCCGCCTCGGCATTGAAACGTACAGATATATCAAGCTCGTATTCGGATATAACAACGAACAATAAACCGTTACACGGCATATAATGCAGTGTGACGGTTTTACTTTCTTACATATTTTTAAGTACAATATACAAATCTTGATAACAATATATGTGTAAAACGATAATTTTTTCTTTTTCGGAAAAAAGTCTTTGATTTTTTTATAAGTATGTGTTATAATATGTAGGATAGATACTACGATAGGTAACTGTGCCTTTTGCTAAAAAAACAAAGTAAAGGTGTAAACATAAAATGGAAAGAATTGTTATAAACGGAGGCAAGCCCCTTAACGGCGAGATCGAAGTCAGCGGAATGAAAAACGCGGCGCTCCCGATCCTTATGGGCTGTCTGCTCGTTGAAGATAAATGTATAATTGAAAACCTGCCCGAAATAGACGACGTTACTCTTTCGCTTAAGATTTTGAGTGCTATGGGTATGTCGGTCCGTATGATAAACAGAAACACAGTCGAGATCGACTCGACCTTCGCTGTCGGCGGAACCGCTCCTATCGACCTTGTACGTAAGATGAGAGCTTCCTACTATCTGCTCGGCGCGGAGCTCGGACGTTTCGGACGCGCATACGTCGGTTACCCCGGCGGATGTGACTTTGGCGTTCGCCCGATAGACCAGCACATCAAGGGCTTTGAGGCGCTTGGCGCCGAGGTAAACGTAGAGGGCGGATACGTTGAGGCAATCGCCAAAAACGGAATCAAGGCGAATAATATATTCTTCGACGTTATAACCGTCGGAGGAACGATGAACGTAATGCTTGCCGCAGTAAAGGCGGAAGGCACTACGATAATTGAAAACGCAGCCCGTGAGCCGCATATAGTCGACCTTGCAAACTTCCTTAACTCCTGCGGCGCGAAGATAAGCGGCGCGGGAACCGATACGATAAAGATCAAGGGCGTGACAGAGCTTCACGGCTGTACCTACGCAATAATCCCCGATATGATCGAGGCGGGAACCTATATGTTCGCTGCGGCTATCACAAAGGGTAACCTTAAGATCACTAACGTAATTCCGAAGCACCTTGAGTCCATTACCGCAAAGCTTGAAGAAATGGGTGTTGAGGTCGAGGACGGCGACGACTGCGTCACCGTAAAATACTGCGGTACGCTCAACCGTATAAACGTCAAGACTATGCCCTACCCCGGCTTCCCGACCGATATGCAGCCACAAATGGGAGTTCTCCTCTGCCTATGTAGCGGCGTGAGCTGCTTAAGCGAGGGCGTGTACGATAACCGCTTCCGCTATTTCGAGGAAGTTAAGCGCATGGGCGCTAACGTCAAGGTTGACGGAAGAACGGCAGTAATCGAAGGAATTGAGAAATTCTCCCCTGCGGTAATTAAGGCGGTTGACCTTCGCGCAGGCGCGGCTATGGTACTTGCGGGACTTGCGACGAGCGGCAGGACCGAGATCGAGGATATCCGACATATCGAGCGTGGATACGACGACATCGTCGGAAAGCTCCGTGCCGTCGGCGCCGACATTGAAAAGGTTACTTATCCCGACGACAGTGAGCCGATAGCAAAAGCAAATTAAATATTTAAGGCGGTTACGTTGTAACCGCCTTTTATTATTTTACGATCTTCGAAATAAACGCTTTCTCCATCTTTTCAAGCGACCTGAAATCCATCGCCTCTTTGTAGATATCTTCAAGAATGAAGTGACACTCCTTCGCCTGTTTCAGCTCGCCGAACGCACAGTCCTTCAGTTCTTCTTCGAGAGCAGACAGAAAACGCAGCTTTTTTCTTATCTCGCAAAGCTTTTCATTTATTATAAAGCGTTCGCTGTTAATGACCTTTTCTCCGTCACCGATAAGCACCGAAACGCTCTTTTCGGGGAACATAACGGTGTTGACACGACACAGACAGTCGCGTGAAACGTAGGTTTTCAGCTTCTGCTCCTGTGCCTTTTTAAGTATTTCGTCAAAAAGGAAAACGGATATTCCACGCTTATCCTTGATATATATTACCCTTTCACATTCAGTTTCGTAGGTATCGAAATGCGTCTCACCGTTCATGGAAAACGCGCTTATTTGCCGAGGGATCAAGGAATGCACCTTGCCCGTGCCGACACTTCTCATAAAACGGGCGATCGCCTTTTCCGCCTTATCCTTTTCATAGCAAGATAAAAGCGCTCTTTCCTTTTCGTTTCTTACCGATTCGGCAACCGACAGGTACTTATAAGCCGACGAAAAGCCCTTGCTTTTCTTCCCCGAAAGCTCCTCTATCTTCTCACGGCATAGGGAAAGAAAATCCCCGTTCCAGAACTCTCCGAGATTAAGATACTCTTCCTTTGCGCCCGGAAACCGTGCTTCAAAGGGATGCGGCGGCGTTCCGTCGGTCACGCCGATGCCGAGCGACGGAATAACGACTCCGTCAAGCGAGCTTGGGTCCGACGAGCAGTAATAATACTCCGCATCATATCCTTTTTCAGCCGCCTTTGCGGCAATTTTTTTCATAAAGGTCGATTTTCCCGTACCCGGTCCGCCCTTTATCACGTACAGCTTCTTCACGTCGGAAAATATGCCTTCACCGTAATTTATAAATCCCCTTGAGGTATTTGCACCGATAAAATATTTTTTCGTTCTTACCGTTAGGTTATCAAACATTTGCTCCTCCGTAAAAACAGTTATTCTCTTACATACTATGCAAAAATTAAAAAATTGACATAAAAAAGAACGGATAAATCATCCGTTCTTTTCTTTGATTTTTTTGTATGGGTATTTGTAATTACCGAGCTTACATAAAAGCAGTACAAGCGGAATACAAAGCAGCGACGCGGTCAGGTTCCCGACCGCGTGAACAAGGTCGAACGGCAAGCCGTTAAGGAACCATATATACGCGAAATCCCATTTTCCTTTGAAGAAAACGAAGCACTGATACGGCATATACAGAAGCCCGAAGCACATTCCGTGAAGCGCCGACAAGACCGCAATGACAATACCCGCTACCCATTCGGGTATATTTCTCGGAACCAGCATTATGAGAAGCCAGAGAACCGTCCAAAGATAGAGATACGGATACCACCACAGATTAAATCCGCCGAAAAGCCCCTCCAAAAATACGTAAACGTACAGAGGTATCAGCGCCCTCACGCGGTAGACCACGGTAAACGCCGCAATAAACAAACCGAGAGGATGTACGTTCGGCACTATGTCGATCTGCGCCGACAGATACATTATCGCGCCAAACAGCGCGAAAAGCACCATCTCCTCAATTCTTTTGACGTGCTTATTTACCTTCATGCCTTTTCGTACTTGATCTCGTACTTATCTCCGTCGGAAATAATAGTGTCGTCGATGCCCGACGGGAGCTGGACTCCGTCCTTATAGAAGCCCCACCAGGCGCCGTCCTTGTCGTAGTCGGCACGAACGCCGTTTACGACCTTGACGTAAAGACCGTAAGGGCCTTCGTCTCCCTCAACGAGCTTTTCCTGCTCGAGCGCACCGCGCAGGTTCGGTGAGTTCGTCGTTATCGTAAAAACGGTCTTCTCTCCCTTGTCGTCGATAACGGTGACGGTTATTGTTTTCTCGTCATCGGTACCCTTTGGCTTTTCGCATCCTACAAAGCTCATAAACGCCGCCGCAGTCAGCGTAAGAACAAGCAGAACCGATAAAATTCGTTTCAGTTTTGTCATTTTCTTATTCCTTTCTTTTGGGAAATTTCCCATCAATAAATAAATCTGCCCGACGTTTTTGCACCCGTAGATACGGCGTCGGCTCTCGCAACTTTTGCAAAGGTGGGGTAAGTCTTCCGGCTCACAGAGATATTTGTAGCAAAAAACACCTTCTCGGCTTGCGCCAATGGCTCGTCCTTCCCTTCTGCGGTCGGGAAGCAGTTTTTTACCGCGGCTATTCCGCTCACTGTTCACGGCGACGGGCACGCTTCGGTCTTTCACCGATATTCCTTATTAAACCGCCCTTTGGCGGTGCCCCTTGTCGAACAGTGTAATTATACTATGAACGTCGGATTTTGTCAATCACGGCATAAAATAAAAGGCGGCATAAGCCGCCTTTTATTACGGTATTTTCTTCATTGCTTCACTGTCGTAAGTAACCTTATAGGTTTCGACAAGATCTTCCTGATACTCCGTCATTATCTCGGAGATATAGCCGCTCTTCGCGTCGATCTTCCACGCAGGAAGCCCGTCACCTATGAAGTATACGATATGATAACCGTAAGTCGTTTCAACTATTTCACAGTCTCCGACCGTTCTTTCGCCGTAGATCCAGTTTTCAAACTCCTCTACCATATAGCCCTTCGTTACGTTATAATACGCGGTTGCTTCCATAGCACTTTCGTCCTCAAGGCATTTCGTTTCAAGCGCCTTAAAGTCGTCTTCGGTCTTATTACCGTTTTTGAATTCGTCGAGGATCGCATTTGCCTTTCCGAGTGCTTCCGTTTTTGCAGAAGCAAGCTTATCGGCATCGGTTTCTTCATTATCAACGTAGAAAAGGATATGTCGGCAGTCCTTGGTCAAATAATCGTAGAAAAACGCGGGCGTGACTATGCAGCTGACAGTATAATACTTTTCCCCGTCCTGATACTTTTCTTCGAGAACAAACGTATCTCCCGCTTTACGCTCTGACGAATACGCCCATTCGTAATATACTTTCATATCCTCGGTTTCAGCTGCTTCGGAATCATAGTACTCTGCATCAAGCAGATATTTTGAGATTATTACCGCCGGGGATTCCGTCTCGTTTCCGCCTGCGTTTTCAAGCTCTACGATTCCGTTTTTGAACGCTTCAACAGTCTTGTTCTTCTTTACAAAGTCCTCTGCCTTCTTTTTAGCAGCAGCAGAAGCCGCCTCGATCTCCTCTTCGGTCGCGTCAGTTTCGTATTCCGCGAAGAATCCGTACTGGATAACGTCTATCATAAGGAAATTTTCGGGATGATCCAAGCGGTACTGCACAAGGTCTTCGTCGGTATATTCGATCCCGTCGGCATAGCTATTCATATAGCTGTAAGCGAGCTGCTGAAGAGTTATACATTTTTCAAACGTTTCTGCGGTTATTCCGTCAACGTAATACTCCGCAATGAGTTCATCGAGGTTCTTATAACCGTTTGCGACTGCATTTGCCTGAAGCTCGGAGATATAATTCTTGATCTCGGCAACCTCCTCTTCTTTCAGTTCAAAGGAAGCGTTATATGCCGCCTCTGCCTGCGAAAGATACTGGTCGATATAAGAATTCGTCATTTCGGCAAAAAACTCGAACCAGGTCTTGCCCTCTACAAGAGGACATTCCGACGTCTGCTCACGAAGCGTAAGCGCGGTGTCGTAGCCGTAATACGGCAGATACGTCGAATACTGTCCGACGAGATCGTAGAGGAAAAAGGTATACATCGCGCCGTCTATCTCAAGGTGCTCCGTCTTTGCGACGACGAACGAGGTAAGGTCTGCCTTATTTTCCTTTTTGTCACACGACATAAGTGAGAAAAGCATCATAACGGATGCAAGGATAAGTGCGATAATTCTTTTCATAATACACTCCAATCAGTTTATCTTATATATGATACCACAACAATATTAACAAATCAAGGCGGGAGCGTGTTTTTTGTGTGAAGAAGCAAAAACGGATGCTCATCGGAGCATCCGTTTTGTTTTTTATTATCAGCAAACGCCCTGTGCGATCATTGCCTCTGCGACCTTTATGAAGCCGGCAATATTCGCGCCTGCAACGAGGTCGTCTCCGAGACCGTACTTATTAGCTGCGGATACGGAAGAATCAAAG
>CAZVVM010000059.1:0-11434 GCA_964630635.1 uncultured Ruminococcus sp. | reverse complement strand
GAAGGCAAAAACCGCAACGCTTACCGAAAGCGGTGTTCTCAAGGCAGAAAAATTCTTTAACGTCGAAAACCTTTCCGACTCGGAAAACACTACCCTTTCTCACCACATCAATCAGGCGATAAAGGCACACGGAACGATGATCCGCGACGTTGACTACGTCAACAAGGACGGACAGATAATTATAGTCGATTCCTTCACGGGACGTCTTATGCCGGGACGCCGTTATTCCGACGGTCTGCATCAGGCGATCGAGGCAAAGGAAAAGGTCAAGATCGAAAAGGAAAATAAGACTCTTGCGACAATAACCTTCCATAATTAATTCCTTTTTTATATTAAGCTCTCTGTTATGAGGGGTACTGCGCTTACAGAGGACGCGGAATTCAGAGAGATATATTATCTTGATGTCGTCGAGGTTCCGACCAATAAGCCGATGATAAGAAAGGACCATCCCGACGCCGTTTATAAAAACGTAAGAGGAAAGTACCGCGCTATCGTCGATCAGGTCATCGAATGCCACGAGAAGGGACAGCCCGTCCTTGTCGGTACCGTTTCGATCGAAAAGTCGGAGGAGCTTTCGAAGCTTCTAAAAAAAGAAGGCATCAAGCACACGGTCCTCAATGCGAAATATCACGAAAAGGAAGCCGAAATAGTTGCTAACGCAGGTAAATTCGGCACCGTTACGATCTCGACTAATATGGCAGGACGAGGAACCGACATTATGCTCGGCGGTAACCCGGAGTTCCTCTCCAAGCAGGAAATGATAAAGAACGGATACGACGAGGACGTCGTCGGTCTTGCTATCGGCTCTTCCCTTTCGGTCTCCGACGAGGTTCTTGAAGCCCGCAAGGTGTACCGTGAGCTCTTTGAAAAATACAAGAAGCAGATCGAGCCCGAGGCAGAAAAGATCAAGGCGGCAGGAGGTCTCTATATAATCGGTACCGAGCGCCACGAAAGCCGACGTATCGACAACCAGCTTCGCGGACGTTCAGGCCGTCAGGGTGACCCGGGAGAATCCCGTTTCTTCCTTTCGCTTGAGGACGATCTTATGCGCCTTTTCGGAAGCGAGAGAATACTCGGTATGGTAGAGCGCCTCGGTCTTGAGGAAACTCAACCGATCTCGGCGGGTATACTTTCACATTCGATAGAGGACGCGCAGAAGCGCCTTGAGGGCAACAACTTTGCACGCCGTAAGCACGTTTTGAGCTACGACGACGTAATGAACCAGCAGAGAACGATAATCTACGGTCAGCGCCGCGAGGTGCTTGACGGCGCCGATATGAAGGATAAGATCCGCTCAATGATCGACGAGGTGATAACCTCTAAGGTCGACGAGTTCGTCAACCCCGAAAATCCCGCAGAGTGGAATTTCGATGCGCTCCGTTCTTATTTCTTCGGAACGCTGACGACAAACGACGACTTCCGATATAGTGAAAGCGATCTTGATAGTGTTTCCCCCGGTGACGTTGAACAACTCCTGCTCGACCGTGCCGAAAAGCTTTACGCCGAAAAGGAAGCAATGTTTGGCGACGATATGCGCGAGATCGAGCGCGTGATACTCCTTCAGAACGTCGACAGAAAGTGGATGGAGCATCTTGACGCTATGGACGATCTCAAGGGCAGTATCGGTCTTAACGCATACGCGCAGAGAAACCCGATAAGCGAATACCGTATCGAGAGTGCCGATATGTTCGATATGATGAACTCCGAGATCAAGGAAGATACCGTAAGAATGATTCTCTCGGTTCAGCCCAGACGCGAGATAAAGCGAGTTGAGGTCGCAAAGGTAAAGAACGAGGGCTTCGTCGGATCGGGCGATCCCGTCAAGAAAAAGCCCGTCGTTCATAAGAAGAGCGAAAAGGTCGGACGTAACGACCCCTGCCCCTGCGGAAGCGGAAAGAAATACAAGAAGTGCTGCGGAAGAAACGAAGGAGACGACGAATAAACAATGAAATACCGTTTATTTCTCTTCGGTCTCTTTTTTCTTATAAATCCGTATTTTTGGGTATTCGATATTCTGCCCGACTTCATCGGTCTGCTTATAATGGCGAAGGCGATACGCCCCATAAGTGAAATATCACCGTCAATAGAAGCGGCGTCAAACGGCTTCAAGAAAGCCGCGGCACTATCTATCGCACAGTTAGGTCTTACCATACCGATGATAACGTTGGTCAATTCCGACCCGACCTTCAATATGGTATTCTCCTTCTGCTTCAATATTCTGCGTATCATTCTCCTGATCCCCGCGCTTCACGAGCTGTTTAACGGCTTTGCGTATTTCGCGGATAGACACGCGGAGGCGGGACACACCGTTTCGGTTGTGAAGCTGAAGATCGTCAGAACCGTGATGCAGGTCTATATCGTCCTGCACTGCGTTTTTTCTGCCTTCCCCGAGGTCGTTTATTTCAAGGTGAACGATTCGGGATTGACCGAAAACATTGAGGAGATATACCCGCTTGCACCTTTCAGAACGGGAATGATATTCCTTTGCGCGGCAGTAGTTGCGGTGATTTCGCTTGTATTTTATATTGCCGTTTGCATTTACTTCTCTGCTCTTCGCAAAAAAGCGTCGTTCAACAGAGGTATAATATCGGATATTTCCTCATATGTCAGAAGCGAGAAAAAGCGAATAATGTCGGCATTACGACCTGCCGTCACCTGCTTTATAATCGCCTGCTTCTGCGCTGTCGGCTACTTTATCGACGGTAAGGCCCTGATCCCGCCGTACTTCACGCCTATCCTTCATATTGCCGTTATTTCGTATTTGCGCAAGATAACTGACAAAAAGGTAACGCGTGCGTTTTCAATCGTCGCGGTCGTTATATCCTTCCCGCTCCAGCTCTTTTACGAGTACTTTGCGACGACGTATCACGAAAGAGCGTCCTTTGCATTTGCCGACGTTAAGTTTTACTTTTCGTTCCCATATTACACGAATATGATCTATACGTTCTTCCTCGTTCTCTCGACGCTCTGCGTCGGAATCGCTTTTTACAGAGTTATAAAAGAGCACACGGGGCTATTCTGGGAAAGCGCTTATATCACTCACAATTCGAAGGCGGCAAATGAAAAGCTGCGCCGTTTGCGGCTTTCCGTCGTCTTGACGGTCGCTTGCTGTCTGCTATCGGTATTTAATACCTACGCCTACGGAAATCTTTACAAAAAGCCAATGTTTAACACCTACGCGCTCGTTTTAGGCGTCGCGGTCGCAATTTGTGCGTCTATTCTTTACACGTCGGTTCGTACTGCGGTGCTTGAAAAGTATTCGACGGAAAATAAAATGAATTAAAAAAGAGAGCCATCGGCTCTCTTTTTTAATTACATTTAGACACATTAACCGTAGTGGCGATTCACGAATCGCCCACAAAAAATACGCCACTCACAGCGGGCGATTCGTGAATCGCCACTACAAGACAATCGAACATTTCGCCACGCTCTTTGTAGGGTGCGACGTCCTCGACGCACCGCCTCACCACACTCGCTTCGTTCGCCATTTTACAAATCTCTGCCACGCATTCGTAGGGCGGGAGCAAGCCCCCGCCCTACTGTAAAGAAGCTTAATTAAAATCAAATACCGCGCGTCCGTCCTCGAGCTTGAGCCGTGCGTCAAAGGGTTTTCCCGATTTCTTCGAAACGAAGCCCGAAAGCTTTTCGGTTCTGCCGTTTTCAAGAAGCTGTTTGACGGCAGAGAGCGGAATTACTCTTGAGCATATACGCATACTGACGGCAAATTTACATCCGTTTTCGCGGTATGAGCCACAGCCGTAGCCGAAGTTCGTTCGTCTGACTTCGCCGCCGCAAAGCGGACATTTACCGACCGTCTGCATAAAGAAGCCGATGTCTGTATCGTTTGCGAAGCTATCGCCCTTACGGTCAAACACCTCGGAAATTTCCGCCTTTGCAAGCTCAACGCTGTCGCCGACGGAACATTCACCTCTGAAAACGCGTTTCAGCGACTTACCGAGCTCTGCGGTCTTGTATTTATCCATACTTATCTGCATAGCTTTGAGCGACTCGATAAGGTATTCACCGTCGGGCAGGATCGTATAAACATCCTTATTTAGCTTTATGTAACCGCTCTTGCGGGCGTTGTCAATGATTCCCGTTCTCGTTGCCTCGGTACCAAGCTCAAGTCCTTCAAATATCGCCTTGTATTCCTCGGTGTCGTCTGATTTTTCGGGATCGGAGTTTTCCTGTGCCTTTTCCTGCTTGAAGGGGTTTTTCAGATAGTTATTAAGCGTTTCTATCGTATAGTGCTTCGGAGGATTGGTCTCCTTTTCGACCGGCTCGAAGTTGATATTCACAGCGTCACCCTTGTTTAGTTGAGGCAGGACCTTATCTTTTCCGCTGTAATCGTCGTACTTCGTCCAACCGCGCTCGACGATGACCGTTCCCTTTAGCGTAAACTCCTCAAGGTCGCCGACTGCTATCTTTATCTCACTCTTATTAACGACGCAGTCCTCGGCGCAGAACACCGCAACGAAACGGCGGAACACGGTCGAGTATACCTGCATTTCCTTTTCATTCAGGCGTGATTTATCGGGTATTTTATAGGTCGGAGTAAGCGCCGAATGCGACTCGATCTTACTGTCGTCGAATATCGTCTTTTTATCCTTGAAGGCAAGCGGATAACCGAGCTTTTTGCAGTTTTCGATTATCTTTCTTATCTTGTCCTTTTCGGCCGTCGCAAGGTACTCGGAGTTGGTACGGGGATAGGTGAGATACCCTTCCTCGTAAAGCTTCTGCACGATCTCAAGACTTTCCGCCATTGACATCTTATATTTCTTACCGAGCACGTTCTGGAGCTTTGAAAGCGAATAAAGCTTTCCGGGGGAGAGCGTGTCCTTTTTCTTCTTCACGTAGATGACGATAGCACCCGTAGAATTGTAAAGGTCGCATAGGTTTTTCGCCTTGACGAACTCGGTCTTATCGAACTTCGTCTTGGACTGCAACTCGATGATCTCGCCGTTCGTTTCGGCTTTACTGACGAGTGCGTAATATACGTCGGGCACGAAGTTTCTTATCGCCATATCACGCTCGTAGATTGCAAGCACGATCGGCACTATAACGCGCCCGACGCGCAGAAGCTTACCGCTTTTCAGCGTCGCATATCTCGTGAGATTCACGCCGTAGAGCCAGTCGATAAAGGTGCGCGCATAGCCCTCGTTTGCGAGATTATCGTATTCGTCCTCGCTCTTCATATCGCGGAGCGCGGCGGCAACCGTTTCGGGCGTCTGGTCGGGAAGCCAGAGACGCAAAAGCGGCTTCGGGCTTTTGAGCGCCTTATTTACGCAGGTACGGACGATAATTTCTCCCTCTCGGTCGGCGTCTCCTGCGTTTACTATCTTGTCAACGTCGGGGCGGTTACATAGGTCCTCAATTATCTTGAACTGCCTGATAACGCCGTCGTCGCGGTCACCGTTATCGCCTCGGCGAAGCTCGTATCGGAACTCGTTCGGGAAACAAGGAAGATTGTCCATGCACCAATACTTCTGCCCCTCGGGAAGAGGACGGTAGCTCTCAATATCGCAAAGCCCGAAAAGGTGTCCGAATGCCCAGCTCACCAGGTACCCGCACCCCTCAAAATATCCGTTTTTCTTTTGCATTTGCCCGATGCCTGCGCAGATATTTCGCGCCAAGCTCGGCTTTTCGGCTATAATAAGTATCATATCTACATTATACTACATCTTTCCGAAAAAATCAATGCCTTGACACACCCGCGCTGTAATGTTATAATATTTTCAGTAACTTTGAGGAGAATTCTGATGAACGATTTTTCTAATATAGCCGAGTATTCGGTTACAAAGAAAAGAAGTAAGCTGTATAACGTAGCGAGGTTCGTCGTCCCTATCGTCACAGGCGTGATGCCGATTTTGTATTCCGTAATAATGCTTTTCGCGTACGGATTTCCGCCATTCCCATTTGCAATAATTGCACTTTCGGTATTGCTTCTGTTTTTTACCGCCGGCTATTTCCGCAGAATTGATTACGACTACCGAATAGTAGGTAACGAGCTGTTCTTCTCCGTCGTATATAACCGACGCAAGCGCAAGGAGCTTGGCTCGATAGATATTTCAAAGCTTGATAAATTTGCTCCGTATTCGGGAATATATTACGACGAAGCGGTAAAGGATTCCTATGTTAAGGTTTACGATCTTTCTTCCTCGGTAACCGACCCATACGTTTTTTACGCTGTTGAAAAGGACGAGGAAAGCGAAAACAAGACCCTGTATATTTTCAACGCATCCGAAAAAATGTTAAAGCTTATAAAGCTTTACAACCGCAGAGCGATAATTACTTATCCAAATGAATAATAATCACCCCCGAAGCATAATAATTGTCTGCGGGGGTGATTTGTTTATGAAAAAGCAATTTGTATTTACGGCACTGTGTGCCGTTATTCTTATTTTACTTGCTTCGTGCGGAGGCGGAAAAACGTTAAAGAGGTTCAACCTGAATTATCCTCTTGATATTCATACTTATATAAAATTCGACGGCAGAGACTACGAAGCCGACGTGACCGTCGTAAGTGAAAACGACATAAAAATTTCCTTTTCCGCCCCCGAAAGCTTGAAAAATACCGTCCTCGAAATGAAAAACGGTCAGTGTTATCTTCACGTTTCGGGAGTGACCCTGCCTATAACCGACGGCGGATATTCCTCCGAAAACGGGCTTTTGCTGATTCGTCACTTCTTTTCCCTTTCGCATAAAAACTATACAGACGCTTCCGTTATAAAAAGCGCAGGGGTCAAATACTGCGTTGAAAACTACGTCACGAATGACGGCAAGATAAGCGCATACTTCGTCTCCGACAAGCCGATGCCCGATAAGATATGCGCTTCCTTGCGCGGTCACGAGATAGAGCTTATAATTGTAAACGAATAATTAAATTTGCTTTTTCTATTGTATTCTCCCGAAAAATAATGTATAATTATCAAGTACAACAAAAATTGGAGGATGTTAATATATGTGGGGAACAATAATAATGCTCGTGCTTACGGTAGTCGTTTTCTATTTCTTTGCTATCCGTCCGCAGAAAAAGCAGGAAAAAGAAGCAGCTGATATGCGTAACAGCATCTCCGTCGGTGATGAGATAATCACGATAGGCGGTATAATCGGAACAGTCGTTATAATCAAGGACGATAAAATGATGATCGAAACGGGTAACGACCGTTCGAAGCTCACCATTCTCAAGAGCGCTGTAAGAACCGTTCTTCGTGACGACGAGCCCGCTGCTGACACAGGCGAAAAGCCGCAGTAATATTTCGGAATAAATAATCTCCTTTAAGAATATTCTTTAATATAGGATATTTTTGAAGGGGATTTTTATTTTCCCCGAAGGAGAAGAAAATGATAAAAACAGTGAACGCATCTCCATTTTTACCTGCTCTGAAAGGCGCGGCAATTTCTATTCTAATTTCAATCGGCGCGGTTTTAGTATCTGCATTTTTCCTTACGGAAAGTAAAAACCTCGATTTATTGACCGCCGTGCTTCCAAAGGTATTTCAGGTCATCTCGGCGCTCATCGGCGGATTTTTCGCAGGAAAATTATCAAAGGAAAGGTCATATCTTGCGGGCATTATCAGCGGGCTCATTTTCAGCGCGGTAATAACCGTGGGCGCACTTATAAGCTCCGGCTTCGAGCTTTATTACGTGCTTGTAAGCACTCTGACGGTTACGACCGCATCCCTTGTCGGCTCGCTTTTGAGCAAAGAGAAAGCAAAAAGCGGCGCCGCAAAAAGAAGGTCGATAATGAAAAAGTTGCGCTCTTGATACGAAAGCACTTTACAACGCTACTTTAATGTGATATAATATTTATATCACATAATAAAGGAGTAAACAGTTATGATCCCGTACATTATTGTAGCCGCTGTCGTTCTCTTGATACTTCTCATCGCTTGCATCAAGATAGTACCGCAGGCAACCGAATACGTCGTTGAATTTCTCGGCAAATACCAGAAGACCTGGTCCGCAGGTATTCACTGGAAGTGGCCGATCATTCAGGTCATTGCAAAGAAGGTAACGCTCAAGGAGCAGGTCCTTGACTCTCCTCCCCAGCCCGTTATCACGAAGGATAACGTTACTATGCAGATAGATACCGTTATTTTCTATGCGATTTATGACTCCAAGCTTTACTGCTACGGTGCGGTAAATCCCATTTCCGCGCTCTCAAACCTCGCCGCTACAACGCTTCGTAACATCGTCGGTGAGCTTGAGCTTGACGATACTCTCACTTCCCGCGACACCATCAACGGAAAGATGACCGAGATCCTTGACGATGCAACCGACAAGTGGGGCATCAAGGTAAACCGCGTTGAGCTTAAGAACATCATTCCGCCCGCAGAGATCCAGAATGCTATGGAAAAGCAGATGAAGGCAGAACGTGACCGCCGTGAGACGCTTCTTGAGGCAGAGGGACACAAGGCGGCTGTTATCACCCGCGCAGAGGGTGACAAGCAGGCGATGATCCTTGCCGCAGAGGGTGAAAGAGACGCACGCATCGCAAGAGCAGAGGGTGAAGCGCAAGCTATCTACCTCGCTAAAAAGGCAGAGGCCGACGGTTTGGCTGCGCTCAAAGAGGCAGGTGCCGACGGTGCCGTTCTCGAACTTAAGAAGTTTGAGGCGCTCGTCGCTATGTCCAACGGCCGCGCATCGAAGATCATCGTTCCGACCGACGTCGTAAATATGACGAAGTCAAACGTTATGTTCTCCGAAACGTCGGGTCTCGGAGACGTGACCGATTCCGCTCCCGAGGAACCGAAGAAGAAAAAGACAGATCCCTGCTGCGACTGATAATTGAAATAAAGCTCCGAGCTTTCGCTCGGAGCTTTCTGTATCTTCAGCGGTCATCTTGAGCAAGTCCGCCCGAGATTCCACCTCGCTTGCGCTTCGGTGCCGCATACGGTTCGACTACGCGCCGCCGTCACCTCAAAAACAACACGAAGTAGAACGAGTCGGCGGCGCTACGCTCAGAATGACGCGGGCGGACGCAGTCGAAACCCGCAAGGGCGAACGGCATAGCCGTTCGGATCTCGCTGAATTCCGCTTAAATTTTGTTGAACATTATTTCATTGACTTCCGACAGCGACGGTGCGACGAAATCGGGCTTGTCGGCTTCGTCAGCTTTATCGATGTCCGCTTGCTTTGTTTCGCCCGAAAGGACGAGGACGCTCGTGACGCCGTTACGCTTACCGAGCGCGATGTCGGTATAGAGGCGATCGCCGAATATGACCATATCCTCGGGATCAGTCTCCGTTATCTGACACATCATATCGAGAGCCGATTTATAGGGCTTTCCGAAATACGTGGGAGTTACGCCCGTCGATGCGGTAACGAATGCGGAGATCGCGCCGCTGTCGGGAATGAATCCGTCCTCTGTCGGACAGTTAAAGTCGGGATGAGTTGAGATATACTCCGCACCGTTACGAACAAGGCGGCAAGCGGTATCAAGCTTTGCGTAGGTAAGGGTCGTATCGAAGCTCGTTACGACTATCGGTGCGTCCTCCGAAAGCTCAATTCCCGAGTTTATAAACTGCGTTTCAAGCTCGGGAGTACCAACGAGGTAACAGCTCTTCCCTGCGCGGTTTCTCTTCAAAAACTGAACCGTTACGTCACCTGCGGTGAGTATCTCGTTCCTGCTTGGCTCAAAGCCAATACGCGTAAGCTTTTCATAATAGAAATCGGGGTTATGCGATGCGTTATTCGTGAAGAAAAGCACCTTATATCCGTTTTTGCGGAGGTTCTTTATGAACTCGATAGCGTAATCAAAGACCTTTGCGCCGAGGTAGATGGTTCCGTCCTGGTCAAAGACGAAAAGCTTTTTGTTTTTAAGTGTGTTTTTCATAATTTACTCCAATCTGAACGAGCGTCTGTGCTCGGGCGTTATTCCGTATTTTTTGATTGCCTCGTAGTGTTCCTTTGTAGGATAGCCCTTATGCTTTGCAAAGCCGTATTCGGGGTACTTTTTATCAAGCTCAAGGCAGGAGCGGTCACGCTCAACCTTGGCAAGGATCGATGCCGCCGCGATGCTCGGGCTTTTAGCATCGCCCTTGACTATCGCCTTTGCGGGAATCGTAAATCCGCGCGTCTGGTTTCCGTCGACGAGGACGAAGTCGGGCTTCGGATCAAGCATCTCGATTGCTCGCCGCATCGCAAGAAGCGCGGCGTTTAATATGTTGAGTTCATCAATTTCAGCCGCCGTCGCGTATGCAATACCGTAGCTTACCGCCTCTTTTTTTATTACGTCGTAAAGAGCGTCACGTTTTTTCTCGGTGAGCTTTTTACTGTCGTTCAGCCCCTCGATAACGAGTCCCTGCGGTAAGATGACCGCCGCCGCGTAAACGCTTCCCGCAAGAGGACCGCGCCCTGCCTCGTCGGTTCCGCAGACTACTGCATATCCCTGCTCCACGGCTTCGTTTTCAAAAAAGTAATCCATAAAATAAAATACGGGGAACAAAGCTTCATTCCCCGTACTCCTCTCTCATTAGGGTTGGCTTTACGCCTTATGGTTCTTCAAGCGTCATTCTGCCGATCTTACCGCCTCTGAATTCATCAAGAAGCATAACGGCAGTTCTTTCGGTGTTTACCTCCCCGCCGCTGATAAGAAATCCGCGCTTTCTTCCGATGGTTTCAAACAGATCGTAGTCGATCATATCATCGTACTGCGACATATCTCCAAGCTTGTAGCGCGCCGAAAGAAGCTCGGGATACTTTTTACGCAATCGACCGCAAAGAATTGTGGCAATTCTCTCCTGATCGAGAATTTCATCTCTTATCGCGCCCGTGACCGCGAGGTTTTCACCAACGGTCTGATCCTCAAACTTCGGCCAAAGCACACCGGGGGTGTCGAGAAGCTCGATGCCGTACTTCGTCGTTATCCACTGCTTGTCACGCGTCACACCGGGTCTATCCTCGACCTTTGCCCGCCTTCCGCCTGCAAGACGGTTTATAAGCGATGATTTACCGACGTTCGGTATTCCCGCGATCATAACGCGTAAGGCCTTTCCCGTCATTCCCTTGTTTTCATAGCGAGCAAGCTTTTCGGAAAGCAGCCCCCGAATCTTTTCGGGTATTTCGTTTATTCCCGCGCCGCTTGCGCTGTCGATAAAGAGGCAGGTCTTTCCCTCTTTTTCGTAATGACGCTTCCAGCGGGAGATCGACTCGGGATCGGCAAGCGCCGACTTACTGAAAAGCGTAAGCACGGGCTTGTTACCGACTATCTTATGTAGCTCGGGGTTCTTCGAGCTAACGGGAATTCGCGCGTCGAGAATTTCGATGACCGCATCTACCTGCGGGAGCATCTCCTTCATCATTCGGCGCGTTTTCGCCATATGCCCGGGGAACCATTGTATCAGCTCTGATGGCATTTTATCTCTCCGTTACTTAACAGGTCCTAAAACGTCAAACGGCAGGAAGCGGTATACGACCTGACCGATAATAT
>CAZVVM010000058.1:0-11486 GCA_964630635.1 uncultured Ruminococcus sp. | reverse complement strand
CAGGGAAGTCCCAGTTGTTTGCCCAGTCGCAGTGAAGCCACGGGTCAACGTAATGAACTCCGCCGCCGTGTTCCTCGTGGAAATCAAGCTCTTGAGAATAGTAAAGACCGAGCTTGATGCCGTACTTACGGCACGCCTTTGCAAGCTCGTCGACTACGTCGCGTCCGAACGGGGTGGCATCTACGATATTATAGCTGTCCACCTCGGATTTGAACATAGAGAAGCCCTCTTGATGCTTACTCGTGAAGATTATGTACTGCATTCCCGCTTCTTTAGCGAGCTTGACCCATTCCTCTGCGTCGAAATAAATTGGATTGAATACGGTTGCCAACTGCTCGTATTCCTTTATCGGTATTCTTTTGTAGGTCATTAACCACTCGCTAGGGCCGTCGACTCTTTCGCCCTTCCATTCGCCTGCGGGGATGCTGTATAAGCCCCAGTGAATGAACATACCGAATTTCGCCTGCTTGAACCATTCTCTGTTAGTCATATTTTTCTCCTTGTATCGAAGTGTCTGTATTATAACACGGTAACGGTAAATAGTCAAGAAACAAAGGTCAATTTTGGTAATAACGAGAAATTCAGCGAAGCTTTGAGAATGTTACGGTGATACATAAACAACAAATAAATCCGTCGGGCATTTGCCCGACGGATTTATTTGTTTGAGCGAGCTTGTCTGTGCGCGCCGCCGAGAAATTCGATCGGCTTTCTATTAAGCTTCGCTTTCTCTCATTTGGCTTTGTTTATGATCGCATACCCGATTTCACCGGGTTTGACTGTCATTTTATTGCCGTCAATAAGTGCATTGGCACCGAAATCTATTATTTCGCTGTTAAACTCCGCAGTTTTTTCGCTTCGGGAGTTATTGAATATGAAAACGATCTCGTTACTACCGTTTTCGAGACGCTTTTCATACACGCCGTTTTTGTAATCGGCAAAATCGTATTTGTCAATTCCGCAATCCTGCATTATCTTATCAATGAATTTTTCAAAGCTTTCTGTTTCCGTTTCGTTGTAACAGTAGCCGATAGATATACCCAAAATATATATTTTTCCGTTTTTCGCGTTTACAAGCTGAACTGCGGGCAGTCCGTTCTCGAATTTTGCAATTACCTCGGCACCCTCGACGTTGATTTCTGATTTGTAAGGAAGAACTCTTGTTTTCTCACCCATTAAATCTACGTATTCTTTGGCTTTTGCGGTGCATCTTCTTTCGGAAATACGTGCGCCCATCAGCGGCTTGAGGTTGATGTCTCCCACTCTCATCCAGGTGTTCAGATCGCGGAGCCCGAAGCCCTCGTCCGCAATTACTGTACCGCCGTTCTCAAGGAATTTTTCAAGGTCGGGAATTATCTTTTCATCAAGCATCGAATAATAAGGGAAGTACAGAACCTTATAATTTTCAAAATCTTTAGAGTTATTTACCCCGAGGTAGTCAACGTTGTAGTTCAGCTTTTTGAAGAGCTTATACATTCCTCGGTGGGATTTTCTGTAATATTCCATTCCGCCATCGCAGGTGAATTCAAACAGACCGACGCACGACTCTTCAATTTCCGACATGATCATACTGTCATAATCAAAGACGATTGCCGCCTTGCCGCTTTCAACCTCCGCACCGACAAAATATTTCATATTCTTATGAAGGTCAGCGCCGAACTTCTGTACTTCAAGCGCGACGGGACGCGGGCTTCCGTCTGCACGCATTATACCCGCGCAATCCTGCTCCATACCGACTCTTTCTGCCCTGTACTGCCAGTAAACAAGCCCCTTTGAGCCGCCGGATAGGGCTGTATACAGCTTGTACCTCATATCAAACGGGGTATCGTAGTCGTTGAACATACCAAGACCCGGGTAGATCTCGTGATTGAAATAGTTTTTGTCTACGCTTCTCATAAAGTCGCCCAGCTGCATCATGGAAAGACGGTTATCCTCGTTATCCATATTCGTGTCGAATGGGATGCTCGTGCCCCAGAAATCAACTGCTTCGGAAACGTGGTAATCATCAACTGCATCTCCGATGTTAGTCTGGAATGCAGAGCAAAATCCTGCGTGGCACATTATCGGTGTCTTTACGTCAAATTTTCTTACGGATGCGTACAAGTCACTTAAATATTTATGAAGCTGGTGGCTGCTCTTGAACTTTTTGAATTCGTATATATCCCAAAAGCCGTGCGGCATAGAAGGAAGATTCACCGTTTCAAAGCTTTCCTCTGCCGAGCCGTAGAAGCTGTTCATATTTTCAACTGTCACAAATTTGTCTTTAAGATATTCGCCGAACGCACGTCTGCAATGCGGGCAGAAGCATTCGCCGACGGGTCTGTTTCTTATCTCGTTCCATAAGTTCCAGAGTATGATGCTCTTATTTTTCGCGTATCGTTCGCTCACCTTTTCAACGAAAAGCCGTGCTCTTTCCCATACCTTCGGGTTGGTAAAACAGGGCATCCAACCGCCGTAAAATGCGCCGTGTGCTCCGGGACGGATTTTTTCGCCCTTTGACCCTATTCTCGTTCCGTCATACTTTTCATAAATATATTGAGGCGCGCATTCGAGAAGAAACTTCATTATAACCTTTCTTCCGTTTTTTTCGGCAAGCTCAAGAAGCTTATCAACGTCTGAAAAGTCGTATTCGTTTTCAACCCTTTCGTTCCAACGCCAGTTTATTCTTATTTGAAAAGCATCAATATTGTATTTTTCAAAATTCGCAATATCTCCTTCCCATTCCTCCGGCAAGGGAGTCGGTGTGCGATAATACTGCGTTCCGTGGATTATTTCGTTAAAAAACATAAAGGTCCTCCTGCGTGCTTTTTTATTTTAAGTATAGCATTTTGGGGGAACGTATGATATAATATTTATAACAGAAAATATGAAATTTTTGCGTTTCGGAGTAATGAATTAAAATGAACTATTACGTAGAACAGGAAAAAGTCCTTTTTTCATCGTCGAAGGTCGAGCTTTCGCTTGATTCCTCGTCTTCTAAAAATCAATGTATGGTCTTCGCTCATTTGCACAGCGCGATAGAGATATTGATTATCAGAAAGGGCAGCTTTAAAATTGAGCTTGACAATGAGGTCGCCGTGGTCAATGAAGGAGATATAGTGCTGATTCGATCTAATACGATCCATCAGATATTCTCGCTCGATGACGGCGAAACGGATTATCTCGTATACAAGATAAAACCCGATCTTGTTCTTGACTTTGCGGAAAAGGATGCGGGAGTGTTTTATTTGCTTCAGCTCAATTATTGCAAAGGAAAAAACGTTTGGCGGCGACATGAGACGGAAGGGAGAGAAATCGGACGGATCGTTGAAATGATCCTGCTTGACTATTTCAGTAATCCTTATGCCTTAGAGCTTTCCATTAAAGCTTATGCGATCCTGCTCTTGACCGATCTTTTGCGAAGCGAAAGGCATGAGCTCGTCGGGGGCGAGAACATAAGTCTGCCGTTCCTTCGAAAAATATACGATGCGATAAATATTGTAAATGAGAACTACAGGGAGGAGCTTACCGCTAAGGAGTGTGCGTTAAAGGTCGATATGAGCTATACTCATTTTTCCCGTTGCTTCAAAGCGGTTATCGGAAAGAGCTTTACAAAATATTTGTGCGAGGTCAGGATCAATTCTGCCGAAAAGGAGCTTTATATGACCGATAAATCAATTACGGAGATAGCGTACGGCGTGGGCTTTAATGACGTTTCTTACTTCATTTCGATCTATAAAAAATTGAGAGGAAAAACACCGAAAAGAATGCGAAACGGACGTACGGCGACTTCAATTCCGACCGCATAAATACAAAAAGCCGTCGGGCAAACGCCCGACGGCTTTATAGGTCTTATAAGTCTTGTTGAAAACTAAGCTATATCCGATGCTTATTTGAAGTATTCGGTAAGATATTCCTTCGTGTTTTCGATCATTTCGTCGAAGAGCTTTCTTGCGGTCTTGGCGTCAAGTCTTACGAGAGGATCCTTGCAGAATGCCTTGAACGCGAGCTCGAGGTTACGCTCCTTGGCAGCGCGGGCTACCGTAAGCTGCTCGTCAACGGAGGACGCTACAAGTGAGTAAACTCCCTCGGGAACGTTGCCCGCCATTACGGGAATTACCGAATTGTCGCGGAAGGATGCGTTCGTCTCAACTACGGCGCCCAGGGGAAGATTCGGTATCTGTCCTACGTTGGGCAGGTTGACGTTAGTAACGATGTTGCAAAGACCGAGGAGCGCACGTATCAGATCTGCTCCCTCTTCGCCTGATTTTTCGACTCTGACCTCTTCCTCGCCGTTTCTTAAGCGGCGGCTCTTTTCAAGGCGATCCTTGAGGTCTACCCTTCTCCAGCTGACGGGAGTGAGCTTGAAGCCCCATTCCTCGACCTGCTCGGGGTTATCGAGATACCAGGAGCCGGGACAGAACTCCGCAAGATGTCTGTCTCCTGCCGCGGCGATAGCACCGTAGCGCAGGAAGAGATCCATTTTTACCTTCTCTTTGTATTCAAAGTAGGATTCGGGGTGTCGAAGCTCTACGCCGCAGTCCTTGTTTTCCTCTGCGAACTTCTTGTATATTGAGTAAACGTCAACGTCGCGGTAAGTGGCGCTTGTAACCCAGGTAAAGTGGTTGACACCGACGACGTTGGTCTTAATATCGCTTCTGTCGGCAACCGGGATTCCGCAGTTTTCACGAAGGATACGCGCGATGAAATTCTGAGTACCGAATACCTCGTGACAGCAACCGAACGCCTTGATCTTGGGGAAGGTGTCGTAAAGTGCCTTTACACACAGAGCCATAGGGTTCGTGTAGTTGATGACCCAAGCGTTCGGTGCGCACTTCTCAACGGCTTTTGCGATGACCTCCATCATCGGGATCGTACGCAGAGCTCTGATAATACCGCCGGGGCCTGCGGTATCACCGACCGACTGATAAATTCCGTACTTTTCGGGAGCGTGTACGTCGCTCTCCATCTCGTCGAAGCCGCCGGGAAGAATGGAGATTATTACGAAATTTGCGCCTTCGACCGCTTCCTCAAGAGTCTTTTTTGCCGTATAGGTCCATTTTGATTTAGCAGTCGGAGCACTGCCGAATTTGTTACCTATTATCTCGTTATGCTGCGCCGCCTCGTAATCTATGTCGTAAAGATCAACGTGCCCCGAAACGTCGTCGATTGCCGCAAGGTCGCTCATCAGCTTCCAAGCCCAGCCCCTTGATCCGCCGCCTACGTAGGCGATCTTAACGTCACTGACTTTATTGTTTTCGTATTTCATAATTCCTCCAAAGAGTGTTTAATGTTGTGATTACATTGTACATCAAACATGAATCAATTACCTTAATAATATTAGCATAAATACGATGAAAAACGCCTTTTTCTTGATTTTTTTGACCAGATGCGAAATGTCTTGCCGGGGAGGAGGCAAGACAACGTTCCGATGATTCGGGAAATTAACTGTAGGGGCGATTCACGAATCGCCCGAAAAAATTACCGCTCACAGGCGGGCGAACACAGTTCGCCCCTACAAATTAACGTTCAATATACCTCTTGTATGGGAGGGGGCTCCCCTCCCGTATAAAAATGATGTTACATTCCTTTTATACGGGTCGTCGTGGGCGCCGACCCCTACCGTGAAACGTTCAAACGTCCTCGTAGGGGCGAACTGTGTTCGCCCGCATAAAAACGGTGTTACTTTCCATTGTGACGGCGGGCGATTCGTGAATCGCCCCTACAAATCATATCTGCATTATGACGTAAAAAACCTCCGCATAAGCGGAGGCATAATTTGAATCAAGGATAAGTCTTGTTAAAAACTAAGATATATCCGAGGATTATTTGAAGTATTCGGTAAGATAATCCTTCGTGTTTTCTACCATTTCGTCGAAGAGCTTTCTTGCGGTCTTGGCGTCAAGTCTTACGAGATTATCCTTGCAGAATGCCTTGAACGCGAGATCGAGGTCGCGCTCCTTGGCAGCGCGGGATACCATAAGCTGCTCGTCGACGGAGGACGCTACAAGTGAGTAAACTCCCTCGGGAACGTTACCCGCCATTACGGGAATTACCGAATTGTCGCGGAAGGATGCGTTCGTCTCAACAACGGCACCCAGAGGAAGATTCGGTATCTGTCCTCTGTTGGGCAGATTGACGTTTGTAACGATGTCGCGTAGACCCAGAAGCGCGCGTATCAGATCTGCTCCCTCTTCACCGGTGTCCACAATTTTGACATCCTCCTCGCCCGTTCTCAAGCGTCGGCTCTTTTCAAGCCGATCATTAAGGTCTCCCCATCTCCAGCTGACGGGAGTAAGCGCGAAGCCCCAATTTTCAACCTGCTCGGGGGTATCAAGATACCAGGAGCCGGGGCAGAACTCCGCAAGGTGTCTGTCTCCCGCTGCGGCAAGAGCGCCATAGCGCAGGAAGAGATCCATTTTGACCATCTGCTTAAATTCAAAGCGGGAGTAAATACGTTCGAGTTCTTCGGGCGATTCGAGCGCCTTCACCGCGTACTCTTTATATATCGGGAAAATGTCAACGTCGCGATACGTTGCGCCCGTGATCCAGGTAAAGTGGTTGACACCGACGACGTTGGTCTTGATATCGCTTCTGTCGGCAACCTCGATGCCGCGGATTTCTTTCAGGGTCCACATAATGAAACGCTGAGCACCGAATACCTCGTGACAGCATCCGAATGCCTTGATCTTGGGGAAGGTGTCGTACAGTGCCTTTACACACAGAGCCATAGGGTTCGTGTAGTTGATGACCCACGCGTTCGGCGCGTTCTTTTCTACGGCTTTCGCGATGACCTCCATCATCGGGATCGTACGCAAAGCTCTTAAAATTCCTCCGGGGCCTGCGGTGTCACCGACAGACTGATAAATACCGTATTTTTCGGGAGCGTGTACGTCGCTCTCCATTTCCTTGAACGTACCGGGGAGGATGGAGATTATTACGAAATCCGCACCTTTAACCGCTTCATCGAGGGTCTTCTTCGCCGTATAGGTCCATTTTGACTTGGCACCCGGCGCATTATTGAATTTATTGCCTATTATTTCGTTATGCTGTGCCGCCTCGTAATCTATGTCGTAAAGATCAACGTTGCCCGAAACGTCGTCTATTGCCGCAAGGTCGCTCATGAGATTCCATGCCCATCCTCTTGATCCGCCGCCTATGTAGGCGATCTTGACGTCAGTTGCTTTATTATTCGTGTATTGCATAATTTTCCTCCGGCGAATGTTTAATGTTGTGATTACATTCTATCTCATAAATAAATCAATTACCTTAACAAAATTAGCATAAATTCAAAATATCGCGTGTTTTTTCTTGATTTTTTTGATCAGATGTGGTAAAATAACAAAAATCATCGCGAAAGGATGCTTGAGAATATTGGCTTCAGGAAAAAATACGACGCCGTTTAACGGTGACAATCACGACTTCTACTTCAACAAGGGAGAAAACGTCAAAGGCAGTGTTGCCACAGAGCATTACCACAGCGCATTTGAGCTTTATTATATGAAGGATGGAAATTGCAACTATTTTATTGAGGATCACTCGTACGACGTAGCGTCGGGTGACATCATTCTCATTCCCGCAGGAACTATCCACCGTACAAATTACGGACCAAATCCGCATTCGAGACACCTGATCAATTTTACCGAGGATTTTATATCCGCGGATATCCTTAACGCTACACTCAAGCTCGGTCATATTTACAGCAACAAAAAGCTTCTAAGCTATATTGACACGGTTTTCGCGATGATAGAATCGGAATATCTGAAAAAAGACGCATTGTCTATCCACGCCTTGAAAACGCATACCGAGCAGCTGCTTCTTGCCCTTATACGGAACGAGAACGAAAAGAAAAACGAATATGGAGGCGACTCCATTGTAGAAAAGACGGTCAGGTATATTCAGGAAAACTATATGAACGATATCAAGCTTTCGGCCGTTTCACGCCTGATGAACGTCAGCGCCGAGCATCTGTCGAGAATATTCAAAAAGGATACGGGCTTCGGCTTTAACGAATACCTCACGCTCTATCGGCTGAAAATGGCGGAGTATATGCTTGTTAATAATCACGAGAAGAGGGTCGGGGAGATAGCTTACAGCTGCGGCTTTAACGACAGTAACTACTTTTCTTATCAATTCAAAAAGCACTACGGTGTATCTCCGAAAGAGGCGCGGAACAGTGTCGGCGTCGGCAAAACCCGAAAAAACGGATAAAAAGAAAAAGCATTGAACGCAGGGTTCAATGCTTTTTTATATTACATCGGCATCAGTATACCAAACTCGCCGGGAGTTATATCCCACTTTCCGAGTGTATTTACGGGATCACTGTCGGTCTTCCACTGCTTGCCGCATATTCTTATGTTCAGGTGGATGGCGGTTTTTCCGTTCCATTTTTCACGCGGTATCTTTACCGACAAAACGTGTTCTGCTATGCCATCTTCGATCCTGGTCTCAAGGCGGTATTTGGATAGCTCATCCTTGACATTATCGTCCCAAAAGGATTGATGTGTAGTTGCTTCCGGCGCAAGCGAAAGTCCCTCCTCCGTGACGTAAGTCTTTATCTCGGAGTGGCGTGAAGCACCTACGTTGGGATTATACACTACTCCGCTTTCGGGCTGGAAAAGTGAAAATTCAAAGCAAAGGGTAAATACGTCACGGGGAAGACATCTTATCGGAATCTTGATCTCGTCGCCGTCAACGTAAGCGCCGAATTTTCTGTTTTCGTCGATCGACTCCCAACGGAAGCTGTCCTTGCATTTGCCGAGCGGATAATAATCCTTGTCCTCTGCATAGTAATAGCCGAGAGGGGGTCTTCCGTCGTTAAGGCGTTTTCTGATCGTGGCAAAGTCGCCTTCAAAGAGCTTTTCGAGCTTGTTTATTCGGCTCTTAAGCTTCTCGGGGAAGAACTTGAAGCCCTCGGATTCCGAGTGATAGCCAAGACGGGGGTCGGAAGAACACAGCTCGATCATTCTCTTCGAATGTGCCATTTCTTCATTAACGATATTTTCCATTTTTTCCACGGTCGCGTAGGGATCGTCAGCACCCGTGCCGAGTATATTACGCAATCTGTAGAACTCGAGGATGTTTTTTCCGGATCTGAATAAGATGCCTATCGCTTCAGCACACGAGATATGCTCGTCGCCCTCCGAAAGCGGAAGCAGATCAAGACCTCTGTCCCATGCCTCGCACATTCTTTCGGCAAGGGTTATTGCCTCGTCGATGGTATGACCGTTAAACAGGCATTCGCCTATTCTGTCTCCGTCCGGCGGATCGGTGAGCTGCCACGAGCGCGGCAGGGATCTGTTGACGGGAATAGGGAACAGCTCCCAGACCACGCCGTCGTGCATGGGTCCGTAGTAGCTGAACATTATATTCGTCGGATAGTTGCGGTATCCCGTTTCAAACGCGCTCCAGGCGTCGGCGATCTTACTTGCCCTCGACTTGCCGTAAAGGCGTGAAGCAAGCTCGATAAGGAAAGCCGTCTTATCCGAAAAATCGTCAATATATGAAAGCTCCGTAGACGCGCGGTTCATAAGCGAGGGGTAATTTCCGAAATACCAGCACTCCATAATTCCCGTGACGTTAAGCTCTCTTGCCTTTTTGTATTTGTCAAAAAGTATGCCGGGCGCGGGAATGTACGGCACTGTCGCTATCTCGTGAGAGGAGCATACCTGCATTTTTGCATAGGCAGGGTTGCCGTGCTCTCTTGCCTCGCGAGCCGAAAGGGCAAACATATCCGACGGTCCGGGATAAGAGAGCCAGTAATCGTACGCGATCCTCGGCTTACCAAGCTGAGTGTCGACGCCTCTGTCCTCGAAATTCTGCATGATGACGATGTCGGTTGGCGTATTGCGTATATACTCGGTAATATCGTCGTCGTCCCAGTATCTGTGTCCGTAGGTCCAGCTGATAAATTCAGCGCCCGTTCCCGCACGGCGAAGTCCCTCCTTGATGAGGTCAACGCTGTATGCAAGGTTTTCGCCTCTGCTGTATTTCGAGCATCTCGGGCAGGTCTTGTAGGTGCCTACCGACGCGCAGGTCGTAAGCCGTTCTCCCGCGGGTATAGTGATATATCCACCGAGATCGGGGATTGATTTAAAGATGTTTTCGAGGCAATAGATAACGTGCTCGCGCGTTTTTTCGGTTCTCGGACAAAATGGGTAGTAGCCGGCTATAGGATCTGCTCCAAGCATATCCTCCCGTCCATTCAGCTTATCCTTGGTAAGACCCATCGGCTCAATGGCGAAAATATATACCTTAATGCCGTATCTTTTGCATCTTTCAACGATGCCGGATAGCTTCTTCATTCTCTTCTCGCAGCCGTCATCCTTGTGCGGCAGATACGGAGAATGTATCAGCTGTGCAAACGACGTGTATATCCAGATGCCGTTCGTACCGTTGTGTGCCAAGCGGTTAAGATAGTTTTCGGGATAATAATCTATATCGTCAAGCAGCTCGTCACCGTATTTCGGCGGACGGTTGGTAGGGGAAAAGAACCCTCTGGTTATACGTCTGCCGATCCGCGAGGTGCGTACGATATCGCCTATCGTGAGGAAGGGTCCGTCGTGCTTGATCATCTCTTCCTCAAGATAGTAGACGGCGCGTCTTGCGCCCTCGGGATGCGATGCGTAGAGGCAACATTCGTTTTCGCTTACCGAGATTTTGTAATCCTGCTCACCGAAGCCCTCGGAATAGGTTATTTTTATCGGATATTTGTTTCCCGATATTCCGCATATTGAAAGAAAGCTTGCAAGGTCATCGACGGCTGTGGCAATTATCTCTTTCCACTCTTCGAAGACCTCATCCGTATATGCCCCTATTACCGAGATTTCACCCGTCTCGGGCTTCGTTTTGGTAAAGCCATCGGGCACTGATTTGTGTATAGGGCTGTTCAGCCAGTTTATAAACTCGGGCTCTGGCTGCTTGTAATAGAATTCGTCTGTGCGCATTTTCTCCTCCGTCTTCACGTACTAAATGAATTGTATCACAATTAATAGGCAAATTCAATGGGAAAATACAATAAAACACACAAAAGCCCTGAAATTCATACTTCATAACAATAAGCGCCGCATTTGCGATACCGTTTGGTATCATAATTGCAGAGCTTGCTTTATATGAGCGTAAGAAGCGCAGCGGTGAGCAAGCTCAACGGCGGGATTCGATTATGTATCGCCTTCGGCGATATGATGATTTCGCTACGCTCAAAATGATATGCTTCACTCCGTTCGCAATGATGCGATGTTTGCCTTCGGCAAGCATGATAATAATGATTCGAACCCGTGTAAAAAATAATGCTTTTCGACCAAAGGGAGAAAAGCTACATCAGCACCTATTCACTATTCACCATTACTTATTACTTGCCAAAAAACGACAAGCGGTTTTTAGTGAAAAGTGAAGAGTGAAAAGTGAAAAAGTAAAAACGACAACCTTCTGTCGAAGATTGTCGTTTTTTGGTGGGCCATCTAGGACTCGAACCTAGGACCGACCGGTTATGAGCCGGTAGCTCTAACCAA
>CAZVVM010000057.1:0-11626 GCA_964630635.1 uncultured Ruminococcus sp. | reverse complement strand
ATGCCGTAAAATAGTAATTTTTTAGAATTACTGTCTTACGAGCACACAGCCGATGCCGAGGGATTTTTAATTCAGATTTCGTCGTAAATCTTTACGATCTCTGCCTGGATTCTGTCGAATTCTTCAACGTCAGTTATATATTCGTTGAACGCGTAGATCACGTGACGGCAGATCTTGTCTGCTCTTTCCTTATCGACAAGAGAAATGCCTCTGAGGATCTCATAATCCTCAACGCCGCACTTCTGCTGCATGAGACGAAGCGACCAAAGAACCTGATCCTCATAGGGATAAACAATATGAGTATCACCTGCGGGAAGTCCGGGGTTAGCACTCGTCTGCTCAAAGGGATCCTGACCTTCAGCAATATGGTTGAAGCCCCAATGGAGATAACCCGTAAGGTTGAAGCGGTAGTTACCCCAGTGGATAAGTCTCGAATTAAGAAGCGGAGAGTCGATATATCTGTTCAGCCATTTACCGCCGGGCATGTTACAGGTATAATACCAAAGCTCATTGCGGCCGTCGCGGAGATCCTCGAAATCATTTTTGTTCATCTGGAAATAGTTATCCTTCGGAACGTATATGTCGAGAGCATCCTGAAGGAAGAAGATCTCGATAGCGTCGATAAGCTTTATACCGGGCAGATATTTACGGACGATACCGCAGATTATACGGAAGTCGGACGCACAAAGCTCCTTCGGCTCGTCGCTAACGTGGAAGATCGAAATGTCACGCCAGCCCTGTTCGGTAAGCATATCGTTAAACTGAGTCAGGAACGTAGTATAAATCTTGCGTCCGTGAGTCGACAGAACGTAGATACGGCTGTCATCGGTACCGTAGTTCCGAACCAGGAATGGCGGATCCTCCCAGGTCGGTCTGTTTATAATGGGCTGCCATTCAAGAGTTTTTGCGCCATACTCAAGAGCAAGCTTTGCACGCTTGATCTGCTCAGTAAAGTCGAATTTCAGCTTTCCATCCACATACTTTGCGGTCATTCCGTGGAAGGTGACCCACATAACGTTACTGTGGCTCTCCTGAAGAAGCGAATAATATTTTTTCGCCATAGCAATATGCTCGTCCGAGTTATGAGTAAGACCGTGATGCTTTGCCATGTTGTCATAGCTGAACCAGTTGGTAACGTTAAGAGTCTGCTCGGGAACACACTTTTTACCGGCATAAAGCTCGACGGTAAAGGAAACGGACTGTTCGCCAATCGTAAAGGTAACGGTTCCCTCGCGGTTTCCGCTTTTTGCCGTCTCATCGGGACAGAAGGTTATATAGTAAGCTTCCTGCGGCTTCTCGGAAGCAAGTCCCTCGATCGGAACAAGCGGATCGTAGGTTCTGTACGGTGCACGGCGAACAGCGTAACGCGACGCGACCTCCCAGTCGTCGGTCGTAAGAGGTCCGTTGTGAAGGTCGTTTGCGTTTCTGTTTACGCAGACCTCCTTTTCTCTGAACACGGTAACGGCTACACCGTCAAGCCCTTCGGTCGTAACGGATATCGGCTGTCCTACAGGGATATCGGCAATTACGATCTGAACGGCACCAGTCTGCTTTTTCAAAAGCGTAAGGGACGCGCTCTTTTTGCCGTCGGCTGCGTTTGTGTCGGGAAACAACCACGTGTTCTGACTAAAAATTCCGTAATTCATAATACACACTCCTAATTGGTAATGATGTGAATAACCGTATTATCTCGGTTACGAAAATTTTAACAGTTTGCCCGACATTTGTCAATAGACTACAGTAAAATTTATATATATAATTGTATAAAGCCCTCGGCTGAGCCGAGGGCTTTACTATTACATTTCGTCGTAGATCTTTACGATCTCTGCCTGGATTCTGTCGAATTCTTCAACGTCAGTTATATATTCGTTGAACGCGTAGATCACGTGACGGCAGATCTTATCAGCTCTTTCCTTGTCGACAAGAGAGATTCCTCTGAGAATTTCGTAATCCTCAACGCCGCACTTCTGCTGCATAAAACGAAGCGAACGGAGAACCTGATCCTTATAGGGATAAACAAGGTGAGTATCTCCAGCCGGAAGACCCGGGTTGCCGCTTGTCTGTTCAAAGGGATCCTGACCCTCGCCGATATGGTTAAAGCCCCAATGGAGATAACCCGTAAGGTTGAAGCGGTAGTTACCCCAGTGAATTAATCTCGAATTAAGAAGCGGAGAGTCGATGTATCTGTTCAGCCATTTACCGCCGGGCATATTACAGGTATAGTACCAAAGCTCGTTACGGTCGTCGCGGAGATCCTCGAAGTCGTTTCTGTTCATCTGGAAATAGTTATCCTTCGGAACGTAAATGTCAAGAGCATCTTGAAGGAAGAATATCTCGATAGCGTCGATAAGCTTGATTCCGGGGAGGTACTTACGAGCGATACCGCAGATTATGCGGAAGTCGGACGCACAAAGCTCCTTCGGCTCGTCGCTGATGTGAACGATAGAAATATCGCGCCAGCCCATTTCAGTAAGCATATCGTTAAACGCGGTAAGGAATGCGGTAAATATCTTACGTCCTCTGGTCGAAAGAACGTACGGACCTCTTGTATCGGTAACGTAATCCCAGATAAGGAAAGGCGGATCCTCCCAGTTGGGTCTGTTAATGTTAGGCGACCACTCGATGTACTTCGCACCGTACTCAAGCGCAAGCTTTGCACGCTTAATCGGCTCGGAAAAGTCGAATACGATCTTTCCGTCTACTTCCTTTGCGGTAGTTCCTGCAAAAGGACACCAGAATACGTTATTATGACCTTCGCGCAGAAGCTCATGGTATTTCCTTGCCATCGCAACGTGCTCTTCGGAGTTATAGGTAAGTCCGTGATGCTTAGCCATATTCGGATAGCTGAACCAGTTGGTAATGTTCAGCGTCTGCTCGGGGACACACTTCTTACCAATATAAAGCGCAACAGTAAAAGAAACGGACTGTTCGCCAATAGTGAAAGTAACAGTGCCTTCGCGGTTACCGCTCGTAGCAGTCTCGTCGGGACAGAAGGTTATATAGTAAGCTTCCTGAGACGACTCGGAAATAAGTCCCTCGATCGGAACAAGCGGATCGTAGGTTCTGTACGGTGCACGTCGGACAGAATGGCGGGATGCGATCTCCCAATCGTCGGTCGTAAGAGGACCGTTGTGAAGGTCGTTTGCGTTTCTGTTTACGCAGACCTCCTTTTCTCTGAATGCGATAACTGATACACCGTCAAGACCTTCGGTCGTAACGGATATCGGCTGACCAAAAGAGATGTCGGCAATTACGATCTGAACAGCGCCCGTCTGCTTCGTAAGAGACGCGCTTTTCTTGCCGTCGGCTGCGTTTGTGTCTGGAAACAACCACGTGTTCTGACTAAAAATTCCGTAATTCATAATACACGCTCCTTAGTAAAAATCGTATAATAACCGCACTTGTACGGTCACCGAAATTTTAACATGATAACATCATAATTGTCAATGGATAATGTAATTTTTTTCAAATAAAATCTAATTTTTCATCACAGTATGTTTACACCGAAATAACAATTATTAAATGTAATCGGTTGACAATTTTGAGAGCTTGTAGTATAATTTAGATTGATATATTATGTATAAATTTTGTTTTTGGCGCTAAGCGTCGGAAAGGTCCGCATAAAATGAAACTGAAAGGCAGTTTTCTCATTCTGATTTTTACGTTGCTTGTTGCACTTACGTTATCGCTAACAGCTTTGGCTGATCCGATAAGCGGTACGTGCGGCACTTCATCGGTTACTTACGAGATCGGAAGCAATCAGACACTAACTATCTCCGGCAGCGGCGAAATGCCCGATTACGGCGCGACAGACGCACCGTGGGCTGCGTACGCAAGTTCAATATTAAACGTTGTTATAACGGACGGCGTAACTTCGCTCGGTGATAATGCGTTTGTAAACGTTCAGGCGGATAAGGTGTCTGTCCCCGGCTCCGTCGGCGATATCGGTCAGTACGCGCTCGGATATTCCTATTCCGAGGGAAGCTACACAAAGATTCCCGGCTTTACTATCGTAGCTGCTTCCGGAACGGTTGCGGAAATCTATGCCGAAAACAACGGTTTTTCCTTCGAATCTACTACCCCAAAGGCGCTTGAGGGAATATGCGGCGACGGCGTGACCTACAAGCTTACAGTTGACGGTGTGCTTACGATAAGCGGCAGCGGCTCAATGTACTCATTCGCATCAGAAAACGCACCCTGGTATAAATACGTCAGCGGTGACAGAGATTACGTTATCAAGGAAGTCAAGGTCCTTGATGGCGTTACAAACGTCGGCGAAAATGCTTTTTACGGATGTACCTCTCTTACAAAGGTTACACTCTCTTCTTCGGTTACCGATATATGCGACAGAGCGTTTGACGGTTGTACCGCCCTCTCAAGCGTAACGCTGACTGACGGTGTAGTATCAATCGGCTCGGAAGCATTCTCCTACTGTACCGCGCTTAAAACCATTACTCTCAACGAAGGACTTACAACACTTGGTGATAAGGTATTCTCGCAGTCGGGACTTACAGAAATAACTCTTCCGAGCACGCTCACCACAACGGGCGAAACCGTTTTCTACGGTTGTACCTCACTCACAAGCGCAACTGTAAACTGCACAACGGTTCCGCCGAGAATTTTCGCTGAATGCACTTCCCTTCAAACCGTTACGCTTACCGATAAGGTTGTATCAATCGGAGAATCCGCTTTTGAGGGTTGTGTTTCTCTTCAGTCCGTCTCATCTACCGAAGGACTCGTTTCGGTTGGCCCCTACGCATTTGAGAACTGTAAATCGCTCACCGATATCCGTTTCGAGGCAACAGTCGTTGATTTCGGCTACTATTGCTTCAAGAACTGTACGGGACTCGTTACGTTTGCGTTCACCGATTCGGTAACGCTTATTCCCGAGGGTATGTTTTTCGGATGTACTTCCCTTTCGCAGGTGTCGCTCGGTGACAACATCGAGTCTATCGGCAACTACGCATTCGTAGACTGTAAAGAGCTCGGTGCAATATTCATTTCCTATAAGGTAAAACATATTGGTCTGTATGCGTTCGGATATACATACTCCGACGGTAATTATCTTCCGATAAGCAATCTCCAATTTGAGATCGAGGGCTTTACGCCGTCAGTAGCAAAGCTTTACGCAGAGGAACACGATATCACCTTCGTTCCCTATAAGACCGTCGATACCGACCTTGGTAATTTAACCGATGATATCGTTTGGAAATTCCGCCCCTCGACAGGCGTTCTCAACATCATCGGTAAGGGCGAGATGCCCGATTACCTCTCTTTTGAGGAGACTCCCTGGTACGTATATAAGACATACATCAAGCAGGTAACCTTCTCTAACGGAATCACTAACATCGGAAGCTGCTCGTTTGAGGGATGTTCAACTATTGAAAAAATCGACATTCCCGGCTCCGTCCGGATTATAGGAACCTCTGCATTTGCAGGCACGTCAATAATTACCGCAAACATTCCAAGCGGTGTGATAGAGATCGCTAACAGTGCTTTTGAGAGCTGCAACTCACTTTATACCGTATCCTTGCCGAACACCCTTGAGATCGTCGGTGAAGCGGCGTTCCGCGGTCCTAACATAATGACGTCGATATTCATTCCTCAAAGCATAACGGAGATCGGCGCATACGCCTTCGGCTTCAACGCCAACAACACGCCGATTAATGGTTTCTCCGTCAAAGGAATTGAAGGAACTATTGCAAGCACCTACGCCGCGGAAAACGGTCTGTCCTTCATTGTAAACGGTTATATTGAGATATACGACAAGGATGAAAACTGTCACATCTCCATTCTGGGCGATTCAACGATAGGTTACACGCTTGAATTCAACAAGCTTCAGGCGATATTCACCCCTACCCTCTTGATCCCCTCTGATCAGACTATCATTCAGTACGAGATCAACCTCAAGTATAACAATGAAGCGGCAAAGTTTGACGAAAGCGCCGACATTTCCTTTACGATACCCGAAGGTATGACAAACAAGATACTTTACGTCTACGCCGTGTCGGATAACGGTGATTTCATCGCCGTCAACTTCACAAACTCCGCAGGCAGAATTGAATTCAGTAACACTTCACTCGGAAAATACGTCGTGTCGACAGTTGATCTCTCAACACTTTATCAGATAACGGTAAACTATCTCTATTCAGACGGAACTCCAGCAAAAGAGCCGCTCTACGTTCGCGCAACTAACGGCGCACAGTATCGCTTCACAGCGGAAAATATGAAGGGATACGCCTTGAATCAGTACGCTTTCAGCGGCTCTATTCTCGGCGAGGACTTGACGCTTGATTTCGTATATACGAAGAACGCGGCAAATGCACCCGGCGGAAACGGCGGTAATGCAACGGACGGCGCAGGCACGAAGGTGCTTCTTACCGTATTCCTTATCATTCTCGTCATCGCACTTATCGCGGCAGTAATTCTTCTTATCTACCTCAACGACAGAAAGAAGAAACAGCAGAAGGAAACAGGAAAGACCATCAGAGCCGCGGCTAAAAAACCTGTCAAGCGCGACGTAATGGCAGAAACCATCGTCGTTCCTGATTTTGCAACCCGCGAAATAGACATCGAATCGCTCTTTGCAGACGATCCGGAGGAAGATCTCGACGCTGAAGAAGAACTTCGCAAAAAATAAAAATCACTCTTGACAACATAGTCATACGGTGATATAATACAAATGCAATAGAACATGACAGGGGCGCCTCACGGCTGAGATGTCGGTTTATACCGCGGTCCCTTTAACCTGATATGGGTAATGCCAACGTAGGGAGATCATTGTTGCTTAACAGCGCATAATGTGCCTCTCTGTTTTGACGGAGAGGCACTTTTCTATTCGTTCAGAATCGCCATGTTCGATTGTAATACGGTCAAAGACCGAAATCAAACATGGAGGGTTTTATGAAAACAAAAACCAAATTTTCGAAGAGCACTATCGCATTAACGGAATGTGCCGTCATGATAGCGCTCGCCACAATTCTTTCGCTTATAAAGGTGTTTGAACTGCCTTGGGGCGGAAGTATAACTGCCGCGTCAATGCTGCCGCTCGTCATCATCGGATACCGCCACGGACTGAAATGGGGCGTATTATCGTCTGTAATCTACAGCTTGATTCAGATGCTTCTCGGCGGTGGTACTATCTCTGCCGCTTTTCTCCCGGGCGACGATCAGATGAAATGGTATCTCGCTGTTATAATGGTGCTTCTTGACTACTTTTTTGCTTTCTCACTTGTCGGGCTCAGCGGTCTGTTCAGAAACAAGAACAAGCCGTCGAAGTCGCTTGCACTCGGCGCACTCGTCGGCACGTCAGCAAGATTCGTTATGCACTTCCTTTCGGGCTGGATTCTTTGGGGCGCTTGGGCAGCAAACTTCTTTGAAGGGTTTGATGAGACAACAGGCGGAAGCTTCGGCAAGTTTATCATCAACACCTTTGACGGTCAAATGCTTGCATGCGTCTATTCACTGATCTATAACGCGATGTATATGATTCCTGAGATCCTGATAACCGTCATACTCGCAATATTCATCGGAAAGATTCCCTACATCTCCAAGGATATTGAGTAATAGAAAAGCTGTTGCGAAATTCGCAACAGCTTTATTTTTTAAATCTATTTGCATAGCCGCAGCTTTGACAAAGCTTTTCAACTGCTTTATGCGATGAGAAGCCGTCGTAAAGCGCCTTTGCTCTTTCGGAAAATGTGATCTCGTCAAGCGTGCTGTCATAGATATTCCCGAGATTTATGCGCCCCTCGGCATCAAGGCAACAAGGTACTACCGTACCGTTTGAGAGTATGCCGATCTGATTTCGTAATGCGTGACAGAAGGTTACCGTGCGGTCATCTCCGTTTTCATCAGGCCAATCGAAGCGCTCGCCGTATTCAAGGAAAACGTATTCGGCGACCTTAAATCCGCTGCGGATTTCGATCCATTTTGTGCCAAAACGGGCGCGAATTGCGCTCAAAACCGCCTCATTTTGACCGTTTTCGGCACCTAAATTCCACAGACGGAGCGCACAAACGGTATTATTTTCCGCCGACGACTTTGCAAGGTCAAGACAGGCACCGAGATATTCATTAAGCGAAATACCGAGCGCGTTTGCCTCGTGCGAATGAAGTGAAATGCTTATCTTTGTAACAGCACCCGTATTTACGAGGGGTATTCCGACCTCACGGCTCAAAATTCCGTTAGTCGTTATCATCACCTTAAAGCCAACGGACTTCGCCAGACGTGCAAAATCGCAAACAGACGGGTGCAACAGCGGCTCGCCCATAAGGTGAAAATACAGGTACTCTGCCCTGCCATTGAGCTTATTCAGGACATTATTAAACTCGGATTCGGTAACAAAATGCGGTTCTCGCGTATTGCCCGGGCAAAAGGTACAGGCAGCGTTACAAACGTTCGTAATTTCAAAATACGCCTTTTTGAAGGCACCGTTCTGCAAGCTCATATTCCAAGCTTACGGCAAACGGAAAGAATTGCCGCTTGCGTTTTACCGTCCGGAACTTTGTCGGCCGTTATTGCATCTGCAAGCTCTGTGACAGGGATAAGCTCTACCGTCAGAAATTCGTCGTCGTCAAGTGATTGCTCCTCGAAATGAAGCCCCTCGGCGAGGTACATATGAATAACCTCATCGGAATATGCAGGTGTCGGGTAAAACTTACCGAGATAAGTCATTTTATCGGCAACGGCACCCGTCTCCTCTTTAAGCTCGCGTTTCGCGGCTTCAAGCGGATCCTCGTTCTTGCTATCGAGCTTACCCGCAGGTATTTCGAGAGTTACTTCCTGCATCGGATATCTGTACTGACGCTCGACGATAACTTTATTGTCATCAGTCAAAGCAACAACGCAGACCGCGCCGACGTGCTTAATATACTCTCTGCCTGCCTTATTGCCATCGGGCAGCTCAATTTCATCGCTAAAAACATTCAAAAGCTTTCCCGAGAATACGTTTGTGCTATTCAGCTTTTTCTCAATCAGAGACCGTTCCGTCACTTAATATACCCTCTCTTCATATACCGTCTGTATGCTACTGCAAGGACGACGCCGTTTGCTATTAGTATCAAAGCCCATGAAGCCGGGTAACACCAAAATACTGCTTCAATATCTTTGGGAAACGCTTTTACAACCGTATTCATCCAAACAGTTCTCAAGCCGAAAATACCAAGTATTGATATTACCGTTATGTGCATTGAGTATCCGAACGCCTGTGAAACTGCGCCGAGATTTTGCGATGCTGCAAGAACAAAATACGTTGTAAACATTATTCCCGCCTTAATTCCTGCAATCTCAATAGCTTTAACGTCTTTGGGTACGTATATCTTAAACAGCGGCTCGCCGATAAGAAACATACCCCAACCGAGTATCAAAGCGGCGGATATAGACACGATAAGGCACACAAATATGATCTTCTTGATGCGGGCTTTGTTGCCTGCGCCGATATTCTGTCCGACAAACGCTACGGAAGCAGCATTCATAGCCGCATAAGTAGATGCTATGAAGCCCTCAAGACTTCCTGCGGCGGAGTTTCCTGCAACAGCGCTTGCGCCGAATTTATTGATCGCGGATTGTATCTGAATATTTGCAAAGCTATACATTGCGTTTGTGAGTCCGCTCGGCAGTCCGTATTTAACGATACCGATAAACTCTGCCTTTATAACTCGTAGCTTATTCATAAACAATCTCGTTGCGTCCTCCTGAACCGAAAGACACTTGACTGTAAGGAATGCGGCTATGTACTGCGAGATCGTCGTAGCGAGTGCAACGCCGTCAGCGTCCATACCGAATGCAAGAACAAACAACAGATTCAGCAAGACGTTCGTGATACCTGCGATTATAAGGAAAAACAACGGCCTTTTAGTATCGCCCTTCGTTCTCAATATCGCGGCGCCGAAGTTATAGATGAAGATTGCAGGAGAACCTGCAAAGTATATCAGAAGATATGCAACCGCCTTATCAAAGGACTCCGCAGGACATTTCGTTATTTCCATTGCAAACGACGAAAGAGACGCGCCGATAATTCCTACTATCACGCCCGATATCAGCGATACCGTCATTGCAGTATGAACTATATCCGACGTCTTATTTCTGTCACCTGCGCCTATTGCACGCGCGAGAGTGACGTTTACACCGCTTGAAAGTCCCATTACGGTATTGACGACAAGACTGATAAATGATCCTGTCGCACCTACCGCCGCCGTTGCGGCTGTTCCTGCAAATTGACCGACAACGGCAAGGTCGGCGGCATTGAACAGGATCTGAAGTATACCCGAAAAAACTATTGGTAAAGAATACAGCACGAGGTTCTTAAATACAGGACCCTCAAGCATATCTATTCTCTTTGTTCTCATCTTTATGCTCCTTTGCGCAAAGACGCAGATCGTTTTGTCTTATGAACCGTACTCCTCGAGTACCAGTCCTTCGTTGTGTTCGAGCGTATAACGGATATTCCATTCGGAGTTGAAGAGAAGATAATTCTTACCTCTTACGTCCTGCACCCATTTTACCTCGTAAAGATAAAGTTTGCTCGGATCAATTCCGTCGGGGACGCGCTTTATTAGTGTATAAGACTGCGCAAACTGTCGGTACTCTACCCCGTATTCGTTCTTCATTCTCGATTCGAGAACGTCAAACTGAAGCTGACCGACAACACCGACGTAGACACGCTCAAAGCCCGAATTCGGTTCGAAGAATATTCTTATTGCACCCTCCTGGGCTATCTGGTTTACGCCCTTCGAGAACTGCTTGCGCTTCATACTGTCTATCTGCTCGATAACCGCGAAGCATTCGGGGGCAAACGTCGGAATTCCCTCAAAGGTTATTCCCATACTCTTTTCACATATCGTATCACCGATCGAGAAGATGCCCGGATCAAACACGCCGATTATATCTCCCGCGTACGCCTCATCGACGATAGAGCGCTCCTGCGCCATCATCTGCTGGGGCTGTGAAAGCTTTATCATCTTGCCTTCCTGAACGTGGAAGTACTCGTTGTTTCGCTCAAATTTACCCGAAACGATACGCATAAACGCGATACGGTCGCGGTGCGCCTTGTTCATATTCGCCTGTATCTTGAATACGAACGCAGAAAATCTCTCGTCACAAGGGTCAACCGTATTCTCGCCCGCCCTACGCGGAAGAGGCGTTGTAGTAAGCTTCAGGAAGTTTTCAAGGAAGGTTTCAACACCGAAGTTATTAAGAGCCGATCCGAAGAACACGGGACTCAATTTACCGACGCGCACCTTTTCAAGATCAAAGTCAAAGCAGGCACCGTCGAGAAGCTCTATCTGCTCGGTGAGTGCCGCTCTGTCGTATTCACCGATAAGAGAATCGAGCTTTTCGGTATCAGTAATATCACACTCGATCGCGGCGAGACGGTCGCGTCCGCGGTGTGCATCCGCGTAAGAAAGCACCTGCTTGTTTACGCGGTCATAAACGCCCTTAAAGCCGACTCCGCAGCTGATAGGCCAGTTCATCGGATATGTTCCGATGCCGAACTCACTTTCAAGCTCGTCGATAAGATCGAAAGGATCACGCGCCTCGTGGTCAAGCTTGTTTATGAAGGTGAATATCGGAATATTTCTCATAGCGCAGACCTTAAAGAGCTTTCTCGTCTGCGGCTCGATAC
>CAZVVM010000056.1:0-11918 GCA_964630635.1 uncultured Ruminococcus sp. | reverse complement strand
CATTCAGCCAACCATTCGGCAAATCGAACTTGTCGCCAACCATATTTATGGCATCCTTCATGGATGATGCGGCGTTTCTGCTCGTCAATTCCGCCGAAGGCGTAGGCACGGCTGAGCTCGCCCTTGCTGTTCACGACCTTATAGCAGGGATATTTTTCGCCGTCGGGGTTTGAATGAAGCGCGTTGCCGACGGCGCGAGCCAACGCCCGCTTTCCGAGCATTTCGGCAAGCGTTCCGTAGGTAACGACCTTGCCGCGCGGAATCAAACGCAGAAGCTCGTACAGCGATTGCTTATCCATTTTTTCACCTCGTGAATCTTAACAAGATTTACTATCGGCAGAATTCTCCCGTCATTTCAGCTTCTTACCGTCGGAAAAGGCATTTCCTACCTTTTCGCCGAGCTTGATATAGGTATGATGCACGGGATCATAGGTGATCGCCTCAAGCTTTGCGGGATCTATCAGACCGTCGTCACCGAGAACCGACTCGTCGGCGCTGACGTTCACGATCTGCCCTATACAAATGCCGTCCTCGTTGAATTTGAGAAATTTGCACTCGACGGTCATAGGAAATTCGCTGATAATCGGTGCGTTCACGTGAGCCGATTTCACGGTAGTAAGTCCCGCTTTTGCCATTTTGTCGGGTACGTTATTACCCGAAACGATACCAACGTAATCTGCCTCGATCACGTGCTTTGCGTCTGCAATGCTGACGGTGAAAGCACCGCTTTCGACTATGTTTTTCGTTGTCTTATGATCATCGGAAAGACATATCATAATCTGATTGGTGTCATAAATTCCGCCCCACGCCGCGTTCATACAGCAGGGTGCGCCGTCCTTATCGTATGCGGCGACAATGAATACGGGCATAGGATATGCCCACGTTTTAACTCCGAAATCCTTACGCATAATTTTTCCTCCATGCTTTTTCTTAATTATATCACACAAATGCAGATATTTCAATAATTTTCACAAGAGCGTGAATGCATTTTTGCTAAACACTATCAGCCCATCGTCTCGCATCTTGCAAAGCTCGTTCGACATAGCGCTTCGGTCGACCGAAAGATAGTCGGCAAGCTGCTGGCGGTTGAACGGAATAGTGAAGCTTGCGCTGTTGTGCTTTTTCGCCTCGGCGGACAAATACGAGATAAGCTTTATACGCGTTGAACGCCCCGACATATATCCGAGCTTTTGTACGAGCTTTCTGTTTTTCTCCGATATTGCAAAAAACATATTCTGTACAACGAGAGCGTGAAAACGGCAGGCAGAGGGACAGGTCGTGATGACACGCTTTACGTCAAAAAAGATGACCGCGCTGTCCTCAAGAGCGACGACGTCGTTAAGAAGCGCGCCGCTTTCGGGTGCAACGTACGCCTCGCCGAACATTTCACCGACCGCTATCCGACCGAGTATACTGCGGTTTCCCCAATAGTCGTCGTTCTGAATATGCAAGCTTCCATCGACGAGGACTGTTATATCATTTATATGCTCGCCCTGCCGCAAAACGTATTCGCCCTTTTTGTAGGTACGAAGCCGTGCGCCGAGGCAGGAAAGCATCGACTCGATCTCATCTTCACCTATGCCCGAAAACATCAGGGTTTTTTTCAAGATCGGGATATATTTTTTCATAAAAACTCACTTTCCGTTGTAAAAACAACCGATTTGTTTTTATTATTATACTATAATTAAGCTGTAAAATCAAGATAGGAGAGAATAATATGATAAGAAAAATTATAAAGATCGATGAAGAAAAGTGCAACGGATGCGGCGCCTGTGCCGCGGCTTGCCACGAGGGTGCTATCGAAATGATAAACGGAAAAGCAAAGCTCACGCGCGAGGATTATTGCGACGGCCTCGGCGACTGCCTTCCCGCTTGCCCCGTGAACGCAATAACCTTTGAGGAGCGCGAAGCGCCCGCATATAACGAGGCGGCAGTGAACGAGGCGAAGGAGCGAAAAGCAAAGAATCCGCTTCCCTGCGGCTGTCCCGGAAAGATGTCGAAAACCATAAAGCGCGAGCCATGTAATATCCAAGCATCGGCCCCCGCCGCAAGTATGCTGTCGCAGTGGCCCGTTCAGATAAAGCTCGTTCCGATAAACGCCCCATACTTTGACGGAGCGAATCTGCTTGTCGCCGCAGACTGCACCGCCTATGCCTACGGCAACTTCCATAATGAATTTATCCGTAACCGCATCACGCTCATCGGATGTCCCAAGCTCGACGAGGGCGATTACGCCGAAAAGCTCACCGCGATCATCGCAAACAACGACATTAAGAGCGTAACGGTGGTGCGTATGGAGGTTCCCTGCTGCGGCGGCATCGAGAACGCCGTCAAGCGCGCTTTGATGGCAAGCGGAAAATTCATTCCGTGGCGAGTCGTAACGGTTACGACCGACGGCAGGATAATAGAATAAGAATCCCCGATGAGGGCGTATCGCCCTCATCGGGGTTTTTATTCAAATATTATTGACAATTAGAAATATTCAGCGTATAATGTATGCCAAAAGCATACATTGCAAATCGTCCTTTAATCGTGTGTGCTTTTCGTGTATGCACATTTAATATATCAAAAAAAAACAGTTTAGTTTATAATATTAACAGAACACCATATTGGAGGCATAAAAATGTTCAAAATTGAAAAAAACAACGAAAATATCGGAAAACATCTCGCAAATCTGATCGAGCAAAAATTTCAATCAAGAAGGGCTTTTTGCAAAGCGTACATTCTTTCGGCAGGAGAAAGTCCTAACGAAGAAACTATCAGCAATATGTCAAACCGTCTGTCGCAGATCATTAAGGGTAAAAAAGCGATTCAAACATACGATTTGCCTTATTTCACCGAATTATTAGGAGTTTCAAGCGAACATATCTTGAGTGCGGGCAAATATAACGCTCAAATTTCCAATAGAGTTACTAACTATTCAATAGCTTGTTCTAAAAATCCCTTAGAATGGAAAAACTACATTGAGCGTAAAGATAAACTCATCTTAAACTGTGATGAATACTGCAAAACCGTCATCGATTACGCGCTTGAATTTCGCAATTATGACTTTTTAAAGTTCTTAATGGATAATGGATATATTTGGTTTGACAGCGGGAACGATAAAGATTATATTCAAACATTTGGCGCAGGAACTTCCATTAAGAGAAGAGAAACTGGTTTTATTGATTGCGGCTTGCAATACGCCCTACATGAAAGAGACGCGCTTCGAATTAATCTAATTACACTCGCCGCAGATAATAACGACATTGAAATGCTAAACAATCTTCGTGCGAGGGAAAATCCGCAACTATATTTCAGGGCTCATTACATTTCAGGTCAGCATCCTAATTTTAATAGCTGTTGTAACGAAAGAATGGTGCGACATATTGCGTCCTCAAGTGAAAAAATACTCGACTATTTTACAGATTCATTTCAAATCAGAGATGAAATTAGATATAACGATGGAAGCAAACGAGTCCACACTTTTATGTTTCCCTACATATCAAAATTGCTTGATCTCCTTATCAGTACAAAATCTGATTATACCGAAACAGCGTTAAAAAAAGCCATTAAATATAACGAAGGTACTTATCAAAAGTTATGCGAACTGATTTTGCTGGTAAAAAACGACGAACGGTATGCAGCAGAATATACGAGAGATTTATGGATCGAGGAAATCAAGCGCGATATCGATTTTTACGATAACGGAGATATTATTATGCTTCGAGCTTTTTATGCAACGGCCGTCAATAAATATCAGGTAGGCGGAATAATCACAAACGTACCGCACGTCACAAAGGTATCCGTTTCACCTAAAATAAAGCTTCTTTCCGAAAAATTGAACGAAACTTATGAGAAGATACGTACTATCAGTGGGCATATAGAGGAGATAGAATAATGTCAAAATGGTGTTATAATTACGATTCGGGCGAATACGAAGATATTGACAAGGACGGATACAGTTGGACACAAGGTGGATACGTCAACAACTGGGACGACAGTGAGTATCGCCGCGAGGAAGAGGAAGAAGAGGAAGAGAGACGCCGTCGCGCAAACGACGAAGACGACAATTGGTAAAATAGCAATTATTTCATTAGTTTGATAATAGAAAACCCCGATGAGGGCGTAACGCCCTCATCGGGGTTTTTATTCAAATACTATTGACGAGTCAGAAAAATTCAATCTATGATATGATTGTCAGAGAAAAGCGTCTTGAAGCAGTTAAATGTCGTCGGTGGCGGGGTTGTCGATAAGCTCACCGCTTTCGGTGAAGCGGGAGCCGTGACACGGGCAATCCCAGCTATGCTCTGCTCTGTTGTATTTGAGCGCACAGCCGAGGTGCGGACAACGCGGGGAAGTCGGCGTCAGAAGTCCGACCGCGGATTCGAAAGCATTGACGGCAAGCAGCGGGCGCAGTATACTGCGCGACGGCGAAAAAACGTCAGCGTAACGGTTTTTCTTACCTCTCAAAAGGTCGCATAGAAGATCGGCGGCGACCATAGAGTTCGTCATTCCCCACTTGTTGAAACCCGTCGCAACGTAGGTATTCGATGTTGAGGATGAATACTGACCGATATACGGAACGTCGTCAAGCGTCATACAGTCCTGCGTTGCCCATTTCGCGACGATCTGCGCTTCGGGGTAGTGCTTATTTGCAAAGCATTCAAGCTCCTGCCAGCAGCCGCCCTGCTTCCCTGTTCGGTGATCGCCGCCGCCGAGGAGCAAAAGCTCGCCGTACTGCCGAAAGGAAAGCCCCTTGTCGGCTTCGTCGACGTACATTCCGTTAAGTGCCGCCGCGTTTTTGAGAGCAATAACGTAAGAACGGTGCTGATAAAGCTTCAAAAAGTAACTTCCGTGCTTGTTTATCATAGGAAAATGCGTCGCAATAACGAGCTTTTTGAAAGCGATCTTGCCGTGATTCGTCACCGCCGTATTCGGCTTCAGTTCAACGACCTTCGTATTTTCAAAAATAGGCAGATCACGCGCTGCGGTATAAAGAAATTTCAACGGGTGAAACTGTGCCTGATCCTTAACGCACACCGCGCCTGCGACATTTATCGGAAGCTCGCGCGCATCGGAAAATTCAGCATCGACGCCGATGCGTTTGAGCGCCGACACTTCCCTCTCGATCTTCTTTCGGTCGGAAAGCGAATAGACGTAAGAATCCATTTTCTCATAATCGCAGTCGATATCACGGCACAGCCGAGCGTATTCCTCTTGGGCACCATTCTGCGCCTCAACGTAAAGCCGCGCCTTCCTCTCGCCGAAGCGTTTTATCATCTTGTCGAAAATAAGACCGTGTTGCAAGGTTATTTTCGCAGTCGTGTTTTTCGTAATTCCGCCGCATATTCTGTCGGCTTCGACCAAAATGCAGTCCATTCCTGCGTTTTTAAGCTTATACGCGCACAGTATCCCCGCAATTCCGCCGCCAACGATCAGCACGTCGGTGCTTCTGTTCCCCTTTAATTCTTCAAAGCACACACGAGGTGCGTTCTGATACCAGATCGAATCCATATTATCCCTCCGCATTTTATACTGCAAGTATTTGTAATTTTCCGAGGAATATGCACCCGCGCCGCATTGACATCGTCACGCGTTTACTGTATAATATATTTAACGCGCATAAAAAAGAAAGGGGATCGCATGAAATCAAAATTTCTTCAAACGGTGAAGGAGACCTTCTATTCATCTCTCCCTCTCGCCGCTATCATCGTTATATGTCTGTGTATATCCCCATTGAATTCTTTATCGGATTATCTGAAGATCATCGCGGGATACGCCTGCGTCGTATTCGGACAGGCGATGTTTTTGATAGGTCTTGAAACAAGCATACTGCCCATCGGGCGTATGGTGGGCGGCTCGTTTGCGAAGTACAATAACATCATCTTCGTTCTTTCATTCGGCTTCGTTTTCGGGCTTCTCGCAACCGTTGCCGAACCCGCTCTCTCGGTTCTTGCAAAGCAAATCTCCTCCATAATGCCGCTTGTAAACAGTACGCTCTTTATATGGATAACGGGTACGGGCATCGGAATCGGTGTTGCGATCGCGCTTCTGCGAATCGTAAAGAATTTCAGCATCAAATGGACCTTTGCGATTCTGTACGCGCTCGTTTTCCTGCTCGTCATCTTTTCTCCGAATGAGTTTATCGCGCTTGCCTTTGACGGAAGCGGCGCAACGACGGGCGACGTTTCGGTTCCCTTTATTCTTGCTCTCGGGCTCGGTATTTCCGCTACGTTTTCCAAAAGCAAGACAAACGACGATTCCCTCGGCATAATCGGAATCGCATCGGTCGGACCGATCGTCGCGGTGCTCGCCTACGGCATTATCGTCAAGGCATCGAACGGCGGCGTTCTTCCACCCGAAAAGACCTACGATATGTCAAACACGAAAGGGCTCGGCGACATCATTTTCGGCAACATATTCGACGTCGCCCTCGCAGTTCTGCCCATCGTTCTTATATCAATTCCGTTCCTTCTGTTCTTCCTTAAGCTCCCGAAGCGGACATTTTTAAAGCTTATGCTCGGCGTTATACCCGTATATCTCGGGCTTCTCATCTTCCTTTCGGGAATTGATTTCGGCTTCGGATTCGTCGGACAGTATATCGGTCAGATATTCTTTGAGGAATCGCGTCCCGAAGCGTTCAAATGGCTGCTTTTAGCCGTCGGATTCATTCTCGGAGCGGCAATCACCGTGTCTGAACCGGCAGTTACCGTCCTCGGAGTTCAGATAGAGGATCTAACGAACGGTCATATAAAACAAATGACTATCCGCATAACCTTGGCGCTCGGAATCGGTGTTGCATCGCTTCTGTCCATTCTCAAAATACTGACGGAGATCAATATTCTGTATTTCCTCGTGCCGCTTTACGCCATAGCGCTCGTTATGATGATATTCACGCCAAAGCTGTTCGTCGGTCTTGCTTTTGACTCGGGCGGTGTCACGGGCGGCGCGTTGACGTCGGCATTCTTGACCCCGCTAACTTTAAGCATCGCAAAGTCCGTTGCTGAAGCAAACGGCGGAGAGATGTCGATACTGACTAACGGATTTGGAATAATCTCATTTATATCAGTCACTCCCCTGATCGCAATTCAGGCGCTCGGTATTATTTACGATATACGTCTTAAACGCGCCGAAAAAGAGGCGGCGGAAGAAAGCTTCGAGGACTTCGAAATGCTCGTTCTGCAGTCAAGCGATGAACAAAATACAAACGAAAGCGAGGAAGCCGAAAATGAGTGATACTCACGTAAACGCTCTGCAATATCTTGTAATTATAGCCGAGCAAAAAAAGAAAGATAAGTTCTTATCTCTTTTAGGCGATCACGGTGCGCGCGGGATCGAAACAGTATACGGACACGGCTCAATGAGCCCAAGCGCGATCGCAGCCGCATTCGGCTTCGAAGCCGAGCAAGGAAAGGTGCTAATAACCTGCCTTGTGAAAACCGAAAACGCAAAAGAACTGATAGACATTCTCTATAACGATTATAATTTCAAAAAGCCAAACACCGGAATCGCATTTACCGTTTCGGTTGAGGGAATGGCGTTTTAAGAAGGGAGATTTCGTATGAAAGAATTAAAAGCATTATATATTATCGTAAACGCGGGCTTTTCTGCGGAAATAGTCGAAATAGCGCGCTCGGTCGGCTCAACGGGAGCTACCATTATCAACGCAAGGGGCTCGGTCGCAAAGCCGAAAACGATACTCGGTATCACGATAGATACCGAAAAGGAGATCGTTTTGAGCGTCGTTGAAAAAGACGTTGCGCTCAAGATAATGGAAAAGGTAAAGGAGAAGGTAGGCGGCGGTACTCCCGCGCACGGACTTTGCTTCTATCTCCCCGTCGAAATGTCGACGCTGAATATTAACGAATAACAAGCTCATTACAATATAACGAGCAAAAGCCCCCGACGGTTTCCCGTCGGGGGGTGATCTCTATCCATAGCAGATTATTTGCCATAAGCATCATTAAACTTATCGCCGTTTAATGTGTAGCAATTCTTTTGTCTGTTATTATTCCGCAAATGTACGAGGGAGCCCATCCACTAATCTTTGTCGGATTAGGATTTTCGATTGCTAACGCTGTTTCTAATCTTTCTTTGGTAATTCTTCCTCTTTTGATATTATTGTTTATAACTATATAATCATCTTTAATAGTATATGTGTACGGTATTTTCCTTTTGACAGTATAAAAAGTTTCCCCTTGATGTCTGCAAATGTTTGCCCATACTTTTTCAATATTATTTACTCTACATAGATTCATATATCCACCTCAATATTTATTCCTAAAGAAAATCCCTCTCACAAGACCAAATATAAAGCCGCCTATAAAAAGTCCTGCTCGTCTGCCACGCTTGTTATTTCTTTTTGCCATCAATTTCTATCTCAAACAAAATATTTAATTTCAATAGTAGACGAGTTCCCGCTCGGAGTGGTGTGTAATACAATATCGCCGTCATTCATAGACTGCCTCATTGCATTGCAGACCTGTGGCATCGCGTTTTTGAGATCCAAATCCTTATGGATATCTCCCGATCTTAAGACGATACTTCTCTTTCCCGCAGCCTGCGCATTTGCCTTCAGATTTGAAATATACTCACGTATATCAGCCGTTGATACTTTTTCGTTTTCTTGCTTTTGGTATTGCGTTTCATTATTTGACATCAATACTGCCACCTGTTCCTCAAGCGTTTGGATCCTTCCCAGTAGTTCAACGATAATTTTTTCGTAATTCATAGAATATCCCCCAATTACTTTTGAATTCTATTAGAATTTTAACACATTATTTTATGAATGTCAATAGAATTCAGAAATTTTTTATTTTTTCTAATACACGTAAAACCCCCCGACGGTTTCCCGTCGGGGGTCATTTCTCTATTCAGAGCAGATTATTTGCCGTAAAGCTCCTCGAGCTTCTTAAGATGCTCGAACTTCGCCTTTGCGTTCTTCTCTGCCTTCTCGAAGAGCTCAGCGGCTCTTTCCGGGAATGCGTTAGCAAGACGGCTGTAACGGTTTTCGCTCTTGATGAAGTCAACGTAGCTTGCGGTGGGTTCCTTGCAATCGATGGTAAGAGGATTCTTGCCCTCTGCCTTGAGTGCGGGGTTGTAACGGAAGGTCTGCCAGTAGCCGGCTTCAACTGCCTTCTTCATTTCGGTCTGGCAGTTGGTCATACCGCCCTTAAGTCCGTGCATTTCACAAGGAGCGTAAGCGATAACGATCGAAGGACCGTGATATGCTTCTGCCTCGGTGAGTGCCTTAAGAGTCTGGTTCATATCGTTACCCATAGCAACCTGTGCTACGTATACGTAACCGTAGGACATAGCGATCTGTGCAAGATCCTTCTTGCCGATTGCCTTACCTGCAGCTGCGAACTGTGCAACCTGACCGATGTTGGAAGCCTTGGATGCCTGTCCGCCGGTGTTACTGTAAACCTCGGTATCGAATACCATAATGTTTACGTCCTCGCCCGAAGCGATTACGTGGTCGAGACCGCCGAAGCCGATATCGTATGCCCAACCGTCACCACCGAAGATCCATACGGACTTCTTGGAGAGGTAGTTCTTTTCAGCGAGAATTTCCTTGGAAGCTTCACAGCCCTCTGCTGCCCAGCCCTCAAGAAGCTCAACGAGTGCCTTGGTTGCCTTCTCGTTTGCTGCGCCGTCGTCGATGGTGTTGAGGTACTCGTCAACGATTGCCTTGCACTTCTCGCAAGGAGTCTCAAGTGCCTTAACCTTCTCGATAAGGCGGTTACGGATGGTCTTCTGTCCGAGGTAGATACCGAGACCGTGTTCAGCGTTGTCCTCGAAGAGGGAGTTACCCCAAGCAGGACCGCGTCCGCTTGCCTTATTTACGGTGTAAGGAGTTGCAGGAGCAGAGCCACCCCAAATGGAGGAACATCCGGTAGCGTTCGAGATATACATTCTCTCACCGAAGAGCTGGGTGATAAGACGTGCGTAAGAGGTTTCAGCACATCCTGCGCAAGAGCCGGAGAACTCGAGGAGGGGCTGCTTGTACTGGGAAGCGATTACGTTCTTATTGGAAGCAACGTCGTCCTTAACGGTTACGTTTGCTACGCAGTAGTCGAATACTTCCTGCTCAGCAAGCTGAGTATCCTTAGCGACCATGGTAAGAGAGTTGGTAGGACATACGCCGATACAAACTCCGCATCCCATACAGTCCATAGGAGAAATAGCGAGGGTGTAAACGTACTCGGTCTTAACGATGGGCTTGGGTGCCTTCTTCATCTGTGCGGGAGCTGCTGCTACTTCGTCAGCGGTAAGAGCGTAAGGACGGATAGTAGCGTGAGGACATACGTACGCACACTTGTTACATTTAGCACAGGTGTCAGCGTTCCATACGGGAACCTCAACTGCAACGCCTCTCTTCTCGTAAGCGGAAGAGCCCTGAGGATAAGTACCGTCTGCCATATCCTTGAATGCGGATACGGGGAGGGTATCGCCGAGCATCTTGGAAACGGGGTTAAGAACGGTCTTAACGAACTTAACGAGCTCGGGACGGTCACCGGTAACGGTTTCTTCAGTTGCAGTAACGTCTGCGTTCTTCCAGGAAGCGGGAACCTCGACCTTAACGAGTGCGTCAACACCTGCGTCGATTGCCTTGTAGTTCATCTCAACGACTGCGTCGCCCTTCTTGGAGTAGGACTTTTTAGCCATGTACTTCATCTTCTCGATAGCAGTATCGATAGGCATAATGTTAGCGAGAGCGAAGAATGCGCTCTGGAGAATGGTATTGGTACGCTTGCCCATACCGATCTCACGTGCCTTGTCGATAGCGTTTACGATATAGAAGGAGATGTTGTTATCTGCAATGTACTTCTTTGCATCTGCAGGAAGGTTTGCTTCAAGCTCTTCAGCGTTCCACTGGCAGTTAAGAAGGAATGTACCGCCGGGCTTAACGTCCTGAACGATCTTGTAGCCCTTCTGCATATAAGAAGGATTGTGGCAAGCAACGAAGTTTGCCTTGGTGATGTAATAAGGAGACTTGATCTTGCTGTCGCCGAAGCGGAGGTGCGAGATCGTGATACCGCCGGTCTTCTTCGAGTCATACTGGAAGTATGCCTGAATGAACTTGTCGGTATAGTCACCGATGATCTTGATGGAGTTCTTGTTTGCACCGACAGTACCGTCGCCGCCGAGACCCCAGAACTTGCAGGAAACGGTACCTGCAGCAGCAGTATCGGGAGCGGGAACTTCGGGAAGCGAGAGACCCGTTACGTCGTCAACGATACCGATGGTGAAGTTTGCCTTCGGCTCGTCCTGCTTAAGGTTCTCGTAAACTGCGAATACGGACTGGGGAGGAGTATCCTTGGAACCGAGACCGTAACGGCCGCCGACTACCTTTGCATTGATTCCCTTGGAAGCAAGAGAAGCAACAACGTCGAGGTAGAGGGGCTCGCCGAGGGAGCCGGGCTCCTTGGTTCTGTCAAGAACTGCGATCTTCTTCGCAGTTGTAGGAATAGCGTCAACGAGCTTATCAGCGCAGAAAGGACGGTAGAGGCGAACCTTGATTAGACCTACCTTTTCGCCGTTTGCGTTCATGTAGTCGATTACTTCTTCGATAACGTCGCAGATGGAGCCCATAGCAACGATTACGCGGTCAGCATCGGGAGCACCGTAGTAGTTGAAGGGCTTGTAATCGGTACCGATCTTTGCGTTGACCTTGTCCATATACTCTTCAACGATTGCGGGAAGAGCGTCATAGTAGGGGTTGCACGCCTCGCGGTGCTGGAAGAAGATATCTCCGTTTTCAGCGGAGCCGCGGAGAACGGGATGCTCGGGGTTAAGAGCGCGAGCGCGGAATGCTGCGATAGCGTCCTTATCGACCATTTCAGCGAGGTCGTCGTAATCCCACGCTTCGATCTTCTGGATCTCGTGAGAGGTACGGAAGCCATCGAAGAAGTTAAGGAAAGGAACTCTGCCCT
>CAZVVM010000055.1:0-11956 GCA_964630635.1 uncultured Ruminococcus sp. | reverse complement strand
GACGAACAGATACCCGAAACGAACCCATAAGACCAACGGAGAAAAATTACTATGAACAATATAACAGACTGCTTCGGCACGATGGTATTTGACGACACCGCGATGCGTAAGAAGCTCCCGAAGGAGACTTACGACGCGATGCGCAGAACAATTAAAGACGGTAAACGCCTCGATATCGAGCTTGCAAACGTAGTCGCAGCAGCGATGAAGGATTGGGCTATCGAAAAGGGCGCAACTCACTATACTCACTGGTTCCAGCCGATGACGGGAATCACCGCCGAAAAGCACGACAGCTTTATAAGCCCGACCAAAGACGGTAAAGTCATTATGGAATTCTCGGGGAAGGAGCTCGTAAAGGGCGAGACCGACGCGTCCTCCTTCCCGTCGGGCGGACTTCGTGCGACCTTTGAAGCACGCGGATATACCGCTTGGGATCCCTCATCTTACGCCTTTATCAAGGACAGAACGCTTTGTATTCCGACAGCTTTCTGCTCATACGGCGGTGAGGCGCTGGATAAGAAAACTCCCCTTCTCCGCTCGATGGAGAAGATCAATAAGCAGGCGCTTCGCGTTCTGAAGCTGTTTGGAAACGAAAACGTCACGTCTGTCAAAACGACAGTAGGCGTTGAGCAGGAATATTTCCTTATCACCAAAGAAGTTTATGAAAAGCGCAAGGACCTTTTCTACACCGGCAGAACGCTCTTTGGCGCAAAGGCACCGAAGGGACAGGAGCTTGACGACCACTATTTCGGCTCCATCAAGGACAAGGTCTCGGAGTTTATGCACGACGTTGACGTCGAGCTTTGGAAGCTCGGAGTACTTGCAAAAACGGAGCACAACGAGGCAGCTCCCGCACAGCACGAGCTTGCCCCGATATTCACAACTGCAAATATCGCGGCTGACCACAATCAGCTCACTATGGAAATGCTTCAAACCGTTGCAAAGAGACACGGACTCGTATGTCTGCTTCACGAGAAGCCCTTTGCAGGCGTAAACGGAAGCGGTAAGCATAACAACTGGTCGATCTCAACCGACACGGGAATCAACCTTCTCGAGCCGGGAGAAACGCCCTATGAAAATGCTCAATTCCTTTTGTTCTTGAGCGCAATAATCAAGGCAGTCGACGACTATCAGGAGCTTCTACGTATCTCCGTCGCAACGGCAGGCAACGACCACCGTCTCGGCGCAGGTGAAGCCCCCCCCGCAATAGTTTCCTTCTTCCTCGGGGACGAGCTTACCGAGATACTCAACGCTATCGAAAGTGAGACCTCGTACGGCGGTAAGGAAAAGGAGCTTCTACGCGTAGGAGTACATATTCTCCCGAAGTTCACGAAGGACACGACGGACAGAAACCGTACGTCTCCCTTCGCCTTCACGGGTAACAAGTTCGAGTTCCGTATGCTCGGCTCTGCCGCATCGGTTTCGGACGTAAACACGGTAATCAACACCGCAGTTGCAGAGACGCTCAAGGGCTTTGCAGACCGTCTTGAAAGCGCTGAATGCTTCGAGGAAGCGCTTCACGATCTTATTCGTGACACCGTCCGGGCTCATAAGAGAATCCTCTTCAACGGTAACGGCTACGACGAATCGTGGGTAAAGGAAGCCGAAAAGAGAGGTCTTTCCAATCTCCGCAACACTCCCGAGGCGCTTTCGCACTTCCTTGACGAAAAGAACGTCAAGCTTTTCTCAGAGAACAAGATTTTCTCCGAAACGGAGCTTCGCTCGCGCAAGGAGATAATGCTCGAGAATTACTGCAAGCTTATCAATATTGAAGCATTGACGATGATAGATATGGCAAGAAAGGAAATAATCCCCGCGGTCATTTCCTACGTCAAGGACGTTTCAAAGACGGTGATCAACGTAAAGACCGCAGTACCGACTGCCCTGACCGACGCAGAGGAAGAGATCATCACTTCCCTTTCCTCGCTCGTTTCAAGAGCTAACACCGCTGTCAAGGAGCTTGATTCCCTCACGGCAAAGGCAAACTATCACGCCGATCACGCGGAATGTGCCGATTTCTATCTTAATTCCGTAATTCCGAAGATGACGGAGCTTCGCCGTATCTGCGACGAGGCGGAAACCTTGACCGCAGAAAGCTACTGGCCTTTCCCGACCTACGGAGATATTCTTTTCAGCGTACGCTGATAAGGAGAAAAAATGAAAAACACGATCAAAATCGCGCTTGTCTCAAACGAAGTATCGGTTGCTGACGTAAACGCGAACGTAAAATCAATAACGGAAATAATTGCAGAAGCATCAAAAAACGGAGCCAATGCCGTAGTATTCCCCGAGCTTTCGATTACTGGATACTCCTGCGGCGACCTCTTTTTGAATGACAGATTGACCGACATTTGGGCTGAAGCGCTGAATGAAATCGCGCAAGCAACGCTTGACGCATCTGTTACGGCGTTCGTCGGAATTCCGATCAAAATTGAAAGCTCACTTTACGACTGCGTTGCGGTTTTAAATAAAGGTGAACTTCTCGGATTTTCGCCAAAAAGAAATCTGTCTTACGCCGAAAAGCGGATATTCGTCTCGGATAACGACCCTGCGATCGTATTTGAAATCGATGACGCAGTTTACGGCGTTGCTATCGGCGACGATATTCTCGATGCCGACTATTGCCGCGAGCTGAAAAAAGCAGGCGCGACGGTTATAATCAACCCGTATGCGTCGGCAATGACTGCAACCTTTGAAAACGAGAAAAAGGCGCAGGTTAAGTATCTGTCCGACCTTCTTGGTATTACCGTCATTTCCGTCGGCGCATCGCCTACTGAATCTACGACCGATATCGTGTTTGCAGACTATTCCCTTGCAGTTAAAAGCGGAGAAATTATCGCAGAACAGAAGGCACTAACGAACGGCAGTATCTGCTATGCGGCTTTTGAGCCGACCGTAACGAAGGGCAGAAATATCGAGAAGCCGTCAGCTTCCGAGAAAATCGAAAAGAACCCATTCATACCCGAAGGTATAACCGACGATTATTTTGAAAACTGCCTCAAAATTCAGTCATACGGCTTAATGAAGCGTATGACTGCGGCACACGCAAAAACTGCGGTACTCGGAATTTCGGGCGGTCTTGACAGTACGCTCGCTCTCCTTGCTGCGGTTCGCACGTTCGACCTTATGGACAAGGACAGAAAAGACATAATCTGCGTTACTATGCCCTGCTTCGGCACAACGAAGCGCACGAAGAGTAACGCGATCAGAATGTGCGAAGAGCTTGGCGTCAATATCCGTGAGATAAATATTGGCAAAGCCGTTCTTCAGCATTTTGAGGATATCGGACACGACCCGTCCGTCACCGACGTTACCTACGAAAACTCGCAGGCAAGAGAACGCACGCAGATCCTTATGGATCTTTCGAACAGATATAACGGTCTCGTTATCGGTACGGGCGATATGTCGGAGCTTGCGCTCGGCTGGGCGACCTACAACGGCGACCATATGTCGATGTACGGAATGAATGCTTCAATAGTCAAAACCCTCGTGCGCGCCCTCGTTGATTACGAAGCAAGACGGCTCGGCGGTACACTTGCGGAGATACTCATTGACGTTATCGGCACTCCCGTTTCACCCGAGCTTCTTCCCGCAGACAACGACGGTAAGATCGCGCAAAAGACCGAGGACCTTGTAGGTCCTTACGAGCTTCACGATTTCTTCCTTTACCATTTCTTAAAGGAGCATCGCTCGCCAAAGGAAATATATGCGCTTGCTTGCTCGGTATTCGAAAACGAATACCGTCCCGAAACGGTGCTCAAATGGCTTAAAACCTTTATCCGCCGTTTCTTTATCTCGCAGTTCAAGCGCTCCTGTGTTCCCGACGGACCGCGTGTAACGAACGTTTCCCTTTCCCCGCGCGGATCACTTTCGATGCCTTCGGACGCATCGTTTGCCTTCTTTATGAAGGAGCTTGAAGAAATATAGAGCATAAAAAGCGCATGACGTCGTGTCTGAAGAATCAACGGAAAATCTAATTTCATAACGTAGGGCGGGGGCTTGCTCCCGCCGCTTCGTTTTTTTAGCATCTTTGTTAGGGCGACTGTCTGTCGCCCGTTTTTTGATTTAATAAAGGAGTTTTTCGGTGGGAGCAAGCATCGGAAAAAGTAATAATCCAACTTACGGTTGTTTTTTGCTCATAAAAAATACCCGTTTGATATATTGGACACCTTAACGTGTTATGATATAATTATTACAGTGATCACGAAATACATTTAAAGGAGATAACCTTATGAATATCGGAACAAATATATATACCCTTCGCAAAGAAAAGAAGATTACACAAGCACAGCTTGCCGAAAAGCTTGGAGTATCGGAACAGGCAATTTCCAAATGGGAAAATAATCAATGTGCTCCCGATGTTAGTATTTTTCCTGTCATAGCGGATTATTTCGGGGTTTCAATTGACCGCCTTTTCGGATATCACATTAAAAGCTATGCTGAAGATGTCAAAACAATTATGAAAGCTGCTGACGACAGTATGGATACCTATAAGGAAATCGAGATTATCAGCGAGGGCTTAAAAAAATATCCTAACAGTCCCGATTTAAAAAGCTATCTTGCTTTTTCTCTGTCTATGGTCAATAGAATATCGAAGGACGAAAATGAAAAAAAGGAAGCTGTAAAAAAAGCAATACAACTCTGTACTGAAGTGATTGACACTTGTGGAGACAACAAGCAAGTAGGCAGTGCGCTGAATATGCTGACACGAATTTATAACGAGACGGGAAACTACGAAAAGGCAAAAGAGTCGATTTTGAAGATCAGCGCAGATGCATATAGCTCTCGAATTGTAGGTATGGTCAGTATGTTGGGCTTCAAAAAAAGCTATGAAGAGCAAGAGCAATTTGCAGAAGACTCTCTTTGGAAGCTATATTGGACAATGAGCCACGTCTTTGAGCATATGACTCATTCTTACACGATTAACAAGGACTATAACAAAGCAATTGCTTTCTTCGATGCACACGAAAAATTGCTTTCCGTATTTGATAGCGGTTGCTCGGATTTTTATGCTACGTACAAGGTTTATGCCTGTGAAAAGAAGGCGCAAGTGTATATGATGATGGGTGATAAGGAAAAATGCCTTGATGAATTGAAGCGATTCTTTGCTATTGCCGAACAAGTCAGAGCAGTTGCAAAAAGCAGTGATTTCAATATTGCAGTTCGCAATCCGATGTATTTTTCAAATATCTCCGAGGAAATCGGAGAGGAATATATGTCAAGTATCTATCCTGAAAAGGCGCTCGGAAAGTACGATGCGTTTTTCGGAGATGATCAAGCATATATTCAGTTTAAAAAAACTGTTACCGAATAATTATCTTGCCCCGCTCGCGCGGGGGTTTTCTTTGCTTCTACAAAACAAAAAACCTTCTCCGGCAGGAGAAGGCAATTATTTTAGCGCTAATTTTGCAGAGTTTGAAGGGAGATTATCGTTCTTCGGTTTGCTCAAACAGTCCGCCGCGTTCAACTGCGGTGAACAGGCGGTGCTTGAGTCCTTTATACTCCTTATCAAGTCCCGCGATCATTATCTTGACCTTTTCCCTTTCTGTATGTCCGTCCTCGGGACAAAGGTTTTTGATCAGAGGCAGGTCGTTTTTGCCCATAAAATAGCGGACGTCCTTTTCCTCAACGTATATCATCGGACGAATAAGAGTAAGGTCTTTGCGAGAAAGATAAGTAACGGGAAGAAATGCACCGAGCCGTCCCTCGTGAATAAGATTAAGCATAAAGGTCTCAACGACGTCGTCGTAATGATGACCGAGCGCAAGCTTGTTGCAGCCAAGCTCCTTTGCCGCGTCGTGAAGTATGCCGCGGCGCATTTTAGCACAGAGGGAGCAAGGGTTGCTCTCGTTGCGGTAATTGAAAATTACGTTCGCAAGCTGGGTATCAACGAGCTTGAATTCACAGCCACATTCGCGCACAAACCTTTCAAGCGGCGAAAAATCCATTCCCTCAAAGCCCATATTAAGCGATATTCCGATAAGCTCAAACTTTTTGGGATAGAATAACCGCAGGTTTTTAAGAGCACAGAAAAGGGCAAGCGAATCCTTGCCGCCCGAAAGCCCTACGGCAATCCTGTCGCCTTCTTCTATCATATTATACTTTTCGACTGCACGGCGCGTACAGCTCAAAATGTGTCTTATTTTATTAAACTCCATTTACGGCCTTTCTTTGTCACTCCGTTATTTGAGGCATATAATGAAATTAAAACTTAAACGGAGGAACGTAATGGCAATTAAAATTTTTATAGATCAGGGACACAATCCCCAAAACCCCAACGCAGGTGCCGAGGGTAACGGTCTTTTTGAGCAGGATATAACCTACGAGGTGGGAGTACTGCTTGCCGACCTTTTGCGTGCAAACCCGAATTTCGAGGTCCGACTCTCCCGAAATTCACCCAACGAGATACTCGGAACAAGCATCGGAACGAGCTTAAAGGCGCGCACAGACGCCGCAAACTCCTGGGGCGCGGACTCATTCATCAGCATACACGCTAACGCATCGAACATAGAAAGCGCAAGCGGAAACGAGGGATACGCGTACTCGCAAAGCTCACCGGGCTTCGCTCTCGGCGAGAACATTTTAACGGGCTTGACTGAAAGCACGGGGCTGCCGAGCCGCGGAATGTTCGTCCGTCCGTCCCTGTACGTTTTAAGACGGACGAGAATGCCCGCCGTCCTTATCGAGCTCGGATTTATAACCAACCCGGGCGACGCCGCGCTTATGAGTGAGCGTCCCGACTTATTCGCACAAGGAATGTATAACGGAATACTTAACTACTACGGTTTAAATTAACCCTCGGGGTTAAATTCGATCATTGCGCGGAAAAGCTTCATCGAATAATTATACATTTTCTTCGCTTCCTTGCGGCCGATAATCGACGACGTCGTCGGCATAACGCGGAAGCAAACGATAGTATCCTCAGGAAGCATGCCGACCGTATCTGCAAAGAACTTATAGAATTCAAGGTCAGACAGATATACCGAATATTCGTCAATGGAGTTTTCGGGTGCATATCCGAGAACCTCTGAAAGCGGAACGAGTGCGTTATTGTTCGTCAGAATATCGTACCAGTACTTATCGATAAGGCAAACGTAACCGTCACCCGATATAGCACTCGTAAAATTCTGACGCACGCGGTCAACCGTATACGGCGCATATTTGATAAGCAATTCTTCCTCAGGATTTTTGCCGATGGCAGCTATTATCTGCTCATCAGTAAAAGCGGTAATGTCCATTATATCGGCAACGGTCTTCCCGTCGCCGTTATAATCGTCCATTATCTGCTCGAAGGAGCTTGACAGCGCGTCCTTCTCGTTGACACCGAAGATATGAGGACCCGTATACATTATATTGACGTCGTACTTTTCCTTCGTCGCGCACTGAACAAGGCATATTGTTAGAATAACGACGAACGCACCGATAATAATTACGCCCCATTTATAGTAATACCAGTAATTACTGAACCAGTTTTTGATCTTTGAAAACACGGTAATCTCCCATTAATGATTTACGCTATAAAGTATATCATATATAAGAAGTCATTTCAAGAAAAAAACAAAAAAGTAACAAAAAAGAGAAAAATTTATGTTTTTTTAAAATTTCCTCTTTACGAATCAGAGAAGAAGTGATATACTGTAAAATGAAATCAAAATTAGAGGTGAGCATTAATGGACGCAGGCAGTAATCCCGACGGGTATAATCAGTGCTTTGTAATAATAGACGTTTTTGCTCACGGTAAAGTTATCTGACTTTTGATTCTTTGACATTCGTGCGCAGATTTGTCTGCGCACTTTTTATTTCTGTCGGTACTACCTTACACACTACCCCATCCGAAAAGAAAGGAACGTACCGAAATGGAAAACAATATTCTTGATCTCGAGCTTGCTCAAGGTCTGTACGAGGAGAAAAAAATAGGCGAGCTTGGACGGCTGCTTAAAACGGCAGAGCCCGCCGACATCGCATCTCTTTTCAATATCATAGACGAAGAGCATCACCGTCTGATATTCCGCCTGCTCCCGAAGGAGCTTGCGGCAGAGGTTTTCGTTGAAATGGATCCCGACACTCAAGAGGCGCTTATCAACGCCTTTACCGATAAAGAGCTTCAGTCGGTCCTTGACGAGCTATATCTTGACGATACAGTCGATATCGTTGAAGAAATGCCGGCAAACGTCGTAACGAGAATTCTAAAAAACTCACATCCCGAAAGCCGCAAGGCGATAAACCAGCTTCTTTCGTATTCGGGTGACACAGCGGGAAGCATAATGACGATAGAATTCGTCAGTCTGCGGCCCAATATGACGGTCGAAGAAGCGTTTGCACATCTGCGTAAGACAGGAACAGAAAGCGAAACGATATATACCTGTTACGTTACCGAAAACAAAAAGCTTCTCGGCTTCGTCACCGTATACACGCTTATCCTATCCGATAAGGATGCAAAGATAAGCGATATAATGAACCCGAACGTAATCTCGGTAAGCACCGCAGAGGACAGAGAGACAGCCGCCACGCTTCTGATGAAATACGACTTCCTTGCTCTTCCAGTCGTTGACAACGAAAACCGCCTCGTCGGAATTATTACGATCGACGACGCAGTTGACGTCATCAGCGAAGAGGACGAAGAAGATATCGCAAAAATGTCGGCTATCACACCGACCGACCGCCCTTATATCAAAACGTCACCCTTCAAGATATTCTTAACCCGTATTCCGTGGCTTATGATACTTATGCTCTCTGCAACCTTTACGGGAATAATAATCTCGTCGTTTGAGAATGCTCTCGCCGCGCAGGTTGCGCTCACCGCATTCATTCCGATGATAATGGGTACAGGCGGTAACGCAGGAAGTCAGGCGTCGGTCACCGTAATTCGAGGACTGTCACTCGGCGAGCTTGGATATTCCGACGTTTTCAGAATACTGTTTAAGGAGTTCCGCGTTTCGATTCTCTGCGGCGGTGCCGTCGCTGTTGCGACCTTTTTGAAGATACTTCTGATAGACAAACTGCTTCTCGGAAACGAGATCACGCTACTTGTTGCTTTGGTCGTATCGCTAACGATGGCATTCACGATATTTATCGCAAAGCTAATCGGTTGCTCTCTGCCGCTGCTTGCTGGAAAGCTCGGTCTTGACCCTGCGGTTATGGCAAGCCCGTTTATTACGACGATAGTCGACGCGCTTTCCCTGCTCGTATATTTCGGCGTTGCGAGCGCGATTCTGAATATATAAAAATGACAGGCATCTGCCTGTCATTTTCTATTTCAGTAGAGTATCGGCGATTTGGGCGGAGGTTATGCCGTGGATCTTACATTCCGCATTTTCAATGGCGGAAATCAGATCGTTCAAATATAACCGACAACCTATAAGTGCTTCTGCAATAAGCGAAATTTCGCCGTCCGCAAAGAAGTCACCGCTGATTTTGATATCTTCTATAACGCCGTTTTCCGAATCAAATGACAGCTCGATGCTTCCGCCGTCAAAACGCTCACTTACTGTCTTTGAAAGTGCCTTTGAGCTTCCGTATACGTACTCCCAGGAGGAGTATTTTTCATCAGCAAGCAACGCGATCTCCGACTTTTCCCTTTCGGTAAGCTCAAGACGTCTGCCCCAAAGCTGTTCCGTCAAGGCATCAATGATCACACTCACGTTGACGTGTGGGTAAACGTCCTTAATATTCGTAACACGGCTTCTGACGCTGCTTATACCCTTACTGGACAGCTTTTCAGCACTTACGTTAAGCACCGAGGAAAGCGTTTCAACATCTACGTCAACAAGCAACGTACCGTGGTGAAGGACCTTGCCGTATTTGCGGCACTGGGCGCTTCCTGAAATCTTTTTACCGTTCATAAGCAGATCGTTTCTGCCCGAGATCTCCGTCACGATTCCAAGAGAAGCGAGCGCTTTCTTAATTGGCGTAAGGAAGCGAACGAAATCAATACCGTCTCCCTCGTCTTTTACGATAAAGGTAAAATTCAAGTTACCGAGATCGTGGAACACTGCACCGCCGCCGCTCATTCTTCTTACGACAGAAATGCCGTTTTTCTCAGCATAAGGAATATTCACCTCTGCATATGCGTTCTGATAGCGACCTATAACAACGGTCGGTCTGTTCTGCCAAAGAATAAACACGTCCTCGTCGCAGTTTTTCATCAGCCATTCTTCAAGTGCGAGGTTATAAAACGGATCCGTAGAGGAATTGTAAATAAACCTGTGCTTAAAGGACTCACCGTCTTTATCACGCTTCGACTTCTTCATAAGCTCCGAAGGATGAGATCCGAAAATGCCCTTAAAGGTCTTTGAAAAGTGCGCGGGAGTCATAAAACCGCTCATATCGCTGATTTCGGAAATCGTATACTTTTTTGATTCAAGAAGCTCTTTAGCAAATTCGCATCTCGTTCTGTTAATGAACTCGACCGGCGTCAGTCCGGTCGCCTTTTTGAATTCACGGCAGAAATGATAACGGGAAAGTCCCGCAGCATCAGACACCTCGTCAAGTGACAGATCGCGTCTGAAATTCTGCTTGATATAATTTATAGAATACTTTATCTTTTTGAGCGTCTTGCTCTCTTTTTCGTTATTCGTATCTTTTACGATATGATCGCGGCACATACGAACGCAAAGCTCGGCAACGATCGACTTTACAATAACGCTTTTGAACTTATCGTCACGGTGCCACTCGGTGCATATCTTGTCAAACAGCTCGGGAAAATAAGACGACCAGATCTTGTCCTCAAAGCAGATCTCATCTGTATCAATGCCTATAGAATAAAGGAAATCGTTGTCGACGATCAGACAGTGATAACGAAACTCGCTGTCAGTCGTCGTATAGTGGATTCTGTTAGTATTAATAACCGCCATTTCGCCCGGAACGAGCTGAATTGCCTTCATATCTGAATAAACAGTACCCGATCCTGAAACACACATAAGTATTTCAAGCTCCTTATGCTTATTCGCATGATGCTGCGGCGAATTTATAACACAGTCTGTATGAAAAACAAAAGGAAGTGCACGATGAGAGAGCATATGCGTTTCTAAAGTAGCTTCTCGGTTCACAGTATCCATGTTATTTCGATCCATATCCGTTTCCCCCTCTCAAAACAGCAATTTTCAACACAAATATATCACAATAAGCGCCGTTTGTCAATCAATTTCGGCAATTTATGGCGCTATTTTCGATAAAATAACACGAACGCGAACGCCGCAAAATCGAGCGTTCGTTTTTTGTTCTCTTTTATATCGAATAATGTCGAAAATTTGTTCTACTGCGGAAAAAATATTAAAAAATGTCGTCAAAATAGTGGATTTTTCTATTGCAAAACCGTATTCTCTGATATATAATTGTAGCAGAAGTGGCGAAAAGTGGGTCAAAGTGGTTGAAATGTCCACGATTTGACCGCAACTTCCCATAAAAACGTCAAGCAAGGAGGAAACGCGTATGTTCTGCGGAGAATACAGCCACAATTTAGACAGCAAGAAGCGCGTTAGTCTTCCCTCTCGACTTCGTGAAGAGCTTGGCGAAACGGTCGTTATGACCAAGAACGTAGACAAATGTATTTCCCTTTATCCGATGGATCGCTGGGTGGATTTCACCGCAAAGCTTGAGACCCTTCCCCAGACCGAAACGAGAATGATAAAGAGATTCCTCTTCTCTGCTGCATTTGAAACGAACGTCGACGGTCAGGGACGCGTCCTTATCTCCCCTACTCTTTGCGAATATGCAGGTCTTACCCGTGCGGTAAAGATAATCGGCGTAGGCGACCACATCGAGATTTGGGACGAGGAAAGCTGGATAAGCGAAAGCAATTCCGAAAACACCGCAGACATCACCGATCTGCTTATAAAGCTCGGCTTCTGATATGGCAGTTAATTTTGAACACTACTCCGTGATGCTGAACGAATGCATCGACGGACTGAACATAAAGCCCGACGGTCTCTACGTAGACTGCACGGCAGGCGGCGGC
>CAZVVM010000054.1:0-11968 GCA_964630635.1 uncultured Ruminococcus sp. | reverse complement strand
GGGGGCATACCGTACTGTTCAAGGTCAACTATGGACGCGCCGTCGTCTATCTTCATAAGTCCCATATCGCGAAGCTTTTGCACCTGTGCGGGCATCTTATCCGTATAGAAGCTCTCACCCTTGTAGCTGTCAAACTCAATATCAAGCTGCTTGTAGGTCTTTTCGTATTCCGCAAGGCTTATCTCAACGAACCACTTCCAGAGTGCGATGTTTTCCTCGTCGCCCTCCTCCATCTTGCGGAACTCGTCACGAGCCTGCTGTGCAAGGTCGTCGCGCGCGGGGATACCCTTCTCCTCGTCGCCCTTGATGGTGTTGTTGATGCGGACGTAAAGCTCGACGAGCTTGTCGATTCCGCCCTCCTCGATCTGCTCCTTGTTGCCCCAGAGCTTGTACGCAACGATAAGCTTACCAAACTGCGTTCCCCAGTCGCCGAGGTGGTTTATGCCGACCGCGTTCCAGCCGCAGAATTCGTGAAGCTTTTTGAGCGAATGACCGATAACGGTCGTTCCGAGATGTCCTATATGGAAGGGCTTTGCAACGTTCGGGGAAGAGTAGTCGATAACGAGCGTTTTGCCCTTACCGCTGTAGCTCTTGCCGTAATCGTCGCCCTCGGCAATTACTTTGTCGAGGATTCCGTCGGTGAAATAGGAATCGTCAATAAAGAAGTTGAGATATCCGCCTGCAACCTCGGCTTTAGCAAGATACTCGACCTTGTCCATCGCCTCGGAAAGAAGAGAAGCGATAACGGGAGGCGCCTTGCGAAGCGCCTTGCTCAGCTTGAAGCAGGGGAATGCAATATCGCCCATATCTCTGCTCGGCGGGTATTCAAGCATCGAAAGAAGCTCGGACACCGAAAGCTCGGTCTCGGGGGATATTTTCTTGATAGCGCAGGACAGCGCCTGCGAAAGCGTGTTCTTAAAATTTAACACTGTCGTTCCTCCGTATTATAAATGCACATACATATTTTATTTTACTACATTATACAGTATTTGTCAATAGAATAAGGGCAGAGAAACAGGGCGAAAAGCAGGGAATTTTGTTGTTTTCGTAATAAAGAAGCGCCGCTCCTCTTGCCTTCCCCTGATGGGAAGGCAAGACTACGTGGAAAAGAGCTTTATTGTCCGCGACAGAATGAACGTGGAAGCACAACCCCCATTTGTTTTATTACAGTACCAAACAAAATCCCCCGCGCCTTTTAAGCGCAGGGGATCGGTCTTCAAGAATGAAGCACGTATAAATAAGGCGGGTAGTTTGCGTTCAACGGGGAAGTGTATTGAGGAACGTTTCCGAGCTTGCTTTCATGCTCAATGTGACAATCTCCGCAGATGATCGCCTTGACGGGAGTATCGTCGGCACCGACTATGTCAAACACAGTCTTCCAGCCGTCACCGTTGCAAACACCCTGGTCGCCGATGCTCCAGTCGCGTTGATTTCGGTCGGCATTATACTTGTGAAACTCCTTGGTAGACAGCGGAACGTGCTGGAAAAGCACGACGTTATCTTCGCCTTCAAGCGCGTTTACCAGGTCATTAAGCGACTTTTCGGGGTAATAATACGGTCCGTTGTAAACGCCGACGAGAGTAAGCTCGCCGAGCTTCATTTTCTGAAGATCGGGGTTTTCTCCCGTGAGCGCAGTGAATATTTTTTTGATCTCGGACTCGGGCTTTCCCGAGAAGATCATATCGTGGTTTCCGATAACGAACATATACGGCGTTTTCAGCTTATCAATATTTCTCTTGATGAAATCAAAGGCGGTCTGCGAAAAGAAATCAATAATGTCTCCCGTGAAAACGATAACGTCGGCACAGTCGGGATTCGCCGCAAGCTCGTCGCACATCTTTTCGAAAAGCTCCGATGTAGGAACTCCGTCTACGCGGAAATGGTTGTGGCGAAGATTGTAAAAATCAATAAGCTTCGTTCCGCCCCAATATCCGTCGCCCTCGATTACGTACTCGCCTTCCTTTTCGTTACACATTACGACGTGAGCATCGGTAATATGCAGTATACGGTATTCCTTTTCAAGACCGGGTATGATCACGTCTTTTCTTACAAATTCGTTGCTTTTCATTTTAACACCTCACAGGCAAAAAATCTTTAAACTAATATTAGCATTTTTTACTTCAAAAATCAACGTTAAAAATCCCAAAAAACAGCCCTGTTTTTCGTGCAAAATAACACCAAACACTTGCAATTTGCTTTGATGTATGTTATAATAACTTATTATATATAATAGGCGTATTATTTGCCCGCGCGGGCGTGAACAGGAGTATTTAGTTTTGAGATTAAAAGCGCTTGAAATGCAGGGGTTCAAATCCTTCCCCGACAAGACCGTCTTGTCCTTCGACCAAGGTATAACCGCCGTCGTCGGACCTAACGGAAGCGGAAAATCGAATATAACGGACGCAGTCAGATGGGTGCTCGGAGAAATGTCGACGAAGAGCATCCGCGGTTCAAAAATGGAGGACGTCATCTTCGGCGGTTCCGATAACCGCAGACCTATGGGATACGCAGAGGTAACTCTGATAATCGACAATACCGCAGGTATAGGCCGTCTTGACAGCGAATACGACGAGGTGTCGGTAACGAGACGTTACTACCGCGGCGGCGACAGTGAGTACCTTATAAACGGTAAGGCGTCGCGCCTGAAGGACATCGCAGAGCTGTTTATGAATACGGGTGTCGGTAAGACGGGCTATTCCAATATCGGACAGGGCAAGATCGCGGAGATCATCTCGCAGAAGAGCGACGAGCGCCGTTCGGTATTTGAAGAAGCGGCAGGAATTTCGAAGTACCGCGTAAGAAAAAACGAAGCGGAAAGAAAGCTGAAGGACACCGAGGCAAACCTCGTGCGTCTGTCCGATATAATCGGCGAGCTTTCCTCCCGCGTCGGTCCGCTTGAAAAGGAAGCGGCGGCGGCGAGAAAGTATCTCGACCTCTACGAGCAGAAGAAAGAGGTCGACGTTGCCCTCTGGCTCTACGACGCCGAAACGATGCGTGCAAGAGCAAACGAAACGGAGTGCGCATATATGTCGGCAAAGCTCGCGCTTGAAAGCGCCGAAAGCGAAATTTCGGCTCTTGAAGCGAGAAGCGAAAATCTGTATACCAAAGCGGCAGAAAGCCAGAGCGGTGCAGAGGAACTGACGAACCGCGTAAGCGAATATATCGAAAAGCGCCACGGAATCGAGAGCAACAGCCGCGTCCTTGAAAACGATATACTTCATACCGAAAGCCGTATCGAGCAGACGAAGAACGAAAGAGAGCTTCGCCTACTGTCGCTAAACGACGGTGAAAAGCGTCGAAGCGACCTTGAAAAAGAGCTGACCGAAAAGACCGAAAAGCTGGAAGCACTCCGCGTTGAGCTTAAGGCGCTTGACGAAAAGGCATCGGAAAAGAAGGAGCTTATCTCTTTCCTTGAAGCAAAAATACTTGAATGTGAAGATGACGAGCGCCTGACCGAAAGCAAGCTTATCGACGAAAGGGTGCGCCTGTCGGCGCTATCCGGCTCGCACGAAAGCGAAAGCGAAAGAAGCCGCTCGCTGAAAAATGAGATAGCAGAGCTTGAAGCAGAGATCGCAGTCATTACCGACGCGATGAACCGCTCGGAAAAAACGGTAGCTGACTATCTTTCCTCGATCGAAGAGGACAAGGCAAAGGAATATGAAAAGGAAAGCGAAATATCGGCTCTCCGTACCGAGCTTGACGAGGTCAAGAGCGTAATCGACCGCCTTAATCTCACAATAGAATCGAAAAATCACCGCGCAGAAACGCTCAAGAGAATGGACGACCTGCTCGAGGGCTATAACCACAGCGTAAAGAACGTAATGCACGCATCCGAGAACGGTGCGGTAAAGGGTATTCACGGCCCCGTGTCGAAGCTCATTTCGGTAAAGGGCGAATACAGTATCGCCATCGAAACGGCGCTCGGCGCGAATATACAGAACATAGTTACCGAGGACGAGGAAGCTGCAAAGGCGGCGATCTCCTACCTCAAAAAGACGAACGGCGGACGGGCTACGTTCTATCCGCTTACCGCTATGAAGGCGCAGGCGCCCGTAATATCCGAAAACGAGCTGAAGAATAAAAAGGGCTACGTCGGAATGGCAGACAAGCTCTGCGGTCACGATAAAAAATATGCGGGCGTTATCGGAAATCTGCTCGGCAGAACGGCAGTCTTTGATAACATCGACAACGCGGCGTTTACCGCAAAATCCTTCGGCTACCGCATAAGAATAGTAACGCTTGACGGACAGATAATAAACGCAGGCGGCTCGTTCACGGGCGGCTCGACGCGCCAGGACAGCGGTATTCTTACGAGAAGCGCCGAAATATCCTCGCTCAAGAGCGAGGTCGCAAAGCTCGGCATCGAGCTCGGAAGCAAGAAGGCACACGAGAGCGAGATCAATTCCGATATCGAGAAGCTGACGGGCGAGCTCGGCGGAATAAACGAGAGAATCGCACTTCTTACGATGATGCTCAATGCAGAGCAGACGCAGTATGAGGTAAATAAGAGCAGACACGAAACAGAAGGTATGCGCCTTTCCGCCCTTAATACCGCGCTCGAAGGACTCGGCAAGGAGCACGAGCAGTACGATATCGAAAAATCGCGTATCGAGGAAACGATAGCGTTGCTCGAAAAAGAGCTTGCCGAAAAGAAGAGCGAAACCGAAGCGACAGTCGCACGCAGAAACGATGAGGACGATGCCCTTGCGGCTATCCTTTCTTCCTACAATGAGGGAAGAATTACCGAAGCGGCGCTCGAAAAGGACGTTGAATCTCTTAATTCGGGAATCACCCTTAACGAAAGCACGGTTGAAGCACTCCGCGAGCAGATAGCACGCTCCGAGGAGCTTGGTGCTGCGCTTGAACAGAAGCTTTCCGATATCAAGAAGCGCATAAGCGAGAATAAGGTCACCTTTGATACCCTGGCGGACGATATAAGTGCGCTTGAAGCCGAAAGAAGCAAGCTGATATCTCAAAATATCGAATACGAAAAGGTACAGAGCCGCATAAGAGAGGAGCTTCGTGAGAAGACTCACGTAAGAGAGACCCTTTTCCGCGAGTTCACAAAGCTTGAAGGCGTAAGAGAAAATCTGACGACCGAGCACGACCGACTTGCCGCAAAAATATGGGAGGACTACGAGCTTACATATACTGCGGCAACCGAGCTGAATTACGCACCCGTAACCGAGGAAACGCGTCCGACCTACGGCGCGCGCCAGACCGAGCTTCGTAATAAGCTCCGCGCACTCGGACACGTAAACGTCGGCGCGATAGAGGAATACGCAGACGTCAAGGAGCGTTACGATTTCAATACCGCGCAGTTTGAGGATCTGACGAAAGCGCGTGAAGGGCTTGACGGAATAATCGCACGCCTCGAAAAGGAAATGAAGACGATGTTCGTCACCGCCTTCGAGGAGATAAACAAAAACTTCAAGGTCACCTTCAAGGAGCTGTTCGGCGGAGGAACGGCGGAGATATCCCTTACCGATCCCGAAAACGTGCTGACGAGCGGAATAGAAATAAAGGTCGCGCCTCCCGGAAAGATAATAAAGAACCTTATATCCCTTTCGGGCGGAGAGCAGTCCTTCGTCGCTATCGCGCTGATATTTGCGATACTGAACGTAAACCCGACACCTTTCTGCATATTCGACGAGATCGAAAGTGCGCTTGACGAGGTAAACGTCGTGCGCCTATCCGACTATATGCACAGATATTCAGAAAAGACGCAGTTCGTCGTCATCACGCACCGCCGCGGTACTATGGAGGCAGCAGATATGCTCTACGGTATTACGATGCCCGACAGAGGTATATCGAAGGTGCTTTCGATGAACGTAAACGAGGTCGAGAAGAAGATGGGAGGAGAGCTTAACTGATGGGCTTTTTCGAAAAACTAAAAGCAGGACTTACCAAAACGAAAAACGCCGTTTTCGGACGGCTCGACGGGCTCTTCAAGGCGTTTAAAAAGGTCGACGAGGAGCTGCTTGAGGAGCTTGAAGAAATACTTATCACCGCCGACGTAGGCGTGAACGTGACCGAAAGCATACTCGATTCGCTCCGTGAAAAAATAAGAAAAGAGAAGATAACCGATCCGATGGAGGTCAAGGCGGCGCTTCAAGTGCTTCTCCGCGAAAAGGTCGGAGAGGGAGAAGGGCTTGACCTTTCGACCACCCCGTCCGTTATCCTCGTTATCGGAGTAAACGGCGTCGGTAAAACGACCTCTATCGCAAAGATAGCGAATCTTCTCAAAAACGACGGCAAAAGCGTGCTTCTCGCCGCCGCAGATACCTTCCGCGCCGCGGCAATAGATCAGCTCGGCGTGTGGGCAGACCGCGTAGGCGTTGAGCTTATACGTCACGAGGAGGGGTCCGACCCCGCGGCAGTCGTTTTCGACGCACTTAACGCCGCTAAAAAGAGAGGCACCGACGTAGTCATCGTCGATACCGCAGGACGCCTTCACAATAAGAAAAACTTAATGGATGAGCTTGCCAAGATAAACAGAGTCATCGAGCGTGAGACGCCGGGCGCATCGCGCGACACGCTTCTCGTCCTCGACGCAACGACGGGACAAAACGCAGTCCTTCAGGCAAAGGAGTTCAAGAACGCAGCGCCCTTAACGGGTCTTGTTCTGACAAAGCTCGACGGTACTGCAAAGGGCGGAATTGTGTTCTCGATAAAAGAGGAGCTCGGTATCCCCGTAAAATTCATTTGCGTCGGCGAGCAGATCGACGATCTCCAATATTTCGTTGCCGACGAATTTGTTACGGCACTGTTTGAATGATATGAAAATTGTACTTGCATCAAGAAACCGACATAAGATAGCGGAGATCGAAAGAGTGCTTAAAGAAAGCGGAGTTACGGGCGTGACCCTTCTTTCGCTCGACGATATCGGCTATTACGGTGAAATCGAAGAAACAGGCACGACCTTCGAGGAAAACGCATATATAAAAGCGTGCGTTCCCGCGAAAATGGGCTACTACGCGATAGCCGACGACTCGGGGCTTGAGGTAGAAGCGCTCGGCGGACGCCCGGGAGTCTATTCCGCACGTTACGCAGGCGAGCCGTGTAACGATAAAAACAATAACGACAAGCTTTTGAGCGAGCTTGAAAACGTCCCCGACGAAAAGAGAAACGCGGCGTTTATATCGGTGATCGCATTCGTCGACCCGAATAAGATCGACGAGCCGCATTATTTCCGAGGTGAATGTAAGGGAACGATGATCCGCGAAGAACGCGGAAACGGCGGCTTCGGCTACGATCCGATATTCTATATGCCGCAGCTTGATAAGACCTACGCCGAGATAACTATCGACGAAAAGAACGCAGTCAGCCACCGCGGACAGTCGATACGCCTCTTTGCAAAGTATCTTATGGAGAATAAGCCAAGATGAAGCGCCTCGGAATATACGGCGGTTCCTTTAACCCGATACATATCGGACACATAAGAGCCGCAAATGCGTTTTACGACGAGATGAAGCTCGACGAGCTGATAATAATGCCGACGGCAGTTTCGCCGTTCAAGACGAATGATACCGATAACGATCCGCACGAGCGCCTGAAAATGGCAAAGGCGGCGTTTGAAAACGACGGAAGAAACGTTACCGTAAGCGGCTATGAAATAGAAAACGGCGGTAACAGCTACACTTATCTTACCCTTGAGCATTTTTCATCGCCCGAAAACGAGATGTATTTCCTTATGGGAACCGATATGCTCCTGTCGCTCGACAGGTGGAAAAATCCCGATATCATCTTAAAGCTGGCAACTGTCTGCCACGCTCGGCGTGAAGATATCGACCCCGAGACCGAAAATGCGATCGAGGAAGCGAAAGCGCGTTATAAAAACGACTATAACGCAAGAATAATCGACCTGGATCTCACACCGTTTGAGGTCTCGTCAAGCCAAATAAGACAGGCGGTAAAGGAAGGGAAGAGCATCTCGAATTTCGTTACCCCCGAGGTTGAGGAGATAATAAGAAACGACCGCTTATACCTGAACTGCCCGCTGTATGCAACCGTGCGAAAGCTCGTCCGCGAAAAAAGGTGGAAACACATCTTCGCAACCGAGGAAGAAGCACTGCGTCTGTCCGACATATTTGATCTGCCGCAGAGCGATAAAGAAAAGCTCCGCGTAGCTGCCGTGCTTCACGATATAACGAAGTACCTTACCCGCGACGAGCATCTTGCGCTCTTGAAAGAAATGGGAGTTACCCCCGACGAGGGAACGCTCGCAAGCGATAAAACGCTTCACCAGATGACGGGCGCATACCTCGCAAAGAAGCTTCACCCCGATGCAGTCGATGACACAGTATTCGATGCAATACGCTATCATACGACGGGAAAAGCAGATATGCCGATAACGACGAAGCTTATGTATTTAAGCGACTTCATCGAGCCGACGCGAACCTTCCCCGACTGCGTAAAGCTCCGCGCGATATTCTACGGAATGATAGAAAAAGGCGATAAGCTTCGCACGCTCGACGAGATAATGCTGATAGCGCTCGATATGACGGTCGCGGACCTAAAGGAAAACGGTCACCCGATACATTCGGACACCGAAAAAGCAAGAGAATATATTATAGAAAAGCTAAAGGAAAATAACTATGGAAGAAAAGAAAGTATTTGAGCCGAAAGAAATTGCTGAAATGATAATAAAGGTGCTTGACGCGCGCAAAGGACGTAACATCAAGCTCCTTCACGTAACCGAAAAGACGGTCCTTGCCGACTATTTCGTTATCTGCGGCGGTAACTCTACCACGCAGGTAAAGGGTCTATCCGACGAGGTCGAATACAAGCTCGGTCTTGAGGGCGTCACCGCCGACCACGTAGTAGGTGACGACAGCGCGGCGTGGGTGCTTCTCGACGATTCGAGCGATATAGAAACTATCTTCACGCCCGACGCAAGAGAATTTTACAATCTCGAAAAGCTTTGGGCAGAAGCAGAAGAGGTAGACATTTCGGAGCTTCTCACAGAAGACTGATATAGATCCCAAACGCTGTCGCGTTTGATCCTCGCGTCGCTCGGATTTCGACTGCGCGTCGCCGTCACCCTGAGTGGAGCGTAGCGGAATCGAACGGGTCTGGCGACGCTCCGCTCAGGATGACATAATAATTGAATTCTTATACGCAAACAACAATCTCTAAAAAGAAGGACAGAAAAATGAAGTACGAACATCGTTTGATCGACAAAAAATGGCAGGACAAATGGGAAGAGGCAAAGCTTTTCGAGGCAAAAGCGGACACTTCAAAAAAGAAGTTCTATTCCCTCGTTGAGTTCCCGTATCCGTCGGGCTCGGGAATGCACGTCGGACATATCAAGGCATATTCGGGTCTTGAGGTCGTAAGCAGAAAGAGAAGAATGGAGGGCTATAACGTCCTCTTTCCGATCGGCTTTGACGCATACGGACTGCCGACCGAAAATACCGCAATCAAGACGGGAGTTCACCCCCGTCAGGTAACCGATAACAACATAAAGAAGTTCACCTCGCAGTTAAAGCGCGTCGGCTTCTCCTTCGACTGGAGCCGCGTGGTTGACACGACCGAGGAGGAATACTATAAGTGGACGCAGTGGATATTCCTCAAAATGTACGAAAACGGTCTCGTTTTCCGCGATAAGACGCTCGTAAACTACTGCCCGTCCTGTAAGGTCGTCCTTTCGAACGAGGACTCGCAGGGCGGTAAGTGCGACATCTGCCATTCCGAGATCGTACAGAAGACGAAAGAGGTCTGGTATCTCCGTATTACCGAGTATGCCGATAAGCTCCTTGAAGGTCTTAACGGTGTCGATTATCTTCCGAACGTCCGTCTCCAGCAGGAAAACTGGATCGGAAAGAGCACGGGCGCGTACGTTAATTTCAAGCTTAACGTCGACGATTCGCTCCGTATCTATACGACCCGCCCCGACACGCTCTACGGCGTAACCTTTATGGTAATCGCTCCCGAGCATCCGATAATCGAAAAGTACCGCGATACCATTACGAACGCCGACGCGCTCGACGCATATAAAGCCGAGTGCGCAAAGAAGAGCGAGTTCGAAAGAACACAGCTCGTAAAGGAAAAGACGGGCGTTCGCATCGAAGGTCTTTCGGCAATCAACCCGATAACCGAAAAAGAAATTCCGATATACGTTGCCGACTACGTAATGATGGGCTACGGTACGGGCGCAATTATGGCGGTTCCCGCGCACGACACCCGTGACTACGACTTCGCAAAGAAGTTCGGTATCGACATCATTGAAGTAATCAAAGGCGGCGACATTTCTACCGAAGCATACACGGGCGACGGCGAAATGGTGAATTCGGGCGTGCTCAACGGTATCACCAATAAAAAGGACGCTATCGACAAGATCCTCGAATTTCTGACCGAAAAGGGAATAGGCGAAAAGGGCGTGCAGTTCAAGATGAAGGACTGGGCTTTCAACCGTCAGAGATACTGGGGCGAGCCGATTCCGATCGTACACTGTCCCAAGTGCGGAATAGTTCCCGTTCCTTACGAGGAGCTTCCTCTCCGCCTTCCTCCCGTTGATAACTTCCAGCCCGGCTCGGACGGCGAAAGCCCGCTTGCAAAGATCGAGTCCTTCGTAAACTGTAAGTGTCCTAAGTGCGGCGTGGCTGCTAAACGTGAAACCGATACGATGCCGCAGTGGGCTGGCTCGTCGTGGTACTTCCTGCGTTATACCGATCCGAAGAACCCCGACTGCTTTGCATCGAAGGAAGCGATGGACTATTGGATGCCCGTTGACTGGTATAACGGCGGTATGGAGCACGTTACGCGCCATATGATATATTCCCGTTTCTGGCATAAGTTCCTTTACGACCTTGACCTCGTTCCGACCTCGGAACCCTACGCAAAGCGTACCGCGCAGGGACTCATTCTCGGCTCTGACGGCGAGAAGATGAGTAAGTCGCGCGGAAACGTCGTCGACCCGAATACCGTCGTTGACGAAAGCGGTGCAGATACTCTCCGCCTCTACGTCCTCTTTATGGGTGACTACGAGCAGGCGGCACCGTGGAACGAAAGCTCGATGAAGGGATGCCGCCGCTTCCTTGACCGTACTGCGGCTCTTACAGAGCTCGTAAAGGGCGAGGGTGTAACGCCCGAGCTTGAAACGCTCTTCCATAAGACGGTAAAGAAGGTAACCGAAGACATCGAGGCGATGAAGTTCAATACCGCTATCGCGCAGATGATGATACTTATAAACGCGATCTACGATCACGGCTCTCTCACCAAGGACGAGCTCGGAATTTTCGTTCGACTCCTCTCTCCCTTCGCGCCTCATATCTGCGAGGAAATCTGGGAAGCGCTCGGAAACAGCGGCTTTGCGTCGGTAGCCGAGTGGCCCAAGTACGATGAAGCGAAGACCGTAGACTCAACAGTCGAGTACGCTGTTCAGGTCCTCGGTAAGCTCCGCGGAACCGTTATCGTCAACGCAAACGACGATAAGGACACCGTTCTTGCCAAAGCAAAGGCAGTTGATAAGGTCGTTCCTTTCCTTGAAGGAAAGACGATAATCAAGGAAATTTTCGTTCCGAATAAGCTCGTAAACTTCGTCGTTAAATAATTTTTGCCAAAAAAACAGAATATTTCAAACTTTTACTTGACATAATAAATCAGATGTGTTATTATGTTATGTGGAATTTGAAAAAAATTCTCTTTGCTTACAATGCGAGGGGAGGGATAGATAATGGCAGAAGTAAGAGTAAAAGAAAATGAATCTCTGGATAGCGCTCTTCGTAGATTCAAGAGACAGTGTCAGAGATCCGGCGTTCTCGCAGAGCTCCGCAAGAGAGAGTGCTATGAGAAGCCCAGCGTAAAGCGCAAGAAGAAGGCAGAAGCAGCCCGTAAGCGCAAGTATAAGTAATCTAAAAAAAGAGCAGACCGTTCGGTCTGCTCTTTTTGCTTGTGTTTGAATCGGGGGCTGCTCGGAACCTTGAAATATTATTTGTAGGGGCGACCATTGGTCGCCCGTTTTGAA